>JAKLDB010000009.1 GCA_022703745.1 Patescibacteria group bacterium | reverse complement strand
CGCCATTTATGGTAATTAGACGTTTTTGTTTGCGGTAACTTGCTAACAGTTTTTTGGATTGTTCACTAAAGACTTGAATACGACGAGTCAGAGCCTTGGGATCTAGATCATCTATACGGTGTTCAATCTTTGCTCGATTCAAAAGACGAGCACGAGCAACACTAATGGGGAGTTTAATAAACACCATTACCGAATGACGATTGTTTTTTTCTAGTATATTTTCCAAAAACTTCATCTGACAAAGATCTCTAGGATAGCCATCAAAGACTATCTGATGCTTCCCCGCTTGACGGATAAATTTCTCCGCCAACCTATTGGTAATATGTACGGGAGCAAGTTTTCCCTGACTAGTTATTTGCTTCATCTTTTTTCCTTCAGCCGAAGAAGATTTAGCCACTTCACGAAGCAAAGCACCCATGTTTAGATGTTGGGCGCGAAGTTTCTTGACGAGTTGAATGGCCTGAGTGCTTTTCCCAGAACCGGGACCACCGTAGAGGATAATGTCTGGTTTAGATGGTGTCATATCGCTTCATGATTAGCTGGGCGCGAAGCTGACGCATCAATTCCAGCGCAACTGACACAACGATAAGCAGACCAGTTCCTCCCAAAGTAAGAGTTTGGATTTTGGTTAGTCCTTCGACAATGTTGGGTAATACAGCGATAAGTCCAAGGAAGATTGCACCAGCCAAAGTAATCCGATTACTAACATAGGCAAGGAAATCTATCGTCTGCCGACCTGGACGAATACCGGGAATAAACCCTCCAGATTTCTGGATATTTTCTGCCACTTGATCCGGCTTGAAGACTACCCAAGTGTAAAAGTAAGTAAAGAATACAACCAAAACGAAATACAGAGCACCGTAAACCCATTTATCATTAAAAGCAGATTGCAACCATTGGGCAGATTCTGCAATCCAAAGTGTTCTGGCATTAGCGAAGAATGAGGCAATAAGACCTGGGAAAAGAAGAAGCGAGATTGCAAAGATGATGGGAATAACACCAGCTTGGTTTACCCGCAATGGAAGATGGTTAGTCTGGCCACTGTAAAGACGATTTCCGCCTCCGCGTCCCGCGTAGGCAATGGGAATGTTTCGTTGTCCTTCAGTGATGTAAACAACTAGATATACGGTAGCAATAGCCAAAACAGCAAAGGCTAGGATTTCAATAAGCTTGCTAGCATCAAACAAGGCTACTGTACTAGTTAGCCCTTGAGGAAGACTAGCTAGAATACCTATGAAGATGATAATGGAGACTCCATTGCCTATACCATGTTCGGAAATTAGTTCACCTAGCCACATCAACAGAACTGTACCGGCGGTAACAATGAGGATAATGGCCAACATTTTCATCATCGTGATATCTCCCAATACTTTGATGTCCGAACGCTGAAGCAGAGCGATCATTCCGTAGGCCTGGATCATTCCCAGGGGAATAGTCAGCCAACGAGTATATTGGTTTATTTTGCGACGACCATATTCACCTTCTTTCTGCAATGCTTCCACACTTGGCAGAGCCATGCCCATGAGCTGCATGATAATCGAAGCATTGATAAAAGGAGCCACACCCATCATGGCAATAGAGAAACGATTGAGTGAACCTCCAGAAAAGAGATCAATCAGTCCGAGATATTGGTTGCTTGCAAATACTTGAGACAGAGCGTCTAAGTTGACTCCTGGCATTGGAGTATGAGTAACAATCCGAACTATGAGAACAATTATAAGAGTCCAGAATATGCGCATACGCAAGTCGCGATGCTTGAAGACCTGTCTGATTGATTCAAGAATATTTGCCATTATTTAATAATCTCTATACTACCTCCCTGCTCTTCGATTTTAGCGCGAGCAGAAGAAGAAATAAAATGAGCTTGTACCAAATAGGCACCAGGAAGAGTTCCTTCACCCAAAATCTTTACCTTGGTATCTGGCATGATCTTACCTTCCTCCACGAGCTGACTTATCTTGAGCTGATTTTCCTTGGCGTACTTAGGCAGATCTTTTAGGTTGATCCTTACTTCGCTAAATTTGCGATGAGAACGAAATCCCCGACGCTTGGTGAGTCGTCTAATAAGTGGGGTTTGGCCTCCTTCGAAATAGGCTGGAACTTGACCACCAGTTCTTGATTTTTGTCCTTTGTTACCCCGACCGGCAGTTGATCCGCCACCGGCAGATGAACCACGACCGACACGTTTACGTGTAGGATTCTTGGTTACTCCGACAATTTCGTGCATTGCATCCATATTTATAACAATTATTACTTGGCTATTTCCTTAACTTCTTTTTCTACTTTTGGCTTAGCCATCTTACCTCTATGAGCAAGAATGTCTGCTGAAGGTTGAACACTATCTAGGGCTTGAATGGTTGCCACAACATTGCTTATCTTGTTTGAAGAACCAAGAACCTTTGCAACTGCATCTTTGACACCAGCGAGTTCCAAGACAATTCTTACTGCTCCACCAGCGATGAGACCAGTACCGGACTTGGCTGGTTTGACCAGAACCGTTGCACTCTTGTGACTAGCTTGGACCCGATATGGGAGAGTGCCTTTGATCATATAGACGTTCTTGATATCTTTCTTGGCTTCATTCACCGCTTTGGCAACTGCAGTGGTAACGTCATTAGCTTTGCCAAGACCGTAAGCCACGCGACTAATTTTGTCACCTAATACTACAAGAGCCCGAAATCTCATGCGTTTTCCGCCTTTTACAACGCGAGTAACACGATTTATTTCCAGAACTCTTTCTTGGAATTCTGATGGCACAGTTTCTTTGCGAGCAGAACGATGATGGTTCCGATCTCCCCTGCCACGTCCCTGATTGTGTTCTTGAGGTTTTTCCATATTATTTAAAAACTTAATCCTCCTTCGCGAGCACCATCTGCCAAGGCTTTTACTTGCCCGTGATATTTGTATCCGCGACGATCAAAAGCTACTTTGGTGACTTTCTTTTCAACTGCTACTGCCGCTACGGCTTGGCCGACTTGAGTAGCACGTTCGATGGGAGTCTTGACTTTTACTTTGAGACTGGAGGCAGAAGCCAAAACTTTACCATCGCTATCTACTATCTGAGCATAAATGTATTTGTTGCTTCGGTGGACCACCAGCCGAGGACGAGCAGCATGAACGCCTACCTTAATCCTGGTCCGATTGGTACGGAGCTGACGACGACGATTACTTTTTGCAGTTTCTTTGGACATATTAAGATATTTTAACCGGCAGTTTTACCCGAGCCTGTTGCAGCAGTTTTACCAGCCTTGCGACGGATAACTTCATCTATGTATTTTATTCCTTTTCCTTTATATGGTTCAGGTTTCTTGTGGGAACGAATAACTGCAGCCATCTCCCCTACCCGTTGTTTGTCTATACCGGTAATTATGACTTGGTTCTTTTCTAATTTAATCTCCACACCTTCAAGCACGGGGATTTCTACGGGATGAGAAAGACCAATATGCAAGACGATTACATTACCTTTGAGTTCTGCTCGGTATCCAACTCCGTTTATTTCCAAAGTTTTGGTGAATCCATTTGTAACACCCTCTACTGCATTGTTTACCAGAGAACGAATAAGTCCATGCAGTGCTCTGGTTGGTTTTTCTTCGTTGGCCCTTTCTACGTGGAGCTCATCTCCCTCTTGTTTGAGGGTGATGCAAGAAGGTAGGCTAACCACCAGCTCTCCTTTGGGGCCTTTTACCTTTATCTCACCGTCGGCTACCGTAATGGTAACTTGGGCTGGAACTTTAATTGGTAGTTTACCTATTTTAGACATATTGTTTACCAGATTTTGAATAGAACTTCTCCCCCAAGACTCTTTTTACGAGCTTGGTGATCTGTCATTAGGCCTTGAGAGGTGGATACAACAGAGATACCCACACCGCCTAGAACTTTGCGCAACCGGCCAGTAGTGCTGTAGATTCTTTGACCTGGCTTACTTACCCGACGGATGCCTTGGATAACTGGATCTCCGTTGGGAACATATTTCATGGTCATTGTTATCTGCTTGAATTTAGATTTTGTTTCCTTCTCGACAACGTTTACATTCCGCAGGTATCCTTCTGTTTCAAGAAGATTGGCAATAGCCAAACGCACGGTGGAGTATGGGATAGATACTGTTTCCTTGCGCACAGCTACTGCATTGCGCAGGGTAGTAAGCATGTCTGAAATAGGATCGGTCATAGTCATATGATGTTGATTACCAACTAGCTTTTTTTATACCTGGTAGTTGTCCATTACGGCTAAGTTCCCTGAAGCAAATGCGGCAGATTCCAAAATCTCGCATATATCCATGGGGACGACCGCAAATTGAACAACGCCGATTTATCCGAGTGGAAAATTTGGGTTTTTTATTCGCTTTATTTACTAATGCTTTTCTTGCCATATTTATTTACCTTCTCCTTGTTGAAATGGAAAACCTAGGGCGATCAGCAATGCTTTTGTCTGCGCCTTGTTTTTTCCTGTGGTTACAACGGTAATTTGCAAACTTAATATCTTCTCAACGTTTTCAAAAATTACTTCAGGGAAAGCAATGTGTTCCCTGATACCGAGACTAAATCCACCGTGGTTATCAAAACCTTTGTCTGGGAGACCTTGGAAGTCTCTGACTCTCGGCAAGGTGATGTTTACTAGCTTATCAAGGAAATCATACATCCGCTTCCCCCGCAATGTGACCATTACACCAATTTCAGCATTTTCACGCAGTTTGAAACCAGCAATGGATTTGCGAGCTCGGGTTACTACCGGCTGTTGTCCAGTAATCTTCTTTAGTTCCTCCCGAACTACTTCGATCAGCTTTGGTTCAAGTACTGCACGGCCAGCAGAGACATGGACGACAACCTTTTGTACTTTTGGCACAGCAGAAACTGACTTGAGTCCAAGGTCTTTTTGCAGTTGGGGCACTATTTTTTGATACTTACTTTTTAGCATATGAGATAATTGCCTGACATTTTTTACAAATTCTTTCTTTCTTGTTGCTTACGGTCTTGTGTCCAACCCGTACTGGTTTATGGCAGTTGGGACAAATCAGCATGACTTTCGAGGCAGGAATGGGTTGAATTTTTTCGGTAATACCACCAGGTTGGCCAGCACGAGAAGACTTGCGAAGGTGGCGTTTTACCACATTGAGTCCTTCCAGCTTAATCTGTTTGGTGGTAGGACTGGCTGCAACTACCGTTCCGGTTTTGCCACGGTCACGTCCCTTGATTACCAATACATTGTCGCCTTTACGTAAATCCATTAGAGCACCTCCGGAGCAAGAGAAATTATTTTCATAAAGTTTTTATCCCGCAACTCTCTAGCAACTGGACCAAAAACACGGGTACCACGGGGTTGTTTTTGAGCATCTACTATTACCACAGCGTTGTCGTCGAAACGAACATAGCTTCCATCTGCTCGACGAATAGCATGCTTGGTGCGGACGATAACGGCCTTCACTACGTCCTTTTTCTTGACTACTCCAGTAGGAGAAGCTTCTTTTACCGCGCAGACGATAATGTCACCTAAACCAGCATAGCGTCGACGAGAACCGCCAAGCACTTTGAAACAGCGAACCAGCTTTGCACCGGTGTTGTCTGCTACCTTCAAATTGGTTCCTTCTTGGATCATATGGTTATAGTAGTGTTTGGTTTGACTATAGAAATGACTTCCCAGTGTTTGGTTTTGCTGATTGGCCTGGTTTCGCCAATTAAGACAGTATCTCCGACCTGTACTTTGCTTTCAGTATCGTGAACAGCAAAACGCTTGGTTACTCGCATCCGTTTTTTGTAGAGCGGATGAGCAATGTGCGTATCTACTTTTACAACGACAGTCTGTTGACCGGCCTTGGAAATAGCAATACCAATTTTTTGTTGTCTAATTTTCTCCATGAGAGATTGCCTCCAAAATAATTTTTTCATTGAGAATAGTTTCCATTTGAGCAATTGAGTGGCGGACTTTGCGCAGTTCCTGATGATTCTTCAGTTTGCCGATAGTTAGCTGATTACGCAAATCCTGCAATTTCATTCTGGCAGTAGCCAGTTCTTTTTTGAGTTTCGCTACATCCATCTTGCGATATTCAGAAATATTGGTAGTTTCTTTTGCCATGATTTATTTAGTAACAAACTTGGTTTTTATCGGTAGCTTGTGTCCAGCTAGAGTAAGAGCACGACTGGCAATGTCCATAGGGACACCATCCATTTCAAACATTACGGTTCCCGGCTTTACAGTTGCAACATAGTGGCTAACCGCTCCTTTTCCTCCACCCATACGAGTCTCGTTTGGAGTAGAAGTGACGGCTTGATGTGGAAATATTCTTATCCATACTTTTCCTTCTCGTTTAATAAAGTGAGTGATGGCTCGGCGAGCAGCTTCGATCTGGCGAGAGGTTATCCAGCTAGCTTCCATGGCTTTGAGCCCATATTTACCAAAGCTGACTACGTTACCGCGAGTGGCGACTCCGCCACGCTTGCCTCTATGCTGCTTACGAAATTTTACTTTTCTTGGGACTAACATGTGATTATTTATTCTCCTTATTTTCTTCTGCTGGTGCTGGCAGAACCCACACCTTTACTCCAATGGTTCCATATGTGGTATATGCGGTACGGAAGGCGTAGTCGATAAAGTGTTTGATAGTGTGCAATGGCACTTTGCCGAAACCGAATACTTCTCGACGAGCAATTTCTGCACCATTCAATCTTCCTGCGATAACTACTCTAATGCCTTGTACCCTAGCTTGTTTTGCAGATTCCACTGCTTGTTTGATAGCTCTTCTGAAAGGAATACGTTTTTCTATCTGCTCGACTATGTTTGTAGCAATAACTGCGGCTGAGCTGTCTGGATTTGGAATTTCTTGGATAGTAATATTGATACTTCCGGTTCCAGTAACTGGTTTGAGGAGTTTCTTGAGTTCCTCTACACCAGCACCACCACGACCGATGATAACACCGGGACGAGAAGTCCAAATGATAAGATTGAGATTATTTCCCACCCGTTCAATTTCTAGATCGGTAGCAGCTTTCTTGAATTTAGCATTGGTGATTGCTCGGATTTTATAGTCTTCCAGTAAAAACTTGGGATAGTTTTTACCATCCAGCCAACGAGACTTCCAGCTAGAGGTGGTTCCTAATCTAAATAGATGTGGATGAATCTTCTGTCCCATGAGCTTTATTTATTAGTAGTACGACGGGTTATAACTTTTCTTAATCCTTGGGCAAATTTAGGTTTTGGCGCCATGGCTTTTGATTGGACCGCAGCTTTCTCTTCCGTTGTTGAACCTGAGGATTCGGTCGCAATGTCTTTGGATGTATTGGTAGTAGGCTTGGCTACTGCTTTCTTTACTAGACTTGGCTTAATTTCTTCTAAAACAACTTTTAGATGACTACTGCGTTTGAGTAGAGGATCGGCTGAACCATGCGAACGAAACCAATACCGTTTCATGGTTGGACCAGTATCTACGGTCAAATTTTTTATTCTCAAGTTGTCTTCTTTTAGATTGTAGTTGTTCGTTGCGTTAGCGGAAGCAGAATGGATTAGTTTGTAGATAAGTTTAGCTGATTTACTGGAATGATATTTCAGCTGAAGTAGGGCATCTGTTACCGGTAGCTTACGCAAAGCCACCACCATTGGTTGGACTTTTTTCGGACTAATCCGGATGAATTTTGATACAGCTGAAACTTCCATATTTATTTCTTCTTACCGCCTTTACCAGCTGGTTTAGCGGGAGCTTTGGCTGCGGCTGGAGTAGCAGGGGCAGTAGCAGCCTTGGCCTGTTCCTTCGCCATCTTACCGCCATGGCCACGGAATTTACGAGTGAGGGAGAATTCTCCCAGCTTGTGGCCGATCATTGATTCTTGAATATATACAGGAATATGTTCTTTGCCGTTGTGGACGCCAATGGTCAGACCGATCATCTCGGGAGTGATACTGGAACTACGAGACCATGTTTTGATAGTTGCTTTGCTATTAGCATTCTTTGCTACCAAAACCTTTTTCATTAGGCGTTCGTCGATGTACGGACCTTTTTTGCTTGATCTAGACATAATTATTTTTTGCGCTTCTTAGAACGCGGTTTAACTATAAATTTATTACTGAATTTTTTCGGATTGCGAGTCTTGTATCCAAGAGCCGGCTTACCAGTACGAGTTTTTGGTTTCTTCAAACCGATAGAAACATTTCCTTCACCACCACCATGAGGATGATCTACTGGGTTCTTGGCTTTACCGCGAGTGGTTGGACGATGACCCATGTGACGAGTACGTCCAGCTTTGGAAATTCTAACATTCATATGGTCGGGATTGGAAAGTGTACCAATGCTGGCAAATCCAGTTTCTGGCACACGACGTACTTCACCAGATGGCATTTTCAGAAGGGCGAAACCGCTATCGAAGCCCATCAAGATAACTGACGAGCCAGCAGAACGGGCAATTTGTCCACCCCGACCCGGAGTCATTTCAATATTATGAATAGTTGTACCTGCAGGAATGTTTTTTAGTTGCAGACGATTACCTACTTTCACTTTGGTATTTGGACCAAAGACGACTCGGTCTCCTACCTTCATTCCTTCTGGCGCCAAAATGTATGATTGTGCACCGTCTATGAAAATAATGTGAGCAATAAACGAAGTACGGTTTGGATCATATTGGATACTTTTAACTATGGCTGGAATTTCATGTTTTTGCTGTTTTAGATCCACTAAGCGGAAAGAGCGTTTTGCTCCACCACCGCGTCCGGTCATAGTCTTTACTCCACGGTTGTTGCGAACATCCGTCCGATTACGACCTTTGGTAAGACTCTTTACTGGACCAGCATCTTTGGTCAGCACATCCCGGTACAGGACATACTGCATTTTACGCTGAGCGGATGAGACTGGTCTTAGAGTTCTTACAGCCATGTTTATTTATTTTCTTCAAATAAGGTTATTCTATCTCCTGCCTTGAGGGTAACCACTGCTTTGCGACGAGCAGCCCTGGTTCCTGCTTGACGGCGAAACTTTTTCATCTTTCCAGCTAGGTTGATTATATTCACGTCCGTTACTTTTACTTTGAATAGATTTTCTACAGTTTTTGCAACCTGTTCTTTGTTAGCGGTCCCAGTTACCAGAAAAGTATACTTATTCACCGCTCCTTGGGCGATGCTTTTTTCTGAAATAATTGGACGTTTGATAACAGACATATTCTAAACCTTCAATTTCTTCTTTAGATCGGTGTAGGAATCGTTTATGAAAATAATTCTTCTGGCAGCCATAACATCTAGGGCATTTAGTCTACTTGCGGCAGTAACTTTCACTCCTGAGACATTGCGTAATACTTTGGCAAGATTTGAGACGGGGATGACTACTAGTACTGGAGCTACAGACAAGGCATCGGATAATTGCTCTAATGCAGATTTTGTTTTGACTGTATTTACATCCACATTAGCTATGCCTACTTTTCCTGCTTGGATCTTTAGACGCAAGGCTCCTAGAAGTGCTTGGCGACGCATATCGGTGGTAAGTTTCTGTTGGTAATTCTTGGTCTTTAGGGGACCGAAGATTACACCACCACCTCTCCACAAAGGAGTACGGCTAGAACCAACGCGAGCACGACCAGTTCCTTTTTGACGCCATGGCTTTTTGCCTCCTCCTCGTACTTCTCCCCGTCTTTTGGCATTAGCAGTAGAGCGATGTTGGTTGGCTTGCAAGGCTAGGGCAACTTCACGTAAGACTTGGGGACGCACAGAAACATCTTTCATCTCAGTATCTGCAACTACTTCCCAAGTAGAAGCTATGGGAGCATCTTTTTTAGATACAGGTTGTTTTGTTTCTTTAGCCATGGAGTTTTACGGAAACTAATTGCTTATTTGCTCCCGGAATATTTCCAGAAACGGCAAGTAAATTATTTTCTTTGTCTACTGCGATGATTTCTAAATTCTTTATTGTCACCTGGGTTGCACCCATGTGGCCACCCATTCGACGACCTTTGATTACACGAGCAATACCCATTGGACCAAGAGAACCAGGAGCACGATGATGATCGTGACCATGGCCCATTGGACCGCGAGAAAAACCATGTCTTTTTACCGTACCGGCAAATCCTTTGCCTTTAGTAATACCGGTTACTTCAACTTTGTCTCCGATATTAAAAATCTCTACTGTAATATTGTCTCCAACTTTGTACTCACCTTCTGGAAAATGAAATTCTTTTGCTTGCATCTGACGAGTACCTTTACCTTTGGATTTGGTTGCAGAAATCTGTAAAGCAAAATATCCATCTTTTTCGGCTGTTTTTATCTGCTTGATTACATTAGGCACAGCTTGCAAGATGGTGATTGCCCGAACTTTGCCGTCTTTGGCAACGCTTTGGGCCATCATGATTTTTTTTGCGATCAATCCTTTCATATAAACCTTTCTTCTGGTCCCATTGAGCGGGGCGCAGAAGTAACAATATTCTTTCTTATATTATCTACATCTTTACGTCGATGCTGACTCCGGCCGGCAAACTTAGATTGGTCAGAGAGTCGATAGTTTTTGCAGTCGGATCAACAATTTCAATCAATCGGCGATGGATTCTCATTTCGAACTGATCACGAGAATCTTTATGCACGAACGTGGATTTCAGGACGGTGTAAACTTTTTTGTCAGTAGGCAGGGGAATTGGTCCCAATACTACTGCGCCGGTGCGTTCAGCAGTTTCAATGATTAGACGAGCCGACCGGTCTAAAATCCGGTGATCGTAGGCTTTAAGACGAATACGAATACGTTGTTTATCCGTACGCTGGTCGGTATGTTTACCGCCTTCGGCTTTTTTAGCCTTTTTTGAATCTGATTGTGTAGGAGCTTTGGGCATAGTTAGTGTGCAAGAAGTTGTTTTAGGCGGCCCGCCTTAAAGGTGAACCGCCTAAACTTTATTTACTTAATGATCTTCGCAACGACACCGGAAGCAACTGTTCTGCCGCCTTCACGGATAGCGAAGCGCAATCCTTCATCCATAGCGATTGGGGCAATCAGAACAACTTTTACCTTTGCAGTATCGCCTGGCATAACAATTTCAGTTCCTTCGTTCAAGATAACTTCACCGGTAACGTCAGTAGTGCGGAAGTAGAACTGTGGCTTGTAGCCTTTGGAGAATGGAGTGTGGCGTCCGCCTTCTTCTTTGCTTAGAACGTAAATCTCGGCTTCAAATTCGGTGTGTGGAGTAATACTGCCTGGTTTGGCAATAACCTGTCCACGCTCAATCTGTTCGCGCTCAACACCACGCAAGAGTAATCCTACGTTGTCTCCGGCTTGACCTTGATCCAGCAATTTGCGGAACATTTCAACTCCAGTAACAACTGACTTTTGGGTTGGCTTGATACCGACAATTTCAATTTCTTCGTTCACTTTGATAACACCCTGTTCTACACGTCCAGTAGCGACAGTACCACGTCCTTTGATAGAGAAGACATCTTCAACTGGCATAAGGAATGGTTTGTCTAGAGCACGGATTGGATCAGGAATGTAGCTATCTAGAGCAGCAACCAAATCCATGATTGGTTTGGATGCGGTTTCATCTGTAGGGTTCTCAAGAGCCTTGAGGGCAGAACCACGGATGATTGGAGTTTCATCTCCTGGGTAACCTTGCTTCTTCAAGAGGTCTCTGACTTCCTGTTCGACTAGATCGATAAGCTCAGGATCGTCAACCATATCAGTCTTGTTCAAGAAAACAATAATTTGAGGAACACCTACCTGGTGGGCAAGCAAGATGTGCTCGCGAGTCTGAGGCATAGGACCATCAGTTGCGGCAACTACCAAAATGGCAGCATCCATCTGTGCGGCACCGGTGATCATGTTCTTTACGTAGTCAGCATGTCCTGGACAGTCAACGTGAGCATAGTGTCTATTTGGAGTTTCATACTCAACATGCGCTGTATTAATTGTAATACCGCGAGCTTTTTCTTCTGGAGCAGAGTCAATTTCTGCATATGACTTTG
>JAKLDB010000008.1 GCA_022703745.1 Patescibacteria group bacterium | reverse complement strand
GCAGACAACTTTGAAAATATTTTAGATAATGCCCCCGTAGCTCAGCGGATTAGAGCGTTGGATTCCGGTTCCAAAGGCCACAGGTTCAAGTCCTGTCGGGGGTACCATGAAAACATTGCCATATCTTGGGCGCATAGCTCAGTGGTAGAGCAGTCGCCTCTTAAGCGATTGGTCGAAGGTCCGAATCCTTCTGCGCCCACCATCATGGCCCCATCGTCTATCGGTTAGGACGTCAGATTTTCAATCTGAAAAGACGGGTTCGACTCCCGTTGGGGCTACCAAGAAAAATCCCTATTGACACTCTTCGGTGGGATATATAAACTCGGCATTGTATGCAAAAGTAATTCACACACCGTCCGAGTGTTTTGGTGTGTGCTCAAGGGTCGAGCAAGATTAACAATATTTAATCAAAGAAAATAATATGGACGAAGACATGTTGAGAAATGGCACAGATGCTCCTACTTCTGATGCTATTCCAATGAAAGATGAGGACTCCGATACCCCATCTTCAACCCCACAAGTATCAGACGAAGATTCCGAAGAAGAGGTTGGGGCCGATGGTCTGGATGATGAAGGAGAGAATCTTGATTCAGCTCTTTCTGACGACGACGAAGAAGAGTTCAAGTCTGACGACGAAGACGAGGAAATGTAATTCTCAATCAGTTAACTATTAACCAAAACCCTGTGGAGACACGGGGTTTTGTAATCCTGCTATAATAAGCCCATATGAATAGCTACGACATTATAGTTGTCGGCGCTGGTGCTGCCGGTCTGACCGCCGCTATCTACAGCAGTCGTCGAAAACTCTCTACTCTAGTTATCGGTAAAGAAGTAGGCGGACAAGCTGCCACTACTCTTTCGATCGAAAACTATCCAGGAATAAAGTCAACGACCGGCCCCGATCTAATGAACCAGTTTGCCAAACAAGCCGAAAGATTTGGAACAGACATTGTTAGCGGAGAAATTCTTTCTATTTCCAAAAACGATGCCGGTTTCTTGGTCCGTACTGCTACCGATAGCTATCAAACAAAAGCAGTCATTCTAGCATTTGGAAGCCAACACCGTCATTTGGGTATCCCAGGAGAAAAAGAGTTCTTGAACAAAGGTGTGGTATATTGTGCAACTTGTGACGCCCCCTTCTTCGAAGGAAAACCAGTAGCAATAGTAGGTGGCGGCAACGGTGCGCTCTATGCGGCAACCGTCCTACTTCCCTTAGCCAGCAAGATTTATATCATCCATCGAGGAGAAACCCTAAAAGCAGAGGCCTGGTTGGTAGATAAGGTAAAGCAAGAACCAAAGGTTGAGATAATCACCAAGGCAAATGTCAAAGAAATTTTAGGCAATACCTTTGTGGAAAAAATAAAAATAGAAACTCCCGAAGGCGAACGCGAGTTACCCGTAGAAGGCATATTCATTGCTATCGGGCACATCGTTGATTCAGCATTTTTAAACGGATTAGTAGAACTAGATGGCAGTGGCCAAATCTTAGTAGATCAATTTGGTCGAACATCAGTAGCGGGTATTTTCGCCGCAGGAGACGCTACTACTATTCCCTACAAACAAATGGTTATTGCTGCTGGAGAGGGGGCAAAAGCCGCATTGTCCGCCTACGACTATATCCAATCTAAAACCTCATCATGAACCAACTTGTAAAATACACCGTGTTCTCCTCCCCCACTTGCCACTACTGTCATGCACTAATGGATTGGCTTAGTCAGCATGGTGTTGCATTTGAAGAAAAAGACATTATGGCAGACATGAACGCTCGTCGCGTAATGGTCGAAAAAAGCCAGCAGATGCATGTGCCAGTTAGTCTTATCGAGCTACAAAATCCTGCCGGTCAGAAAATGGAACGGGTGGTAGTAGGATTCGACCAACTCCAAATAGCGAAGATCCTAAACATCCGCGTCTAGGTTTTCTTTCGTCACAACCTTGCGGATATCGGAATAACCAAATCCCTTGCGTGCCAAGTAGCTTGCAACTTTTTCGTAGCGCTCTTTCCACGGAATATCAGCAGAGAGTTTGCGGCTCTTACCTAGAGCCAATTTCATTACCGCATCTTCCTCCGATTCAACTTTTCCTACCGCTCCCCTCGCTAGATCGTTTGGTATTCCTTTTTGTCGAAGCTTCAACAATATTTCTTTCTTACTTTTTGTTTTACTATTCACTAGTTCACCGACTAGTCTTTCAGCAAACCTCTGGTCGTCCAGTAAATCGGTATCTTTCAACTTCTTGACTACTCTTTCAGCTAGGTCTGGTTCAAATTTGCGTTCCAACTTTCTATACATGTCTCTTTCAGACTTTGGGCTGGTTTGCAAAATTCTCAATGCCCACTCCCATGCGCTATTCTCCGTTTGAGTATTTTCTAGCCTATCCACCAGCTTCGGGCTAAGAGTAAGCCCTGGCTTCAGACCTAACCTCAACGCCACCAAGCGATCTAGCCCACGGTAGAATTTTCCGTCCACGTAAAGGTTGACTCGTTCCGGATTCCGCGCCTGAACACTGATTTTAGTAATCTCCATGCTATTTTTATTGTATCCCCAAACCCCTTATAATAAAGACTGTGCTATCCATGTATTATGCCTAAAGACAAATTCTACCTCACCACCTCTCTGGTCTACACCAATGCCAAACCCCACATTGGCTTTGCCTTGGAACTTATCCAGGCAGACGCCATTGCCCGCTGGGAGCGTCTTCAGGGTAAGGATGTCCATTTTCTGACTGGTACAGACGAACATGGGATCAAAATATACCAGAAGGCCCAGGAGGAGAAAAAAGATCCTCAAGAGTTCGTGGATGCAATAACGCAAAACGTGCAAGACCTCGCCCAGCGACTAAATATTTCCTATACAGACTTTATCCGCACTTCTGACCAAAAGCGTCATTGGCCTGCTGTTCGAGCACTGTGGGAAAAGCTGGTGGAAGAGGGAGATATAGAGAAGGGACACTACAAGGGATATTATTCAATAAACGATGAATCATATATCACCAAGACCGACTACGAGTCCGGTGCCTATGCAGACAAAAAAGTAATTGAACTCGAAGAAGACAATTATATCTTCAAGCTAGGTAAATTTACCGATCAACTGAAAGCAGCTATCGGAAAAGATTTAAATATTATCCCTGAACATCGGTCTAAAGAAACATTGAACTTCATCAATGCTGGCCTGATGGATATCAGCTTTTCTCGTCCCAAAGAGAAGCTTCCATGGGGAATCCCAGTCCCCAATGACGAGAGCCAAGTGATGTATGTCTGGTGTGATGCCCTCACAAACTACATTAGTGCTATTGGGTATCCCAACAAAGATTATGAAAAATATTGGCCAGCAGATCTGCACATCATTGGCAAAGATATTCTCAAATTCCACTCCATCTACTGGCCCGCAATGCTAATCGGGGCGGGTATTAAGCTACCAAAAAAGATTTTAGTTCATGGCCACATTCTTTCCAGTGGACAGAAGATGAGTAAGTCTGTTGGTAATGTAGTTGATCCAATAGAACTCATAGACAAGTGGGGTGCTGATGCCGTGCGTTACTACCTTCTCAGAGAAATCCCCACTACAGGCGATGGCGATTATTCTGCCGAACGATTTGCAGAAGCATATAACTCCGGGCTTGCTAATGATCTGGGTAATCTGGTTAGTCGAGTGTTAAAGCTTGCTAATGGGACCGTCCCATCCCCTACTCCCGCAGACAGTCATTCTAATATCAGTTCTATTTATGAAAGTATAGCTAGCCAGATGACTGTTTTTGGGATTGAGTATGCCATAGAAAACATTTGGAGCGTCATCCGTTCAGATAACCAATACGTTGACTCTACTAAACCTTGGGAACTAGCCAAGGCCAATGATCCAAAGTTTGGCGAAGTCATCTACAACCTACTCGAAGACTTGCGACATATCAGTATTGCTCTCTATCCCTTCCTTCCCAATACTTCTGACCGCATTCGTCAACAACTTGGACTCTCTCCAATCGATCAAAACAATTTTGATTTTTCTAAAGAAACTGAGTGGGGTGGACTGAAGGAAGGACATAAATTGGGACAGTCAGAAATTCTTTTTCCCAAGCAGGAGGGTAAATAATGCCAGTCGCACTTTTACCGCTCATCGGAGTGGTAGCCGATGCTATTTACCTTACTCTTGCCAAAGTTTTCCTTCGTCGCTTTGGGCGATTTACCAGCCGCGAGTTCAACTGGTTTATGTTCGCGACCGTCATCGTAATCATGGCGGTGTTGATGCCCTTTATCGGTCACTTGCCGGTCTGGGAGGAGATTAAGCGTACTGCTCCTTGGTTACTAGGAGTAGTAATCTTAGCATGTTTGCATAACACTCTTTTCTATTGGGGGTTAGAGCATGAAAAGATTTCCGAGATGGAGCCGTTCCTGCTCTTTAGTCCGCTCGCTGCCATTGTAGTAGCTGGCATTTTTTATCCCAGTGAACGATTTCTACAAATATATATCGCCATTGTTATCGCTAGTATAGTTTTAGTTTGGAGCCATTTTCAACGTCATCGGATTGCTTTTAGCGAAGGTCTTCTAGCCATTCTTGCCTATATCGTTCTAAGTAGTCTAGAGCTAGTCTTTCTAAAACGTCTGCTAGAAGTTTACAACCCTCTCACTCTCTATTTTATTCGTTGTATTTTTGTACTAGTTGGGCTCACTCTCGCTGTTAGGCCTCGCTTATTTATCGTCAAAGCACATCATCTTAAGTGGTTTGGTGTAATTGGGATACTAATTGTTATTGCGGTTTGGGCGACTTATTCCGCTTACCAGCTACGGGGTCTATCTGAGACCTTGTTTGTCTTTGTCCTCTCCCCCATCTTGGTCTACTGGTTCTCCGCCGCTTTCGTGAAGGAAAAGTGGAAAACTAAAAATATTGTAGCTAGTATAGTCGTTGCCGTTCTGGTAATTTGGGTTACCCTGCTAAAATAGAGAGCTATGGAGATAATCGATACCCATGCCCATCTCAACTTCCCCCAATTCCATTCCGATCTCGAAGAAGTGATCGGCCGCTCTTGGAATGCAGGGCTTACGGCTGTTATCAACGTTGGTACTGACCTGACTACCTCCCAAGAATCCATCAACCTGGCATCTCGCTACACAAATATATATGCCACCGTTGGTCTTCATCCGCACTATGCAGACGACTGGGAAAACCAACTAGATGGTCTAAAGCAAATAGCTCGACAACCAAAAGTTGTTGCAATTGGTGAAATCGGTTTGGATTACTTCCGCAATCTTGCCGCCCATGGAAACCAAATTGCCGCATTTACTGCTCAACTAAAATTGGCACTTCAATTGGAGAAGCCAATCATCCTCCACTGCCGAGATGCCTACACCGAAATATTAACATTGCTAGAAACCGAATATATCCCCCACCTAAAAGGTCGTATCCCTGGGATTATCCACTCTTTTGCTGCTGGTCCCGCTTATGCCCAGCGGTTTTTGAAACTAGGGTTTTATATCGGACTGAACAATATGGTGACTTATTCTGCCGATACTTCCTTGCAAGAGTCTGTGAAACTAATCCCTCTAGATAGAATAGTACTTGAAACAGACTGCCCATATCTCCCTCCTGTCCATCTCAAAGGCGGGAAGTCCGAGCCAATGCATGTAGTTGATGTTGCTCGCAAAATAGCCGAAATTAAAGAGGTGGATATTGAAGTAGTAGGATCAGCAACCAGCCACAACGCTAAAGAAGTATTTAGTATCAATGCGTAAACCAGATATCAACACTCCTGTTTTCTGGCTTCAAGATGCCGGACACTCGGCCTACCTAGTAGGTAACCAAGTTCGGGATCGATTGCTTGGCATTGAATCGGACAGGAGCGATGCCGATATCTCCACCAGTGCTCGTCCAAACCAGGTAGCAAAAGTCCTCCAGCGCAACAGTATTATTCCTACTATCGTTGATGAAAAATTCGGAGTAGTCTCCTTCACCTATTCTCAAGTTCGTTTTGAAATAACAACTTTTAGACACGATATCTATCGCCAAGAATTAGAGTTAATTAGACGCTATCCCGATGAAATAAAGTTTGTATCAGTAGCTGCCCACGATGCACCTAGGCGAGACCTGACTATTAATGCTATCTACTTCAATCCAAAGACTGGAAAATATTTAGATTACGTTGGAGGCATGGAGGACATTAAGAAAAAGAGAATTCGAGTTATTGGGGATCCACTCATCCGCTTTCAGGAAGATCCTATCAGGGTTTTGCGAGCTATCCGTTTCCGCCACCTACTTGGATTCAAATACGATCCCGCTACTTGGTCTGCTATTCAAACTAGCGGTAATCTTCTAAAAAAAGTTTCTCCCAATGTGGTGAAAAAAGAACTCCAAAAACTCCAAACAATTCCCCAGTATCGCGCTGCCCGTGCTGAGCTGGTAAAGCTTGGTATTGTAAAAACTGCCTAACTAAATTGTTTGTGTTTGCTCACAAGGGACAACAGTAGTAACTACTAGGATATCGTCTGGGAACACTATCCTACGTTTTTCAATTCGCAATACTCGATTAGCTGACAGAATCAAATTACCGGTCATAGTTCCCACAATAGACAAGGATTGGATATAGTACTGCCAAATCGTAGAAGCTATCGTATCAAAAACAACATCAGATACCACTCCCAAGAGTTTGCCACTTTCTGTTTCTGCTCTAAATCCAATCAACTCCAAATGCTTATCTAATAACTCCGCTAATCCCGCTACTTCATCTGGAACAATAACTGCATTCTGACTTTGCACCACAATCATCTCTGGTGCGTATTCCACAATATCAGCTGGGACTACTACCCTTGTTCCCTGCCATCCCCTAAGCTTAGTCAAAGTAAATGCAACCACTTTCTGGCTAGCTGGATTTATTACCCAACTTGAAACATGCCCGAGCATCTCTCCAGTTTCCAAATCGAGCACGGGTTGCTGATGAACATCGGTGATGTGCCGTAAATTCATCTCCTCCTCCCTTTCCAGTATACCTCCAACCCTCATACATTTAGGACTGGTATAATAGATGCCGTATGGCACGAATCAGTCGTTATCTAATTTTGGTATGTCTACCTCTCTCCCTCTTCCTGGGGGGTTGTATGTTCCAAAAATCGACTCCAGATGAGGTAATCTCAAAACTAGCTCGAGCATCTTCTGAACTAACCACTTTCCAATACTCTGTCGACCTCTCGCTTGCCGGCCGTCTCCCCATCGCCATAGTCAAAGATGTAAATAGTGCTTCTGTACAATTACTCGGTAGTGCTGACAGCAAAGATCCTAATAATCCCCAATTTACTTTGCAGGCAAATCTTGCTGGCAACTCTTCTACGGGAGAGTTTGCAATTAACGGAGACTTAGTTGGTACCGAAGAATATACCTATTTCCGTATGACCAACTTATCCCTCCCCACTCTCTCTCCCATTTCTTTAGGGGCAGATAGTCGCTGGTACAAAATACGGCATATAGATAGTGCTAGCTCTAATGAAAAAAAGTTGGGTGTCTTGGAAAAAACAACCTTCACCCCAAAAGAGCTTGAAGAACTTCGTCTCTTTCTTTCCAGCACGCCCATATTTGAAGTAACAGAAGTTCTGCCGGATGCAACGGTGAACGGACAGAGGTCTTACCATTACCGTACTAAAATAATCCAAGAATCAATTGCTGGTTTGTCTGAAAAAATCGGCAAACTACTTGGCGTTCCAACTAACCAAAAGAATACAGATAGCTTACTTACGTATGAACCTGAGTTATGGATAAACAAGAGAACCTTTCAACTCTCTCAACTCAAACTAGTCGGGTTATATCAAACCGATGGACTCCCCATAGACTTCGATCTCACTCTCGGACTTTCTCACCACAACGAAAAACTGACCATCACGTCACCTAAGGCATCCGAAGAGTTAGATCCTAGGCAATGGATTGCCAAGCAACTTCCGTTATAAACCATTCTGGTGGGTCCGGCAGGAATCGGACCTGCATCAATTGCTTAAAAGGCAACTGCTTTACCACTAAGCTACGGACCCTAGTAACCCACAGATTCTAGTCTACCAGATTTCTTTCTGTCAAATGAGAGTAACTGGTGGCTGTGGTAAAATACGAGATATGCAGAAGTGGATCTTAGCTGGACTAAGTGTAATTTATACAGCGCAATGGATCGCGCCTGTTTCAGCAACTTCACAGTTGCAGATTGCTGGGACAATTCTTGGTGATGCCAACTTGCCTGTTACTATTCAGCAGACTACACCGAATGATCCTCTATTCTCTTCCCAGACTTATCTTACCCAAATCAATGTTCCGTCAGCTTGGGACACAACTACGGGCAGTAATATTCCTATTGCTGTAATAGATACGGGTATCGATCTTTCTCATGAAGATTTGATGGGAAAATTTTGGGTAAATCCTGATGAGATCCCTGGTAACGGATTTGATGATGACTCCAATGGATATATTGATGACTACAATGGCTACAACTTTATTTCCAACAACTCGGATATTTCAGACAACCATGGACATGGTACTGGTATTGCTAGTCTGATTGCTGCCCAAACTAACAACAATAAAGGCATGGCAGGCATAAACTGGCGTGCATCACTAATGGTTCTAAAAGCTCTCAACTCCGCAGGTGGAGGAGACTTCAGCACAGTTGCTCGGGCTATTCGCTACGCGGCAGATAACGGGGCGAAGATTATTAACATGAGCTTTGGTGCAGTTGATGATTTCTCGGAGCTATCTAGTGCTGTGAGTTATGCGTTAAGTAAACAAATTATCATTGTCGCTGCAGTAGGCAACAACCATGGGCAAGGGATCTTTTATCCCTCTGCTTACTCCGATGTTATTGCTGTAAGTTCTATTGGAAACTCTGGAAATATTTCGGACTTCAGTAACTACGGTACGGGAGTAGATATTGCTGCTCCAGGAGAAAATATTCTCATGGCCGGCTCGTCTGCTAATGGAAACAGTAGCTATGTACGTGGTTCTGGTTCGTCTTTCGCTGCTGCAGAAGTAACTGGTATTGCCTCTCTTCTTCTAGCTCGGTATCCCTCTCTTTCACCTACGCAAGTAAGTTCGGTTCTAAAATCTACCGCCACTTCCCTTTCTTCCGATTCAAGCGGTATCTATGTTGGAGCAGGAAGAATTAATGCCAGCCAAGCGCTCAACTACCAACCTCGTAATCTAACTGCTCGACTAAGCTTTAGTCGTACTACTGTTCCAGCAGACGGGATGACTCCCGCCACTATTACCCTAGTTGTTGGGGATGAATTCAGTCAGCCGCAAAGCAACTTGTCTGTTACTCTGCGCGCTAGTGGAAGTAATAATTTGGTGAATGGAGTATTGGCACATGGAGATACTGCTTTGGGTATGACGAACACACAAGGACAAATTACTTTCACTCTCGCTTCCAATGTTGCAGAAACCAAACAACTAACTTTTTCCAGCGGGGCGAATAGTATTGGCCTTTCTTCGTCTAATCGAATAGTCTTCAATGTCTCAAAAAGCATGAGACATTCCATGAGCTGGATTAGACAAAGCTCATATCCCACCATGCATCTTGGAGATACCACTACTCTTTGGGTGGAAGTAAAGAATACTGGGAATGTGGCTTGGATTAGTGACAAAGTAGCAGGTAGCGCCAAGGGGCAGATGTGGCTTGGAACAGATCGCCCAAAGAATCGGGAAAGTAGCTTCTACGATGCCAGTTCCTGGGGCTCTCGGAATAGAGCAACCACAATGACTCCTAGTGTAGTGCATCCCGGAGAAAATGCTCGCTTTGAATTTACCATCCGTGCTAACCAAAACGGAAAATTTCGTGAATACTTCCGACCAGTTGTCGAATATATCTCTTGGTTAAATGATCTCGGTATCTACTGGGATGTTACCGTTACCAACCCAAACATTTTTGATATTAGTAATATCTTCAATCCTTTTACTAGCACTAATATATCTGAATATTCAGCAGATATTCGAGGAAAGACCAACGATCTCACCGCTACTCCCAACCAGAACTTAGGACTGTGGGTTGATTTAGTTAACACTGGTTCCTCTGCCTGGATGCCTGCTGGATCCGACTTACGCGGAACTGGAGCAGTACGCCTAGGCACAGCTACTCCCCGTGACCGTACTAGCAATTTTTATTCATCTTCTTGGATGTCACCAAACCGGGTGATGGGAACCGGGATAATGGTTCCTCCCAATGGTACTCTCGAGCTGTATTTTTCCATGAAAGCTCCTGCCACTCCCGGAATTTACCAAGAGAATTTTCAACTACTATCCGAGTATATAGGATGGTTTGGTCCAGTATTCGGGTGGAAAATTACTGTAAAATAACAAAGTAATGGATTTTATCCAACCAATAGTTTTAGGTGTTGTGCAAGGGCTGGCTGAATTTCTGCCAGTAAGTTCTTCTGGGCATCTTGTCATTGTTCGGGAAATCTTTGGATTCGAGGATCAGGGTGCTTTATTCGATGCCGTGTTGCATCTAGCTACCGTTATTGCAATCCTCATCTACTTCCGAGCAGACTGGGCCAATATTATTTCCAGCCTGAATCCAAGAAGTAATAATCACTCTGCTATTCAGTCTCGCAGAATTCTTTGGTTACTTGTCTTATCCACTCTCCCCGCCATTGCTGGAGGTCTTCTCTTCCCCCAGCTTTTTACCGAACAAGGACGCACTCTTACTATGATCGCTAGCTTAATGGTCTTTACCGGACTAATGTTTATTGTTGTTGAAAGAGTCTCTCGCGGAAAAAAGAATCTATCCAAACTCACCTTCTTCGATGCACTTAGTTTGGGGGTTGCACAACTTGGTGCGATGCTTCCTGGCATATCTCGTTCTGGTGCTACCATTGCAACTGGGTTATATATCGGGCTCAAACGAGAAGAGGCTGCTCGCTACGCATTTTTACTGGGTGTTCCTGCTCTAGTTCTAGCCGGTGGCTATGCGCTACTTAAAATGGAATTCGGACAAGTGGTAGTCAACTGGGCAGAACTTGGGATTGGGTTCGCTGTTTCGTTAGTCAGCAGCATTGTTGCCATTGCCATGATGATGCGTTTTGTCAGAACCCACAAACTACATGCCTTTAGCGTCTATCTAATTGCCTTAGGATTGCTTCTGATATCCCTAAAAATTGCTCATATTGGGCTTCCGCTTTTCCAGCTATAATAGAGGCATGGAAGACCGGATAGTAGATGCCAAAATTCAAGCGGAAGATAGCGAGCTAGATACCCATCTACGTCCGCGCACTTTCGATGGTTACATCGGGCAAGAGCAAGCCAAAGAGGGTCTCAAGATTGCCATTGCCGCTACCAAGCAGACTAGCGAACCCCTAGACCATATTTTGCTCTTTGGGCCTCCAGGACTAGGGAAAACTACTCTCGCTACAATAATTGCCAACGAGACTGGCGTGAATCTTCGGCCTACTTCAGGACCTGCTGTTGAACGTGCAGGAGACTTGGCCGCTATTCTTACCAACCTCCAAGAAGGAGATATTTTATTCATCGACGAAATTCATGCTCTTAGCCGAGCGGTAGAAGAAGTACTGTATTCGGCAATGGAAGACTTTTGTTTTGACATCATGGTCGGCAAGGGACCCTCTGCGCGTTCGCTCAAACTGACTCTTCCCCGATTTACTTTAATCGGTGCGACTACTCGTGCTGGGGCTCTGTCCTCTCCCTTGCGTGACCGGTTCGGTGCAACTTACCGACTAGACTTTTATACCGAAAATGAAATCGAACAAATTCTCCAGCGTTCTGCTAGAATTCTTCAAGTTAGTCTTCCCGATGATTGTGCCAAACTCATATCCCAATGTTCTCGTCGCACTCCTCGTACTGCTAATCGGATTTTAAAACGTGTTCGGGAATATGCTTTAGTAAAAAATGGAGGCAGTATTACATCCGACATTGTTCGTGCCACCCTAGAGATGCTAACTATTGATGAAGCCGGATTAGATGAAGTAGACCGCAAGATCCTTGCAACGATTATCGAACAATTCAAGGGAGGACCAGTAGGCGTCAACTCAATTGCTGCTGCTATCTCCGAAGAAACTCAAACCATTGAAGACGTCTATGAGCCATATCTTCTGCAAGCCGGATTTCTTCAGCGTACTGCTCAAGGTCGGATTGCCACCGAACAAGCTTACCGGCATCTAAACATCCCTCTTCCTCAAAGCAAATCCCCTCTTCCGCTATGAGCGCACTAATTGGTTTCTACATCTTCTTTCTTCTTCTTGCTCTTGGCTATGTTGCCATTAATGCTTTTCATCTCATCAATTTCCGCCTATCTTTTCGCGGAGATTATTCTCTATCCCTACTTAGTTTCTATTTAATCACTGTTATAAGCCTTATCGTTGGCTCAATCTTTTTTGCTATAATCACCTACAATCTCTAATTCCAAGATGGAAGAACTAAATGTCTCCGACGATCCAGCCCAATCCATCCAAGTCTATCGGCCACACGCCTTAGAGCTTCTTAGTCCAGCCCTTCTGTCCCTTCTCATGCTTCTCCCGGGCATTGTAGTTTTACTAGCAATTAGTGCAGTAGGTCTTACCGACCAACCCCTCTTCCGTGCTGGAGCATGGTTATTCGGTGGCTTGTACTTGGTCTTTGTTATAAGCTCCCTCATGATGAACGTAATCTTCTGGTACATGGATACTTGGATAGTTTCAACCACTGGCCTAATGGACATCCAACTTATTT
>JAKLDB010000007.1 GCA_022703745.1 Patescibacteria group bacterium | reverse complement strand
CAGAAGAGCGTCCGCTCATCCCCTCTGCCAGACCACGTAAGCGAAAGGTGTGCATACCTTTCACCTCCTCAGTAGTAACGAGCGCAGATTGGACAACCTGGATTGCGTGATTGCTCTTTTACGGTGAATTCAGAGCTCAGCAGTAAAGAGCTGAAACACAGTCTACGATTGACAAACATCGAGTCGTGATATCCCATAAACCACTTCAACACTTCGCTTGCGCCGAGCGACCCCGCGATAGATGTTGATAGTACGCTAACTGGTACTGGTCCCGTAGTTTCATTTCTAGAGTGGTCCTTTGGGAAGAAGCAGGCGAAACAGGCTGTTTTGAGCATTGGTATAACACTAAAGACGTATCCGTAGTTGAATTGAGCGGATGCGTGGGTAAATGGAATTTGCTTTGACAGACAGAACTCATTTACGAGGTTTCGACTTGCAGGTGAATCACCTCCCTCAACGACGAAATCAAAATCATCGCATAGGGATTCGATGTTGCTAGAATCAATTTTTTCGTTTACGAGTTCTATTGTGGAATTTGGGTTTAGATCGCGCAACCTTTTTTCGCAACATTCTGCCTTTGATAGTCCGATATTATCGGTCGAATAAAGCAGTTGGCGGTTTAGGTTCGATATTTCGACTTTATCAAATTCCACGATTCTAATCTTACCGATTCCTACTGCCGTTAGGGACATGAGTAGGGTTGACTTTACCCCACCAGCACCAATTACCACTACCTTTGCCTTTTCAATTAAGTGCTGTCGCTCTGTCCCCCATTCTGGCATCTCGGTTTGTCGATTATACCGTGTATCTTCGAATCTGAAAGACATTGGACTCTCCTTTTTGTTCTGATTTTCAGAGTTCAAAAAACCAAGTGGATTCTACACTGTTTGTTGTTTATCGGCAAGGGGCTCGGATAACCTAGAAAGGGCTACTGGCCTATGGATTTCCCGATAAAAAGCGCTACCAGAGAGTTGAAGAAGTTCTGCAAGACAAGCAAAAGACCTGGGAATAAGACGACTGCTAAGACTAACCAGAGCCAATTCTTCTTGATGAGCTTAAATAGGAAGGAAGCAACCGCCAGAATAAGGACCAGAGAGATGATCCACTGATATTGTTCAGGGAAAATACCCACAAAGCCCTGATATGCATCAAAAAGCCGCTCATAGATGCCTTTGGCAGCTGCATTAGCAGCTTGTTTGGCTTGATCGGCTACTACGCCAGTAACGGCGTTTACGACTTGATTGTCCATAACAGATTTATTGTACCATCTTTTTTATCTCGATTTGGCGATCTTCTTGAGAGCAAGAATGTCTTTCAGGTCTTCTTTGAGGTTGCCAGTACGAGGAGTTTCTAGAATAAAGGCAACATTTTTTAGTTTTGGCGAGGTAACCCAGTATTTAAAAGCATTTAGACCAATAAAACCTTCACCAATGTTAGCGTGGCGGTCTTTGCGGGAGCCAAGTTCAAATTTGGCATCATTTAAGTGGATGAATTTCAGATATTCTAAACCAATTAGTTTATCGAATTTTGCTAAGAGTTCATCCACATCTTTTTTAGTGCGGACATCAATTCCTGAAACAAATAAGTGGCAAGTATCTAAAGTAAAGCCAAATCTTTTTTTATTCTTTATTCCTTCCCAGATAAGACCTAATTCTTCAATGGTGTCTCCTATTCTATTACCGGCACCAGCATCATTTTCGATAATCAACGGAATAGCATATTTCTCATCACTTAGTTCGGCTAGACGATTTAGGGTCTGAATAGTAAGGGTTATGCCTTCTATATTGCTGTCTTGGTTGCTTCCACAATGGAAGTTGTATCCATTGGCCCCAATAGCACAAGCAATCCGGATTTCTTCCTTCATCTTCTTGAGACTAACATTCCGCAAAGTAGTCTTGTGGCTGGCTGGGTTAGGTAGATATGCAGAATGAACCAAAACCTTCTTAACTTTGGATTTTTTCCATTCTTGCTTAAATTTTTCCGCTTCTTTGGGAGAAACAATTGGTGTGTTCCACATTTGGGGGCTACCAACAAAGATCTGGATAGCACTACATTCTAACGCTTCAGCTTCCTGAAATGCTTTGTGTAATCCTCCGCTGGTTGATACATGGTATCCGAGCAACATTTGTTTAGTTTTAAGGCCAGCGCGATTCTTCTTCTATAATGGCCGGATTGTTTGAGTATCGAGTAACTCCTTCTTGGTCGATGTAGATAGTAACTCTCCTATCTTTCGGAACTTCTTTAGGCAAACGAACTCCGTTGCAATCAACTTCACATATTCCTTCAAAAGCTTCCTCTAGCGGAGGTGGGTTTTTTATATCTGTTTCCTCTTTTTCTGTTGTCCCCCCGCCAGATTCTTGAGGTGGAAAAGAAAAGTTTTCGAACCCCATAGCTGGACTTAGTTACATTTCTAGTGTATCAAAAAGAACAGACGTTAGCTTGGTATAATCAGTATGAGCCGCCATCGTCTAGTGGTTAGGACGCAAGATTCTCATTCTTGTAACCGGGGTTCGACTCCCCGTGGCGGTACCAGATTGAAACAAAAACATCCGCTCGAAAGGAACGGATGTTTTGTTATTGAATTTGAATAAAGGAATTATCCTTTGTAGAGAATTGGCAAACCGGTACGAGCACTCTCTTTTACTTTGTAACCAGCTGGAACTGCATCGCAGGCACCAGTTTTGATTTCCTTACCGAAGTAATAAATCGTTTGCTTGCGACCGCCCTTGAGCGTTACGTTCTTAGAGTGCAAGAAATATGTTGAACCCTTCTTGTTCTTGTAGCTGAAAGCCATGAGAACTCCTTTTAGTTAGCGTTTATAACTACAGAGGTATTGTACAGATATGCTTATCTGGTGTCTAGGAGAAAATCAGATTACAACAGATACAAATTTTATAAATGAGCGCTGGGAGCGGAGTTTTTTAGGGTGAGGGGCGGCACGGATACCGCCCCTGATGTGTTCAAGTGAGCCTGTTACCTATTGGCAAACTTAGGTGGGTGGCCCTTCTGGTTTGTCTGGTATTTCCCGAAACTTCGAGAACGACGGATCGTTGATGGTCTTGGATTAACCGAACCTAGAGCCTTGGAGCTGCCCGTGTTTGGATCACCTCCTTTACCCACCATGTGCAGAATAGCGACAGGCTTCTTAGGGATGTTCGCTGGTAAACCAGCGAGCTACATAGGATAAAGTTCCCATGCACATCCTCCTTGAACTATAAATTAGATCGAGAGTTTCCCCCCGACCCATCTTTATTCTAATTGCTTGGTTCTAGTGTTGTCTAGAATAAAGCACGAATATAGGGATAGAAAATGATTACCCCAATGATTATCGAACCAATGGCGGCAATCAGAGTGATTCCTGCTAGCATATCTTTTGCCATACGGAATCTAGGTGAGTAATGCTTACTCACACCATCTAGGATACTTTCTAGTACACTATTGGCGGCTTCGGCAGTCAGTACGAAGAGTATTATCATTACTACTGCTACACGCTCTAGGGCTCGTAGATGAAATGCATAAGCTGCCCACAAGACGAGGGAAGCAATAGCTAGCTCGATACAAAAGTTTGGTTGAGTACGGACCAGATCTCTAATTCCGCGAAGAGCATTTACGATACTGTGAGTAAATCTTCGCATGAATTTACTTAGAACGTGTGATACGTTCTAGTATCTTATCGTGTTTTTTTAGATAGAAAAGAATCTCTCTGATTTCTTTTTCTGCTCGCAGGTTGGTTTTATAGTCTGAATCAGCCCGCAATTCAGCGTGGCGATTCTGTAGGTTTTGTCCGACCATAATAAGGGGCATCAACATAATCTGAATCATATTGGAAATAAACAGCCATAGAACAAAGGCTGGATAGGGATCGAATCTGTGCTCAATGGGTCCCAGAGTATTCCAACCAAGCCAACCGATAGTCCACAGCACAATTAGGAGAAAGAATCCCATACTCCCAACATGGTTGGTAGTCCAGATTGCTATTCTATCTAATACACTAAAGCTTTTGCGATGCAGTTGGTTTGTGTTACGAACTGTACTCTCTGCTGGTTTAGATTTTTCCATACACTAAAAATTACTTGTCTTTATTATACAAGCTAATCTGTTGTGTGCACACTATCAGTCTACCGATTATTCAGTAGTTTTTCCGTCGAATTCCTCAGGTTGGGCAATTGCATCTGCTTTTGTAGCACGGATAGTGCCGTCGATATGTTCTGGAGGAGAGTATAGGGTGTAGAGTTTCAACGGCTTATCTGTAGAGGCGTTTATTACGTTGTGTTCGGCACCTGCAGGAATAATCACCCCGAAACCATCTTTCACCTCATGCTCTACGCCATCTATTACAACTTTTCCTTCGCCTTCATCGAAACGGAAAAATTGATCGATAGTATGGTGAACTTCCGAACCAATTTCTTCACCCGGTTGGAGCGTCATCAAAACTAGTTGGGTGTGGTGTCCTGTGTATAGTACTCGACGGAAATCGTTGTTTGTTGTTGTGTCTTGTTCAAGGTTAGTTACAAATCCTTTCATAGAACCTCCTTAAATAATTATGTCGTTATAGATTTACTTTTTTGAATAATGTTCTTTTAGTATGTGCCAAATTGCTGGTATTACCGAGATGATAATAATTAATACAATAATCCAAGAAATATAGCTTTCGGCATTGGGAATGACTTTAGTGAGATAGTATCCAGACAATGTTAGACCGAAGCTCCAGAGAAAGCCACCGAAAATGTTATAAAACACGAATGTTTTGTATTTCATTTTACCGATTCCTGCAACGATTGGGGCAAATGTGCGTACTACGGGTATAAAGCGGGCAAGAATTATCGTCATTGAACCATATTTTTCATAGAAATCTCTAGCCCGAACCAAATTTTTCTTGTGGAAGAGAATAGAGTCTTCTCGTTTGAATAGTTTTGGGCCAACCGATCTACCAAAGGCATATCCGACGTTGTCTCCTATGATTGCACCCATAAAAATAAGGAATACTAACCAAGCGATATCAAAATACCCTTGCGAGGCAAGAAGCCCTGCAGTAAATAACAAACTGTCTCCAGGAAGAAAAAATCCAACAAACAACCCCGATTCAGCAAAGACAATAGCGAAGATACCGATATATCCTGCTGTTTTGATTAGCTCGATTAGATTATCTCCAGTGAGTAGGTCCACGAGGTTTATTATACCTTTTTACCAGCTGCCGCCACCGCCACCACCAGCTCCCCCACCAGAAAATCCACCGCCGCCGCCAGAACCACCGCTAGAGCTTCTAGGACTACTCGCTAGAGTAGAAGCCATGTTGGAAGATAGGGAGCTTAAGTGGGTTGCGAAACTATCTATGGAGAAATTACTTCCTGCTGTTGCGATATACCAAATTGGAATGTAGCTAGTGTGATATTTTTCTTCGTAAATCTTGGCAAATGCTTTCGCCCAAATGTGAGTCAAGCCAAACACGATTGCATAGGGCAGATATTTTTCAAAGATATTTTCTTTTTCATAAAAGCGCATTCGATAAGTTTCCGCTTGTTTCATGTATAGTTGGAAACCTTTTAGTTGATAAAGTGTTTCGGAACCAAGTTTGCTGCGTTTGGACATCAGAATACCAAAAATAATCAAGATTATCCCTGACGACATTAGTGCGGCAAGTATCGTCCAGTTCATTAGTGTTATTCCAATCGGCACACTAGCGAATATCAGCGCGGAACCGAGGCCAATAAAAGTAATTTGCCAACCAGCGCCGTCGCTATCAAAAAATGGTTTTATCTTTTCATATGCGCTATTTCGGATTCCTGTCATTTTGGTGTAGAAAGTATCTTTTTGGTCGGAAAGTTTAGTGGAAGCACCAACTGCGGGATTGTTCCCCAACAGAGCTTCTAATAATCTAACTTCAAATGGTTTTAGCTCTGTGAAATTATCTTTCAGTAAAGTAATCTGCCAATCTTGTCCCATTAAAAATCCTGTTGATTTTATTTCTTCTATTTTTAGATATCCACGAACTGCCAAATCGATAATGGTCGCGCTGACAAATATTGGCTTAATTCCCCCGTAATTCATCAGCAATCCCCCTTCTAGCGGGAGCAAGTCTTTGGGTGGGTCATATTCAACCACAATAGGGCCTCTAAGACGCGGATCTTGTCCATGCCGTCTCCACTCCCTAAACCCTAGCCACAGAGCGTACAAGGGCAACAGAAGCCAAAGATAGACGCCATATTTATCCCACAGACTTGGTTGATACAGTTTCACTAATCCGTTCGGAAATTCTGCCCAAGTGGTGATACCAATACTGGGTGGTAAATCCTTTGCCGTCACCTGAAAACTTTTGCCATCTTCGTTCCATTTGAATTTGGCAAACTCATCTGCGGTCACTCCGAATTCACCTGCGTATAGCTGGATTTGAGTATTGGCTTGATTGATGCCATCAGGAAGATGAATTGTTGATGTAAAACTATTAGTCGGGAGTTCCCAAAAGTTTCCATTTAGGTTTAGATAAAGGGCATTACCATTGTCTGAGGGAACAACAACATTTTTAATCTGATAGGAAATTTGATAAATATTGATTCCTGTAATGGTAGTGTTGGCATCTCCTATTTTCCAAGTGATAGTGTGATTGAATCGGTCGGTAATTGTTTCGAAATTGTACGGCTTCCCTGTTTCGTTAGTGATAGAAATTAGTTTTATTGGAGTGTAAGGCCAAACTTGAGTGGGACGATATAGTTTGGTTGGTAGTATGCGAAAGATACCGTGCTTGTTTGGCAAAGTACCACAATCGACTCGCAAGGTTTCGTTTATTTTTGCGGAGGAGTCGGCGTTGAGATAAATTTGGGAATCAAAATCGGCTATTACGCAATCGGTGTCTGGAGTAAATGCGGATAAGGCAGTCGGGAATGTTGCTACGGTCAAAACAGCCAGAATCAAATATCCTAGAACACGCATTGCTCTATATCTTGGCAAATAGCACGACATAGTTCTTGCCATAGGATTCTTATTAGGGCTGGAAAAGCTCTTCGGGCATAAAGCGAACACTAGTAATACTGGGGAATTGTTTCGCAGTTGCCTCTATTTGGGCCCAGAGAATACTTACTCGACAAGATCCTCCACCCGTCTTGTTTTCCGGATCGTTAAAAGTAAGTGTAGCAATACCATTGGTAATAGATGCACTTTTTAGGGATACTCCTGAAAGAGGAAATTCCGTAGTAATCCCCTGTGCTCTTTCTATTTCAGTAAGTGCTCCCTGAAGAAGAAGTTCTATGGTGTCTTTTAAGGGGGTCTGAGTCTTTGGGATATCTCTTTCGATTGCAACTAATCCATTCCGACTACACTGGGGACCACCTGGTCCCTGGTCTAGGGCAGGATTGTAGTAGTAGAGCTTTATCCGCTGTTTTGGAATAAGATTTACAACCGAAACAACATTTCCGGTAAGAACACCTTCGACATGGACTCTTTCTCCTTGAGATAGGATAGGTTCCTGTATTTTGTCGAAGAGAAGTTCGACACTAGCTCCTGGGGTACCCGGTTTCTCGTATACCAGATACCAGACATCTGGTTTTTGACCAGGATTGTTGTGAGTTACGTTGCCATCTTCCGAGAAGTTGGTGATTACATCTGGGACAGGTGGGGTTTTGACAAGAAACCAAACACCCAGCGTGATTAGCGCGACAATTACCAGATCGATTAGGATTTGCTTTGTAGTCATATTGCTCTCCTAGATTACCACACTGTGCGTATAGAACCGCTGTATAAACAGTGGTCTTGTATATGCATATACTAACTGGCTGGGACGGAAGGGGTCGAACCTTCGATCACGGGACCAGAACCCGTTGCCTTACCACTTGGCTACGTCCCAATACGCTCGCGAGTATAGACGAGCTAATAGACAAATATCAAGATTGTGACAAAAACCATTAGCCAGAGAACGGTAAGTCCAACCAGAGAGACTGCTTTTTCCCAGTGTTTCTGCAGGGCAAGATATATGGGATACCCAAGGACTGCACCAGCAGACAAGGTGGCAGCAATTACAAAAGCAACTGGGATAAGGATGAATCCAGGCATATCTGGTTTGCTGGTAGTGTCCACAAAGTGGTTTAGGTTGGTCATGAATAGTGTCCAGAGTCCGAGAACGACACTGGCACCGATGGCTTGAAGGAAGCTAAGACTAATTAGTTGCATTCTATTATTTGATTAAGCTGGTATATACATCCTCTGTACTTTCCACCATTTCTTCTGCGGTGAACTTCTTGAGAGTAGAGGAATAGTTGCCGATTAGTTTGCGCTGGAGCTTTTTGTCGTTGATTAGGTTTAGAATAGCGGCAGCAAGTTTCTTGGGTTGACGTGGTTCGACTAGAATACCATTGAGTTTATTGGTTATTATTTCCGGAATACCTCCCACTTTGCTGGCAACAATGGGAACTTCGGCACGCATTGCTTCTAGCAAGGTAATACCGAATGCTTCAGAGAGCGAAGGGAGAACAAATACGCTGAAGGACTTCATTGCTGGTAGGATGTTTTCGACTGTACCGGTGAAGACAACTCTGTCTTCTAGTTTCAGTTTCTTTATTAGATTAGTTAATTCTCTTTTAAGGGGACCTGAGCCAATGAGAACTAGTTTGGCTTTTGGCCAACGAGCAACAATGCGAGAGAAGGCATGGATAAGAGTGTTGGTATCTTTGGCTTGGTTGAAGGAACCAACCGTGCCGATAATGATATCTGATTTGCTGAGATTGAATTTTTGGCGGAAGTTTTCTACTTCACTTTCTGTGATCTTGGCTTCTTTGGGATTGATGCCGTTGTAGATCATTACGATTTTATCCGGCTTGGCTATTTTTGCTTCGATCATAAATTTCTTAACTGCGTTGCTTACGGCAATAACTTTATCTGTCCAGCGATCTAGTACTCGCATAGCTCGAAGATGGCTCCAGTAAAGAAGTGGGTTTCCTAATCTAAATTCCTGCGTGTAAGTGTGTTCGGTGTGGACTTTTTTAATTGGTAAAGTCCTGGCTGCCATTCTCCCAATAAGTCCTGCTCTTTGCCCATGAGTGTGAATGATATCTGGATCATATTTCTTGAGGAGTCTGGCAACAGCATTTATGGCATTAGTATCTGCCCGTCCGCCCATTGGGACCTGGAAGACAGGGAACTTAAGCTTCTTTATCTCATTCACTAAAGGGCCTGGGGGACAGATGACACTGACAACGAACTTGTGGCGATTGATTCCACCAAGCAACGTCAGCAAGTGACGTGGAGCACCAGTAAGAGAGCTGTCTGCTATGATCTCGAATACACTAAGTGTAGTTTTGGTTCTCTTCATTTCAGACCCCCAGTTTATTTATTGCTATTTTTATCCTGGAAATGGATTCTTCTTTGCCAAAAGCTTCTAGCAGTTCTACTGGGCTAGGACTTCCCTCTTGTCCGCTCAGAGCCACCCGTATTGGCCAGAACAAGTCCCCAGGGAGAAGACTTTCGGAGGATATCGCCTCGTCTAGGATGGATTGTAGTTTTTCTTTAGTCCAATCTTTTGGAGATACCTTCTCCAGTACTTTCAGGGCGACAGAGAGACCTTTTGAGGTTTGCTCGGGACTAGATTTTTTGAAAATCAGTAGGGGAGTGTCGTATTCTGGTTGGGTGAAGAAGTATGAAATTAGTTCTGGAATGTCGGATAGTATTTGAGCACGGTCTTGGATGAGTTTTATCGCCGACTCAAGTAGAGCCTTATCCCCTGCAAATTGCTTGATGAAGGGTTCGGCAAGTTGCATGTATTCATCTAGAGACTTTTGCATTAGGTAGTGGTGGTTTAGGTGGTTGAGATGTTTGATGTCGAATACTGCACCTCCTTTCTGAACACGAGAGAGATCAAAGGATTGAATGATTTCACTCATAGTCAAGAACTCTCTAGATTCAGGGTCAGACCAACCGAGCTGTACCAGAAAGTTGATTAGCGCTTCGGGAAGGTATCCGGCGCGGATATATTCATCTAGATCGACATCTCCGCTTCTTTTGCTCATCTTGGAGCGGTCTGGATTTAGGATAAGAGAAATGTGCGCGAACTTCGGTGGAGTCGCATCTAACGCTTCGTATAACAAAATATGTTTAGGCGTGTTACTCAGATGATCTTCTCCCCGGATAACATGAGTTATTTTCATTTCGATATCGTCCACTACATTTGCAAAGTGGAAAGTGGGGGTGCCATCTTTTTTGAATAAGACTAGATCGTCAAAGTCTTTTGAATCGAATTCGACTTTTCCGCGAACAATATCGTCAACAATAATCTTTTTGTTCTCAACTGGAATTTTGAAATAGACTCCCCCATCAGATTCGTAAATTAGTCCCCTCTCGGTCAATTTTTTCAAAGCGGACTGATACGAATTTTCGCGTTTGCTTTGATAGTAAATTTCATCCGCCTCAAGGCGGAGCCATTTTATCCCCGCCAAAATGTTCTCTTCGAATACTTTTTGGCTTCTTTCTTTATCCGTATCTTCAAATCTTAGAGCAAATACTCCCCCATTCTTCTTGGCATATAGATAATTGAAGAGTGCTGTTCTCGCACTCCCGATGTGTAGTGGTCCCGTAGGACTCGGCGCAAAACGAACGCGTACTTTTTCCTCCATACCTATATTTTAGCACGGGAGAGTTTGTGGTGTCGGACAGTACGGACAAAGCCGATGGTGGCGGTTTTTATCCTGTCCTTACGCCATGGTTGGGTGAGGTAACGCCAGAGCCACTCCAGTCCCCTGTTGCGTATCCATTCAGGGGCTCTTTTGGCAGGAGATGCTTCTACGCCAGAATTGATAGCAGTAGCACCAGCAATGAAATCTAGTGCACCTCCAATGCCTATGGCAATAACATCTTGGAGCTTGGGTAGTTCATCTCGCATCCAGTGCATTTGCGCTTCAGCTGGAAGAGCTAGGAAAATAAACTGGGGGTTAGTTTGTTGAATGCGTCGAATAACCTCATCTTGAGATTCATATGGTGGTCCCACCATTACTTCTACAACATTGAGTTTTGGGTAGAGTGTTTGCATTACCCGCGCAGCCTTTAGTGCGACACCAGGACCAGCACCTAGAAGAAAGATGCGGTAATCTCTTTCGCTAGCAAGTTTGGCAATTTCCCAGACCATATCTGCACCAGTTAAGCGTTCGGGAATAACATTTAAGGTTTTGGGGGCAAGAACAACTGCTGGTAACGTAAAAATCAGTTGGAAGAATTCTTGGATTTGTCTTAGAACTGGAATTTTGGTTAGGGGAAGTGAAAGATATTTTGCCGCCCATTGCAAACCAACACCGTCAGCCAGACTTAGATCTGCTTGGTTCAAGATGTCTTTGAATTGGGGATGTGATTGCGCGTGCACTACCATTTCGGGATTGGGGGTGACAATGTAGTAGTTCCCTCTGCCACGGATTAGGTTCACCACATCTTGCAGGGCTTGGGGTAAAGTCAGGCAATCTATTTTTACACCTAGGATCTCAACGGTTTTTTTCATACCAAACCTTGTCTACTAATGCTTTTATTTCATCTTGGAATCTTTGGCGACTAAACATTCTGGCGAGGTCTGAGATTTCATTGGGATTGAATTCATTTTCTTTGGAGATGAATAGACGAAGAGTGTTTTTGAGACTGTCTGTGTTTTGTTCGTCGAAAAACAGACCAGTTTTACCTTCAACTACAGTTTCCAGTAATCCCCCTTTACGGTAGCCAATGATTGGTTTTCCAGCAGCCATTGCTTCTACTGGCACAATGCCGAAATCTTCTTCTCCGGGGAAGATTAGAGCATGACTGTTGCGAATGTAGTCAATCTTTTCTTCATCACTAACCCAGCCAGTAATTTTTACCGTAGGACCAGCCATTTGCCTAAGCTTATTCTCCATTTCGCCAGTACCGATAACTACTAGGGGGAGGTTTAGTTCGTTGCATGCTTCAACGGCCAAATCTAGCCGTTTGTATTTGCTTAGACGAGAAACGGCAACAAAGTATCCTTGATTTTCTTTTGAAAACTGAATCTTGTCTGTATCTACAGGAGGATAGATGACTTGAGATGTGTGGCGGTAGAATTTACGAATCCGGTCGGCAACATATTTAGAGTTAGCAATGAAGATATCTACTCGAGAGACGCCTAATCGGTCCCATATCCGAAGATTGTGCAAGAAATTTGCAACCAGAGGTTTCACTGGCCAAATGAGCTTTTGGTCTTTTAGATAGCTATGCCAATAGTCCCAGACGTAACGCATGGGAGAATGGATGTATGAGATGTGGGTTGTATCGGGTGAGGTGATTATATTCTTGGCAAAAGAGTGGCTGCTTGAGATTACGATATCAAAATCATTAAAATTAAAGCTCTCTATTGCCTGGGGATAAAATGGCAAAAGAAATTTAGTAGGAAGCCAACTCCATGGCTGCAAGTAAGAAGTAACTATTTTCTTATTCCCAAAGAATTGGTTTAGTTTTTTGTTGTAAGTCAGAGTGTAGATCGGAGCTTCGGGATACAGTTCGCTCAATGCCAAAGTTACTCGTTCGGCACCACCGAAAGTTTGAAGAAAGTCGTGGACTATGGCGATTTTAGGATTCATATAGAATTTATTACCCCCAAAAGTTTCTCAGCAGAATTTTCCCAAGAATAGTTTTGCAACCGTAGAGTTCCTCGTTCTATCAAACTCGCTCTCAGTTCTGGATCATCTAATAGTTGGCTAATGGCATGGCTCATAGCTACGGTATCGGTAGAGGGAACAAGTAAAGCAGCACCAGCTGCTACTTCGGACACAGCAGGGGTATTGGATGCCACCACAGGAATGCCATAGTAGAAAGCTTCTAGGATTGGCAAACCAAAGCCTTCGTAGAGAGAGGGAAAGAGAACGATGCGAGCATGGGCATAGAGGTTGGCCAAAACTTTTTTGTCAGTAAAACCAAGAAACTGGATCCGGTCTTCTAATCCCAATTTTTGAGCAAGTATTTTGGCTTGTTCAGACTGGAAGCCAAGACCACCAGCAAAGATAAGACGGAGTTTCGGGTATTTAGGAGCAATAAGAGCAAATGCCTTTATCGCAGTAATCGGGTTCTTTCTCGCTTCAACTCGGCCAACCACCAGAATATATTCCCCAAGAATGTAAGGAATGGGTACGGAGGAAGGAGAATCGGGCAAAGCATTGGGAATGACTACTACTTTGTCTTCTGGCAAGTTGAATTTTCCTGTTAGGTCTTTTTTTGTCTGTTCACTCACCGCAATTATCTTACTGGCAAAGCGAACAGCACGACGGATGGTAAGCCAAGAGCGTAAACGATTTACCGAGCCGTATGCTTGGGGAAAATGAATAAACGCCAGGTCGTGTACGGTAGCGATTGATTTAGCAGGCAACTTGGAAGGCAAAGTATTACTAGGTGACCAGAATAGATCTAGATGGTCTTTTTGAACCGCAGGACCAAGACTTCTTACTATCCAGAACCGACGAGGTGGCAGTACCCTGTTCTCCACGTTGGGATAGCGTAGCCAATGGGAATCCAGAGGGGCGGGGGTGTAGAGCAGATACTGGTTCTCCCTATCTCTTTCAAGAAGAGCGTGGATGAGTTCTCG
>JAKLDB010000006.1 GCA_022703745.1 Patescibacteria group bacterium | reverse complement strand
GCCTCCCAAGGTAAGAGACAATCCATATCTATCTGCCCCACCGTTTAGAGTGGTAATACCCATATCGTGAGCAGTGTCTATAGTATCTTGCACTCCCGCATAGGCCAATGCTTTTACTGCCGGAACATTTATGGAATTAGCTAGTGCTTCCCGAATAGAAAGTGGTCCGCGAAAACTTCCGTCATAGTTTCTCGGCCTATACCCTTGCCCAAAGTCAGTAGACACATCCACCAACATAGTTGCTGGACTGTAGTCTTTTTTAAACGCCGTAGCATAAACAATGGGCTTAATCGACGAACCAGGTTGACGTTCTCTTACCGCTACGTTCACATTCCCCTCCGCTTCCATATCGAAATAATCGGTGCTTCCAACCATGGCTAAAATCTCTCCCGTGTTGGGGTCGATTGATACCAACGCGGCATTCCCTGCGTTGTACTTCTTCTTATTAGATTCCGCCAAAGCAGTAATAGTATCTTCTGCCGCCTTCTGCTTATCTATATCCAACGTAGTAGTAATCCTCAATCCTCCTTCTTCCAATATCTTCTCTCCATACTTGGCTGCTAGAAGTTCTTTTACATACATTACAAAATGGGGAGCCCGAATAGAATCCTTCCTCGGCAAGAACTTTATCTCTGCTTTTTTAGCTTCATCATATTCCGCCTTAGTTATGTATCCCTGCTTTTCCATCTGCGTCAAAACCAGATCTTTCCTGGCCATGAGCAAGTCTGGATTCTGTCCATAAGGGGAATATCTTCCTGGTGCTTGGGGTAATGCCGCTAAAGTCACCGCTTCTGCCAAAGTGACATCTTTTACATCTTTACCAAAATACATCTTAGATGCTTCCTGTGCTCCATATGCTCCGCTACCATATGGAATCTCATTCAAATACAATTCCAAAATCTTGTCCTTCGGATAAATCGCTTCCAGTTCAAAAGCTAAGATAAGTTCTCTTGCTTTTCGCCAAATACTACGCTCCGAACTAAGCAAAGCATTCTTTACAAACTGCTGGGTAATGGTCGAACCTCCTTGGAAACCTTTTCCTGTCAGAGGTTTTAAGATGATACCCCTAAGGAATCCTTTGATATCAAAACCGTTGTGGTGATAAAAATCCTTGTCTTCAATCGCCACAGTCGCCTGTTTCAAATATTCTGGCATCTGGTCAAACGGAATAGTTGTCCTGTTCTTCCCATTCGAAATGTCATACAACACAGCCCCATCCCGATCAAACACTTTGGTGGAATCAGTTGCCGCATAAATTACCAACCTTGCTGGGTTAGGCAAACCAATGGATACGGTTGCCATCGTAAAACTAAACACAAATAGGACTGCTACAAAACCAGCCAAAAAGAGCTTGGCCGGAGTATTTATCCCATACCTTGCCAGGGTCGTAAAAATCCTCTTCTTAGTTTTTCTACCAAAAGACCGCGCTCGCATCTGGCGACGAATCTTATCTATCTCATATCTGGGCCCGAATGGCATTAGTTCACTCATAGAACGGCTCCTATTATACCACTTCGGCCTCTCCGCCAATCTGATACAATAAACCCATGAAACTAGACAAAAAAGCAATCGACTCTCTTCTCTCTCGCCGAATAGAAAAAATCATTGGAGAAAAGGAGATAAGAAACAAACTTGCAAGCGGAAAGAAGCTGAAGATAAAACATGGTGTAGACCCCACCACTCCCGACCTACATCTTGGATACGGAGTAGTCTACCACAAAATGCGTGAGCTACAGAACCTAGGACACACGGTACAATTTCTCATTGGCGGATTCACTGCTCGCTTCGGAGATCCTACCGACCGGAACCAGATGCGCCAACTCCGCTCCAAACAAGAGGTAATGAAGCTTTCTACTAACTACATCAAGCAAGCACTTACCATTCTAGATCCTAAGAAAACAGAGATTCGTTACAACTCCGAGTGGCATGACAAAATGTCTGCCGAAGATCTCTTGAAGCTAATGTCCCACTTTACTCATTCCCAAATGCTAGAGAGGGACATGTTCCAAAAGAGAATAAACAAGAAGGAAGAGATCGGATTCCACGAATTGGTCTATCCCATTCTTCAAGCCTACGATTCCGTCATGCTCAAAGACGATATAACTGTAATTGGTACCGACCAGCTCTTCAATGAAATGCGAGGAAGAGATCTACAAAAAGACTTTGGCCAAGAACCCCAAAGCATTATCTGTGTACCGATGTTGGTGGGTACAGACGGAAAACAAAAAATGAGCCAATCCTTAGGCAACTACATTGGGATTACTGAAGATGCCAAATCTCAATACGGTAAAGTAATGTCTATCCCAGATAGCATCATTTACACCTACTTTGATTTAGCCACTAATGTAAAAGAAGAAGAACTAAAGAAGATTAAAAAAGAATTGGCCAATAAAAAGACCAACCCCAGAGACTTGAAGATGAAGTTGGCCCACACTATTGTCTCTATGTATCACGGGAAAAAAGAAGCAGATAAAGCACAGGAAGATTTCATCAAAGTATTCCAGAAACACGATATTCCCAAAGACATTCCAACTATCAGAATTACCAAGCCAACAAAGATTATCGACCTCTTGGTAAAAAATAAACTAGCCACTTCTGGCTCAGATGCCAGGAGGCTAATAGACCAAAAAGGAATAAAACTAGGCGACAAAACCATTACCGACACTAGTCTAGTGATAAAACCAAAAACCGACCTGATCCTTCAAGTCGGTAAACGAAGATTTGTGAAATTAGATTAGAAGCCTAGAAAGCTCTGAAAGATATTTCTCACATTACGAGCAACATTACTATTGCTTGAAGCTTTTCTTGATTTGTAATCAGCGGACCGCTCACGCAGTCTGGAACTTGGATGGTTCTCTCTTGCAAACTCCATTCCCGTAAAGTCGATAATCTTTTGGTACACTTTCATAAGACAGGTGGATATTTAGAAATATGCCACCCCCCAAGCTCACTTTAACTCTATTATACTCCCAAATCCGCTTTTAGTCAAGATTTTTATCGCTCCCAGAGCTGATTTTTTCCACTTTTCCCCATATGGTTACCCCTGTAAGTAAACTAGACCAACTCCCCCGAATCGGGCCAAGCCTGTCTCAAAAACTGGCTACCTTAGGAATTCTTACTGTAGAAGACCTCATCTATTACTTCCCCCGAGCCTGGGAAGATCTCACCCAGCTTACCCCCATCTCCCACCTCATTCCGGATGGCCAAAAACGAACTATCCGTGTCAAGCTTAGTGGTATCAATACCTTCCGTTCTCCCTACAAAAAAATGATGCTCACCCAAGCAATAGCCACAGACCCCTCGGGAACTCTACCAGTCATCTGGTTCAACCAACCATATCTCCGCACTACCCTAAAAACTGGAAACGAATATCTCCTAACTGGAAAGGTAGAAAAACGTAGTGGAAAACTTACCCTAGTCAGTCCAGAGATTGAACGAGCAAGCGAAGTACCAGTACATAGCCTGCGCATTGTTCCCATATATCCCGAAAGTGGTGCACTCAGCTCCAAAATCTTTCGCCGTCTTTGCGCCAACCTTGCCCCGATCATCCGACAGGTCGAAGATTATCTACCGGAATCTATCCGCAAAGAATACAATCTGGTATCTCTTCCCGAAGCGTTACTGCACCTACACTTTCCCGCCAGTCTAGAGTTCCTGCAATCTGCCAAAGACCGTCTTTCTTTCGACGAGTTGCTTCTAACCCAGCTCTCTGTGCAGAGCGTGAAACAATTCCTCCAAAGCACAAAAGCCGAACCAATCCCCCAAGAGATTGAGTTTATAAAAGAAATTCTTGAAAAGCTCCCCTACAAGCTGACTGTCGGACAGAAAAAAGCCTTGTGGGAAATAGTCCAGGATCTATCCGACACCAAACCAACCAATCGCCTATTGGAAGGAGATGTTGGTTCGGGAAAAACCATAGTCATCACTATCTCCATGTTGGTAGCAGCAAAAAATAAATTCCAATCCGCCCTCATGGCCCCAACCGAAGTCCTCGCCTACCAGCACTACCAATCCATCCAACCGCTAGTAGAACAATTTGGTTTTTCCTGTCGATTGCATACCCAAAGTTTTCAACTCGGTCCCGAAACTGCAGATATTACTATCGGAACCCATGCACTAATCCAAGAATCAATAACATTCAATAATCTAAATCTTGTAATCGTAGACGAACAACATCGCTTCGGTGTCGAACAACGCGAGAAGTTAAAGAAGAAAGGAATCGTCCCCCACTTCATCTCCCTCACCGCCACTCCCATTCCCCGTTCACTCGCCCTGACTTTGTTTGGAGACCTAGACCTATCCGTTATCTCCGAAAAACCCATTGGCCGCAAACCTATTATTACAAGAGCTCTCACTCCCCAGGAACACGGATCTGCCTACAAACTAATCCAACAAGAAATTAACGCTGGAAGACAAGCTTTTGTAATCACCCCCCTCATCTTGGAATCTGACCGTCTAAACACAAAGTCTGCCGAAAAAGAATTCAAGAACATTCAGACACTCTTCCCTCATGCTCGAGTAGGACTACTTCACGGAAGACTAACCACAGAGAAAAAACAACTAGTAATGTCAGCCTTTAAAAATAAATTGCTAGATATATTAGTCGCAACAACAGTAATTGAAGTGGGAGTAGATATTCCCAACGCCACCGTCATGCTCATAGAGGGAGCAGAAAGATTTGGCCTTGCTCAGCTTCATCAACTTCGTGGCAGAGTTGGCAGAAGTATGTATCAATCCTACTGTTTCGTAGTCCCAACCGAAGAGGAAGAAGAGATAATGAAACGCCTACAAATCTTCGCCCAAAACACAGATGGCTTCAAACTAGCCGAAATGGATTTGCAAATGAGAGGACCGGGAAGTATCTTTGGTAAAATGCAATCCGGCTTTTTCCGCTACCGCCTTGCTGACTGGACAGACGCACGAGCAATTAAGCAAGCGCAGGAAGCCGCCCTAAAGATTTTGGCTGAAAGTCCAAACCTAGATAAATACCCCTCTTTGAAGAAAAAAGTTACTATTGAAAATGTAACTGTACATAGCGAATGAGAGTTAGAATCACCGGGGGACAATTTGGCGGAAGGTTTATCAGAACCCTACCGAGCTTACGACCAACTTCAGACTTAGTGCGGAAAGCCCTCTTCGACATCCTCGGAGACCAAGTAAAAAGCGCAAACTTTCTAGAACTCTATGCCGGATGTGGTGCAGTTGGAATAGAAGCCCTTAGTCGCGGAGCTAATCAAGTCTTGATGATAGAAAAAAATAGACAGCACTACCAGCTCATCAAAGACAACCTTACCGAACTCAAAGACCCTCTTACTGCAAGAGCTCTTGTTCGACAAATGGATGTAAAAGACTTTATTGTCGCTAATCAGATCCTCTACGACATTGTCTTTGCCGATCCATGGTACGAAGATGACCTAGATATTACTAATTGGGAAAATCTCTTATCTCCCAACGGCATCCTAGTTCTTGAACACAGCTCTCTCAAAGAACCACCCGTAAATGAACATCTGAAAAATATTAACCACAAACGATATGGAGACACCTCTCTCACCTTTTACATTCACAGCTAAACCAGATCCCTTTGAGAAATACAGATACTATATCCTCGCTGGTCTTTTAGTCATATTTGGGATTGGACTGTATCTAATCTTCACTCCTCCAAAAAACTCCCTAGAAAAAGATAGCGAAGCATTGCTAGCTGGAAGTACCGAAGATCCCGTTACTCTCGCTTCCGCTAGTACATCCGGAGAAATTGTTGTAGATATTGCAGGAGGGATAAACAAGCCTGGTGTTTATTGGATTAAATCAGGAAGCATTATCGAAGATGTAATTAAATCTGCTGGTGGCTTCAGCAAAAGAGCAGACTTAGATGCCATTGGAAAAAATATCAATCGGGCACAGGAACTGGCTAATCATGGAAAAATATACATACCAAAAATTGGAGACACCAATATTACCTACACCGAATCATCTACTACCCCAACCACTAATTCTAGTCTAATCAATATCAATACCGCCAATAACGAAGAACTAGATCTTCTTCCTGGCATAGGACCAATCTTGTCTCAACGTATCATCGACTACCGCTTGCAAAACAACAGCTTCAAGAGCATAGACGATTTGCAGAATGTTCCTGGAATTGGCGACAAGTTATTTGAACAAATAAAAAAATTAGTTACTATCTAAACACGGACGGGTGGCGAAATGGTAGACGCACTAGCTTTAGGAGCTAGCGGGGCAACCCATGGAGGTTCGAGTCCTCTCCCGTCCACCATTGACTTCTAAATAAGAAGCCTATATTTTGTACTAGTCGGATTTACCGATTTTGTACCTGAAGCTGGGCGGGACTGATCCCGGGCCAAGTTGCGAGCGAGAAAGGGTCTTCTAGATAACCCAGCCCGCTCGGCCAACCATACCATCTAGGTGGCGGCCTTCCGCGGAAGGGATCATCCCCCAAAAGAGGCGTTTGCCTGCTACTTACCAGCTTCTGTTACCTTCTGCCCGGCTTCGCACTTCTGTGTGGAGCCGGGCAACCTCTTTCTAGGCCCACCCAATTTGAGAAAAGGGTGGTTTTTGGTTATAATAAGCCCGTCTTACTTTGATAGCGTTCGTTAATAATTGGGGTCGAAAAAATCGAAATTATCTAGACATATATCCATAAGGCAAAAGTGCGATGACACCATCAGAAAATCTCCTTACCACTTGGGGACAAGCAGTCTTGAATCCTTTAGAGGACATCTGGGCTCGCTTTCTCATCTTCCTGCCAAGCTTAATCGGCGCGATTCTTATCCTGCTGATTGGTTGGATTGTGGCGGCCGGTCTTGACCGAATCGTTACTCAAATCTTAAAGCAGCTGAAGATTGATTCCGCTCTCAACAAAATCGGCGCTCGTACCTTCTTCGAGAAGGCCGGCGTTGAATTAAGCTTTTCTGAAGTTTGCGGAAACTTAGTGAGATGGACCGTTCTGTTGATTGCCTTCTTGGCTACCGCAGACGTATTGGGTCTCTACAAAGTAACAGAATTTCTAAACAATATTCTGGTTTACTTGCCAAACGTTTTCGTAGCCATCGGTATTCTGTTGTTGGGTATCTTGGCTGCTAACTTTTTCGCGGGCATTGTTCGCGGAACTATGGGTGCCGCCAAAGTTAACACAGGGAAATTGCTTGGTTCAATTACCAAGTGGGTAATCTACTTCTTTACCTTCGCTGTGGCCCTAACACAGTTGGGTATCGCTGCAGTCTTGATTGACCGTTTCCTTACCGCCATCTTCTTTATGTTGGCGTTAGCTGGAGGCTTGGCCTTCGGTTTGGGTGGTCAGAAACAAGCCAGTGATGTTTTGGATGACATCCGCAAGGATGTTGGTCACAAAAAATAATTGTGTTCTAACACAAATCTAAAACCCCTCTTTCTTTTAGAGGGGTTTTAGAATACTAAACCTAAATTTTGCCTAGCCTCACTCGAACTGTTTTTGTTGCACCGTTTCGTTCGAGCTGGATAGTAACCATATCTCCCGGTTTATATTTCTGTAAAATAGCAGACAAGTCATTATCTCCTTCAATCTTTTCTCCGTTTATTGCAAGAAGAATATCCCCCTCTTTTATTCCCGCTAAATCCGCTGGCCCTCCTGTTTCTACTGCGACGTCACTGTAACCTGAACCATGCGCAACTAATGCTCCGTAAGTCGTACTCAAACTATTTGCTTGAGCAAATGTGGGAGTAACAGGAATATATCTTACTCCTAACTTAGGACGAGATATTTCTCCTCCCGAGGAAACTATCTGAATCTGGCTCTTTACACTATTGATGGGAATAGCAAAACCTACTCCTTGACCCGAAGTATCTACTGCCGTATTTATTCCTATAACCTGCCCCAGTAGATTCACCAAAGGACCTCCTGAATTGCCTGGATTGATCGCCGCATCCGTCTGGATAAGACCATTCAACTTTTCTGCAGAACCATTTCCGGAGCTCGCAGTAATACTTCTATTCAATCCGCTAACAATACCCGTAGTTACTGTATTCTGGTATTCACCCAATGCATTCCCGATAGCAACCACCTTTTGCCCTAAGGCAACTTTACTGGAATCACCTAGTTCTACTACCGGCAAACCGGAAGCAGATATTTTTATCAACGCCAAATCATTTCCCGGATCTCGTGCTGTTACTGTTGCGTTGTAAGTTTTTCCTGTAGAAAGTTTTACCGTATACGTTGCAGTCGTACTACTTACCACATGCTTATTAGTAACAATCAGCCCATCTTTACGAACAATGAATCCAGATCCCCCGCCAGTTTGTTTCATCATCCCAAATATCGTCCGAACATTATCCGTGCTGGTAATCGCCACTACTGCTGGATTCACCTTGGTTACCACCTGTTCAACCGTCAGCTCCCCTTCTGCTACCACATTACCGCCAACATATCCGCTATCCAGTGTCTGGCCTCCAGTAGCTATGTTCTGTCCTCCAACTCTGACCCATTGCTGATCCAGAGCAACCAACCATGCCGAAAGTGTCACCGCTCCGCCGACTGCTCCAGCCGCAAGCAACATTCCGAATTGTTTCCAATTCACATGTATCTTCATATATTCCTCCTTTAACTAACAATCTATTCTATCAAACTAGAAAAAAGCTGAGAAGAAACAACCATCTCCCCTCTCAAATTAAATCTTTACCGTAATACTACTAGCCAGTCTATTAGAAAAACTGCCGCTAATACTAATACCGCCAATCCTACGTATTCAACCGCTACCCGTACTGTCAGTGTTCCTTTCTGGTAATGAGTAATGAAATCTATGAGGACATAGAAGAGCATTGCCAGAAGAAAAGTCTTCAGAAAAATGCCTCGATGCCAAAAACTAGTCAGCCAAGCTGCCTCTTGCAAGACAAGCATCGCCAAAACAGCATACAACCACTTTCTTTTGCCCCCTACTTTTTCTCGCCAGAATCTTAACTGCACTGCCAGAAGCACCTCCAACGAAACTGCAATTAGTAATACTGCCAGAGACCAACTGTAAAGATCTGCAGCCATGAGGAGACTGGCGGTTAGGAAAAAGAATGCCATCAAGTCTAGAAAATCTAGCAGAGAAAAATACTTTATCGGCCAACTTCCTTCCACCAAATATCTTTCATAAAGCATTAACAGTCCTGTCAACGAACCTAGCACCAGTAGAGCGGTAATTTCAAATGCCGTACTGTCTAGTAAGTTGAAAGTAATAAATCCGACTCCTGCGGTAACAATCCACACCAACTCATCTAGCAGCCAGATCCATCCCCGCCAATCTTTATCTAGTCCACTAATCCACCAGACTCCTATCCCCAGTACCGCCAAAACACCAACTGACCACCACAATAAGAATTGCGGGACATAAAAAAGACCATGCAACAGCCCGTACACGAGGAGCGTGGTAATTAGAACCTTTCGGTTATTCCACAACCAAGTACGGGCTGTTTCAAGCATAGATTTATTGAGTTGGGTAATTGGCCCCCAACACTACTCTGGCCTCTATTCCAGCAGAAAGCGTAATGGTCTCGGTCGCTACCGTCCCACCAACCTTTGTTGCTAGTGCCTGCAATGCGCTAGCATCTGTCGTCGAACTGCCGTAAACCATGGTCGCTGTAATGCCTTTAGTTGCATTATTACCAACCTTTACAATCGTGTAGCCGTCCGTCTTAAGCTTGTCTGCTGCTTTTGCTGCCAAACCAGTAGTAGTAGTTCCGTTCAAAACTTCTATCTTCAATGGAGTTACTTTGGTTTCAGCAGGAGTCTCTGTTTCAGCGGCTGTTTTGGTTATAGCAGTAGCAACATATTCTTTAATTTTGTTGTAGTCTCCTCCCACAGGAGCAAGAACATATGCACCTGCTTCATTCTTGCCACCGATAACTACACCGGAAGCTTCATCCACTACTGAATTTGTTATCTTAGTTGGATCAAATTCAGACATTATCTGCATCAGACGAATCATCTCATCTTTATTCAGATTGGTAGACATGTGGTCCTTAATGATATCGCTAATAGCAAAGATCTTAGCTGGTGCAGTAAGCAAATCTAGTTCTTGTGCTTTTGCTCGCATCGCCAACAATATATCTTGCTGTCTTCTTGCCCGATCAAAGTCCGAGGTGCTCTCACGTGAACGAGCATACTTCAACGCCATTTCACCATCCATCGTATAACTTCCCGCCTTAATATCCACCGTCTGGTAACCATTGCCTGTATCGGCTGGGTATTTAGGGTCTAGAAGATCTTTCTTTACATCAATCTTAATTCCTCCCAGTTCATCCACCAGCTGTTTGAATCCAGCAAAGTCTATCTTCATGTAATACGGAACCGACAAACCAGTCAGACTATCTACTGTATTTAGTATCGCTCCTGGGCCATCGTTGTTCTTGGATTGTCCAGTTTCATACACCGAATTTATCTTCATTGTTCCCAAGTCACCACTAGTCACTTGCAAGTCTCTTGGTAGAGAAATCATATGAAGATACTGATCAGCCGTACTGTAGTCGGCCAAGATTATCGTATCGGTCAGATTAGGACCGCCATGAGCAGGATCTCCTGGAATACCAAGCAACAAAACATTCACTCTGCCATCTTCCTCTCCGACCAATCGCGTAATCTTAATATTAAACAAAGTAGCCAACCAGCTTGGTTTGCCACTCTTTAACAAATCCATCCCCACAATCGCTGCTCTTGCACCAAGCCAACCACCAGCCAGTAAGACAACAACTAGCAGGGTCACCAATATAGCTTTACCAAAACCCCCTTTGCGCCTAGCTGGGAGCGGACGCCTCAACTTTGGCATCGGTTCCTCTGCTTCCATTCGGGGAGCTTTCTTTGCCACTCGGATATTCACCTCACGAGTTGGCATATCCTCTTCTTTTCTTCTAACCATATTCGTACCCCAACTTAAAATTAACTAATAATCTCTAAAGCACACCTAATATACCATAAAAGCTTATCCTAAAAAATTGCCAATCAGACCAGCTTGTCATTACAATAAACGAAGATGAAGAAACCTTCTACCCCCAAACGTCCTTCTCCCCGCCCAATCATTCTCGCTACTGGTGGAGCAGTTTTACTAATCCTCGTAGGTTCTTTTGTTGCATTCAATCAAGCAGGACTTACTCCTGCTGCACTTGCCGGTTTTGTGAGCGAATCTTTTAGCCGACTAATCGGCGCAGACTTAATTGTAAGCGTTGACCAATCCATTCTTCCTGCCGATGGAAAAACCTCTACTTTTATATATGCCACCAACACAAACCCAGATCTCCCAATCACTGCCGAATTAGTTTCCGGATCTGGCACACTAAAAACCTCTGACACCAAAGCAGGCAAAACAACTTTTACCTACACTACCGGGAAAAGTATCGGAGAAGTCTCTATTATCATCACCTCTGGAAGCCTGACCCAAAATATCTCGCTTACTCTCCAAGAAGCCATCGTTCCTGCTACTCCCACCTTAAGCTCGCCAACCGATAAAACCACCACCAGCAATCCCTACCCCGAAGTCTCTGGTACTGGACCTGCTAATACCAAGATCCTAATCACAGACAATGGAAATGTTAATTCGGTTACCCGTACAGATGGACAAGGTAACTTCCGTATCACAATTGAAAAAGCACTCTATGGCGGCAAACATACCCTAGCCGCAATTGCTCAAAGTGAACTAGGAGTAGTTAGTATTGTAAGCAACCTGGCCACCATTACAGTAGAAGCAGAACCGATAAAACTAGACTTCTCCCACATCCGCACTTCCCCGACCAGAATCATTGCTGGAGATTCTTTCGGCCTATTTGTTCCCGCTTCTCTCAATACTTCCCGTATGACCGCAGAACTGCAAGGGAAAACTTACGAACTACAAAATCTACATAAAACAAGTATCTTCACCGCCACCCTCCCCGCTCCCGAACAAGCAGGAACGGGAACTATTAACCTAGTAGGCTACGATCTCGCAGGAAGTCCTACTAAATTCGACAAAGCTCTCTCTATTCTTATCGTCTCTTCTTAAGCACCAACAGATTGACAAATAGTCGTTTTTTTAGTTTAATTTCTCTAGGGGTCGCGGCTATCAGTGAGGTAGCTTTTTTGGTTGTAAACCCAATTGTTTATCATTAAACACCCACAGCCATTAGTAAGCCCGACAAATCTCGTCTTGCTCGCCTATCCGAAAGACTGAAGAGCAGACGGGCAAAAACAGCTCCAAAGAAACCAACGGAATCAACTCCGGAGATTGTAAAACCCACAAAACATTCATTGAAAAGTCTCGGGTTCGGCTCAATGAAAAAATTTACCAAACCCAGCTTTTCTCTTAGAAGAACCAGACTATCTATCCAAAGCTTTAGTAGCCATTGGGCTATCGTTGTTTTAGCTATCGGAGTTGTATTAGTAGGTGCCTTGCCACAGAATACTGGAGCCAGCACTAATGGACACCGTAGTCAAACAGTGGCACAACTGGCCTCTGCAGATTTCTTTAATGAGAACGTTATCTATGACGAAGTAATAACTACCGTTGGAGATAACAACGATTACTTATTCAAAACTGGTGCTACCGAAACTATTATTACCCGTAACACCCGAACAGAAACTATTTTCTATGACGTAAAATCAGGTGAATCGGTCGCCACTGTTGCCCGTGATTTCGGCCTGAGTCCAGATACCGTTCGATATGTGAACAAACTTTCGGGAAATGGTTTGACTGCTGGACAAAAACTAAAGATCCCACCAGTCGACGGTATATATGTCACCGTCCAAAAAAACGATACCCTTAGTGGTATTGCTAAGAAGTATAAGATTGCTTTGGCAGATGTTCGGAAATACAACAACCTACCAGAAGGCGAACCTATCTTCTCCGGACAAGAAATTCTGGTTCCCGGTGTAGTTGCTCCCAAACCTGCTGGTAGTAGTAAGTCTGGTATTACCGCAGATACTGGCGCATTAGCTGGCCGACTCTCTGGCGGGGGACAATTTATCTGGCCAACAGAATCACCCACCCACTTTATCTCCCAAGGATACAAGAGTTATCACCGCGCTATCGACCTGAACCGTTTGAATGGTTGGGGTATCTATGCCTCCGCCTCGGGTACAGTCAAAACTTATTCCGTACGATACGGTTATGGAAACTACATTGATATCAACCACGGCAATGGCTTCGTCACCCGCTACGCCCACTTAAGCCAATTCAAAGTCAAAACTGGTGACTACGTTCAACAAGGACAACTAATTGGCATCATGGGTTCAACTGGTCGCTCTACCGGTCCTCACCTTCACTTTGAAATTCGTGTTCACGATGCCCCACAAAATCCGCTGAATTACTTGCCTCGCTAAGTTGAACAAATTCCGACAACGTCGCACAATATAAATTGTGGCGACACTAAAAACATTTATCCAAGACTTCCTCGACTATCTTGAAGTCGAGAAGAATCGTAGCCCAAAAACTCTGGAGAACTACAATCACTATCTCCAGCGCTTTAACGAATATGCCATAGAAAGCGGACATCCCGGTCTTAGCCCCGCCAGCATTACCCTACCGCTCATCCGCAACTATCGCCTGTATCTTAATCGCGTTACAGACAACAAGGGCGAACCCCTGAAACTTGCTACCCAAAACTACCACATCATTGCCCTACGCGCCTTCCTTAAATTTCTTGCCAAACAGGATATCAAGACACTATCTGCAGAAAAGATTGAATTAGGAAAAAGCACCCAACGTACCGTAGACTTTTTGGAAATAGATGAAATAAAAAGTCTTTTCGATGCTGTTCCTAAAACCAACAAACTCCAAGACCTAAGAGACTGCGCTATTCTTGAGACCCTCTTCTCTACTGGGCTACGAGTTTCCGAACTATGCAACCTTACAAAAGAAAAGATAAATTTAGAGCGTGGAGAATTTATGGTCCGTGGAAAAGGCAAAAAACCTCGCATCGTCTTCCTCTCCTCGGAAGCAAAATCTGCCATCTCCCTGTACTTGAAAAAGCGCGAAGACAACAATGAATTTGTCTTTATCTCCCATGGGATAAATAATAATGCCGAAAGTCTGACCCCTAGAAGTATTCAAAGAATGATTCAAAAATATGCTATCAAAGCAGGTATTGTAAAGAAAGTAACACCACATACCCTACGACATAGCTATGCCACGGATCTACTAATAAACGGAGCTGATATCCGTTCAGTCCAAGCCCTTCTCGGCCACTCATCCATTACCACTACCCAGGTTTACACCCACATCACCAATAAACAGCTGAAGGAGGTGCATCAGGCATTTCACGATAAACGCAAACACTAAGATAGCTGTCCCAAAACCTGTAGCGACTTTATCCGACTATCCGTCACATACTCCACGAACTCAGACATCAAGTAAGATGTTTCTTTTATCACCTCATCAGAAACTTTTATTTTTGATATCGCTTCAAGCGGATATTTCTGCAGAAGTCGTAATAACTTTATACCCTCTTTGGATATAGCTGGAGCAAAATCATCCTGATTTCCCGCATCACAAACTACCCCACCCAACCGATAGCTAAAATGCAAACTATCATCAGCATTCAGTTCTTTTCCGGAAACTACACACCGATACAACTCTGGCGCAAACCCCAAAATAGTCAAAAGCTTTATTTCAAAATAAGTCTTAGATATTTCCAGCAAAACACTCTTACCAACAATCGCTGTTAACGTCTCCTGCAATAACGGAAAGACTCCTGTCACTTCATGAGTCTCTTCTAACAATTTATCGACCAACTCACAGATGTAATACATCAGTCCTGTCTGCTGTAAACTCAGATCTCCTGTAGCAAAGTTTCTGACACCAACCGCAGCCGTCACAATATCTAAGTTCCTCCCTTCCGCCAACTCCAATTCATTGTCCGCAAACATATCCAGCCAACCTGCCAGCTTAGCCTTAGTCCGCCGAACTCCTTTTGCCACCACCCGTATTTTCCCCCTATCAGAAGTAAGAATCGTCAAAATCCTATCGGCCTCACCGAAGTTTGCCTTCCTAATCACTATCCCCCTTGTCTTGAGTACCACCTCCCCATTTTAGCAAAGGTTTGGTAAGATATTCTGTTATGGAGGAAATCAAGATATATACCAGAGCTGGGGATACCGGTACCACCGGCCTCTTTCGGGGTCCCAGGGTTAGCAAGTCCTCTACTCGCATCCAAGCCTATGGCACGGTAGATGAGCTCAATTCTTCTGTCGCTATTGCCAAGAACTTCTGTAATCACAAAGATGTGAAAAAACTACTGGAACGATTGCAGTACAAACTGATGAACATCACCTCCATTCTAGCCTCCGAACTGAGCAACACCGCCAAAGAAAATATTCCCATCCTGGAAGAAGCAGATGTAACTGGACTCGAACATTGCATAGACTTCTTCACCAACCAATTGCCACCTCTAGATCAATTTATCATCTCCGGCCAAAACCAAGCTGGAGCTACGCTAGATGTAGCCCGTACTGTTTGTCGTCGCGCTGAACGACAACTTGTATCACTTGCTGAATCCGAACCAGTTTCCCCAATTATTCAGAAGTTTATCAATCGTTTATCCGACTTGCTATTCGTCCTCGAACGCTATGAACATCACCAAGCAGGGATTGGCGATATCTACTGGAAAAAATAAAACCTACAAAAATACTATTCCGTCTCTAAATCTTCTGATTCTACCAATTCCTTCACTAACTCCTCCATGGATTCACTCCA
>JAKLDB010000005.1:10559-16171 GCA_022703745.1 Patescibacteria group bacterium | reverse complement strand
TTGGAGGAGAGTACGTAGTTTGACATTGTCAAACTACGGTTTGTACAATGTTTGGTTGTAAACTTTTGTTTACCACAGATATATTATTTTTGTTAAGGGAGGTCGAAGTAAGGATAATGGCAACCAAAAAACGGACCATGAGTGCGAATATTGCATCGGATTCTTTTGAAGAAGCTGATGTGTTTGCACGAATTAAGGTTGTCGGTGTGGGCGGCTCCGGCTGCCACGCGGTGAATCGAATGATTCAGTCCAGAATCAAAGGGGTGGAATTCGTCGCGGTAAACACAGACGCACAGGATTTGCATCACAATGATGCACCTGTTAGGGTTCAGATTGGCCAAACCACTACCCGTGGTCTTGGCGCCGGCTCGGACCCTGAGCTGGGACGGAAGTCAGCGGAAGAAGATAAGGAAGCTATCTATACCGCTCTGAAGGATGCCGATATGGTTTTTGTAACCTGCGGCATGGGCGGTGGCACCGGAACTGGTGCAGCTCCAATCGTGGCGGAAATCGCTCGCGAATTGGGTGCACTGACGGTGGCGGTAGTAACGAAACCGTTCTCGTTCGAGGGAATGCGGCGTAAGCGGGTAGGTGAAGAAGGTATTCAAGAACTGCAAAGCAGAGTGGATACTCTCATCACTATTCCTAACGATCGGCTACTACAAGTAATCGATAAGAAAACATCGCTATATGATGCTTTCACGGTGGTAGATGATATTCTCCGTCAAGGTGTGCAAGGTATTTCGGATCTAATCACGATGCATGGAATGATTAACGTCGACTTTGCTGACGTGAAGACAATCATGCAGAATGCGGGAAGTGCCTTGATGGGAATTGGACGTGGTACTGGAGATAACCGTGCATTAGAAGCGGCGAAGATGGCGATTGATTCACCTTTACTGGAACTATCCATTGATGGAGCAAAAGGAATTCTGTTTAACATCACTGGTGGTCCAGACATGTCGATGTATGAGATCGATGAAGCGGCTCGGGTAATTACCGAAGCTTCGGATGGAGATGCTAACATTATCTTCGGTGCAGTTGTAGATGAAGCGATGCAGGGTGAAATTAAGATTACCGTTATTGCAACGGGATTTGATGAATCCTACATCCAAAGAAGGAAGATGGAAGCTAAACCAGCTGTGGTGAAGACGGAACATCGAGAGGATGAAAGAGATGAATTAGATGTTCCAGCATTCATTCGGAAGAAGATTAAGTAGAAAGATTGAAGTTGACAAGGCCCCGTTTTCAGGACGGGGCTTTGTTGTAGATAGAGAGGGGTGGGGATAAAAGGAGAGGATAAATAGTATGGGAGCGGTTTTTAGGGTGGCACAAGATATAGCGGTATTATTAGTCTTACATACACAAGATAATGTGCTAAACCTATGCGGTGTCCACAGTGTGGTGATTTAGACAGCGTGGTAGTTGATTCGCGAGAAGCGGATGATAACGCAATTGTAAGAAGGAGAAGAGAGTGTCCGAAATGCCAATTTCGCTTTACTACTTATGAACGCATAGAACAGCCACGTCTAATGGTAGTGAAGCGAGATGGAACACGGGAATTGTTTGAACGGGAAAAAATGGCAGCAGGGATTTACAAAGCATTTCATAAAAGACCATTGCCAGCAGCGGAAATTGAAAAACTGATTGATGATATCGAACGGGAAATATATGAATTGAATCGAGAAGAAGTAAATTCTTCTGATGTAGGTGAAATAGTGATTAAAAAGTTGGAACAGATTGATGGAGTGGCATACATTCGTTTTGCTGCGGTGTATCGGAAGTTTAGAGATTTAGAAACTTTTGATAAAGAAATCAAAAGAATGATAGATAAGGAAAAAGATATAAAAGTAAATAAATAACAACTGAATATGGAGGAAACGAAAGGGGAAAGGGGGCTAGTAGCTCGGTATTTTACTCGGGTGGGCGAGGATGTCTTTAAAATGACGGAATGGGGGACGAGGCGGGTTAGTCTGAAGGACACCGATGGAACAATGTTGCTGGATAGGGATGTAGAGGCACCGGAGGATTGGTCCGAAACAGCAGTTACCATTGCCGCTTACAAGTATCTGCGTAAACGCGGAGTAGGTGCACCAGAAGGGATGGAGACTTCTATCAAGCAATTGGTGTATCGGGTTGCGCACACGATTAGAAAAGGGGGAGAACAATTGGGATACTTGGTAGATGCAGAGGAAGCCAATGCTTTTGAAGATGAGTTGAAATATATTTTGATGACTCAACGGGCAGCTTTTAATTCTCCAGTTTGGTTTAATGTTGGTTTATTTCACGAATATGGAATTACTGGTAATTCACAGAACTGGCATTGGAATGAAGAAGCGAAGCAAGTCGAGGTGGCACTCAATGCATATGAGCATCCGCAGGCATCGGCTTGTTTTATTCAATCGATCAGAGATGATCTCACAGACATCTTTGATTTACTGAAGAAAGAATCACAGTTATTTAAATACGGTAGTGGTTCGGGAACTAATTTTTCTCCACTTAGATCGAAGTATGAGCGACTTTCGGGAGGCGGAACTTCTTCTGGTGTGTTATCTTTTCTAAAAGTGTTTGATTCCGGTGCTGGTGCAACTAAGTCTGGTGGAACGACCAGGAGAGCGGCAAAGATGGTGATTCTCAATGTGGATCATCCAGAGATTATTGAATTTATTCGTTGGAAGGCCAGAGAAGAAGACAAGGCGAAAATTTTAATTGAAGACGGAGGACTTCCTTCCGACTTCAATGGTGAAGCTTATCAAACGGTGGGAGGGCAGAATTCGAATAATTCAGTGAGAGTAAGCGATGAATTTATGCAGGCATATCTAGATGGAGCCAATTGGGATCTAAGAGCAGTAACCACAGGAGAGATTGTTAGGACTCTTCCTGCTCGACAAATTATGCGAGAGATTAGCCAAGCAGCTTGGCGATGTGCAGATCCTGGGATGCAATACGATACCACGATTAACAGATGGAATACTTGCAAGGTTAGTGGTCGGATAAATGCAAGTAACCCATGTAGTGAATATATGTTCTTGGATGATTCGGCGTGTAACTTGGCTTCAATTAACTTGGTGAAATATCTAAAAGAAGATGGAACCTTTGATGTAGATAGTTATCGCCATACGGTAGAGATTATGATCACTGCACAAGAAATCTTAGTAGATTTTTCTTCTTATCCAGGAAAAATAATTGCTCAAAATTCTCACGAATATCGTCCATTGGGGTTGGGATACGCCAATTTGGGGGCGTACTTGATGCGAGTGGGAATGCCTTACGATTCAGATAAGGGGAGAGCTTTGGCTGCAGCAATGACAGGGATAATGACAGGAAGGGCATACGCTCAATCTGCACGGATAGCAAATAGGTTGGGTACATTTAGTGCTTTTACTCCTAACCGTGAATCTATGTTGGGAGTAATGAAGATGCATAAAGATGCGGCATATTCCATAGATGCGGATAACTTGGAATCTAGTTTGCTCGCAGCAACTAAGCAGGATTGGGATGAGGCAAATATTCTGGGCGAAAAGCATGGATACCGGAATGCACAGGTAACCGTATTGGCACCAACTGGTACTATCGGTCCTTTAATGGATGCAGATACTACTGGGATTGAACCAGACTTTGCTTTGGTGAAGTACAAGAAGTTAGCTGGTGGTGGTGGGTATTCTATTGTGAACCATTCAGTAGGAGCTGCTTTGGAACATTTGGGTTACAACCAAACTGAAGCGAAAGAGATTAATGACTATATTCTAGAAAGTGGAACTGCTGAAGGAGCTCCGCATTTACGCGAAGAACATCTTCCGATATTCGATTGTGCTAGCAGGGTTGGCAAGGGAGTACGGTTTATCCGACCAATGGCCCATGTGGAGATGATGGCAGCAGTCCAATCTTTTCTTAGTGGTGCAATTAGTAAGACAGTGAACATGCCGGAAGAAACTACGATTGAAGAAATAGAGCAGATATACATAGAAGCGTGGAAGAAGGGAATTAAGGCATTGGCATTGTATCGGGATAACTGCAAAGCATCTCAGCCACTGACGGTAAAGAAGAAGGAAGAGGAAAAAGAACAAGATTCGGGAGCCTTGTTAGAACTACAAGAGACGGATATGCCAAAGACTAGGCGGGGACTGACTCATAGTTTTGTGGTGGGGAATCACAAGGTTTATATTACGGCGAACCACTATTCCGATGGTCGGTTGGGAGAGATCTTCCTGAAAACTGCAAGGGAAGGTTCGGCATTTTCTGGTCTGATGGATACATTGGCAAGACTGTTATCTAAAGCTTTGCAAAGAGGAGAATCAGTAGAATCGCTAGTAGATTCTTTGTTGAATATGCGATTTGAACCATGGGGATCAACTGATGACATGGATATTCCATTTGCCAAGTCTATTCCCGACTACATTGCACGTTGGGTCGGTCGGCATTATCTCCCAGTAGAGCAACAAGTTTTAATGGGGATTATTGGAGAAGATGTAGCAAGATCTTTGGAACAGTCAGATATTACCAATACTAATGGAGTAGCTAAGGAGTCTGCACAAGAAACACCAGAACCAATGCCAGTACAGACATCGTTAGATATGGTGGCAGATAAAAATGGGGATGTAAGAGAAAGTAGTGCGCCACCTTGTCCTACTTGCGGAGCGTTGATGGTAAGAAATGGAACTTGTTATTCTTGTCGTGAATGTGGGACAACTACAGGATGTAGCTAATTTGCAAAATGGAACAATGGGAAAATGAAAATTTGGAAGTGAGTGAAACGGAAAGCGCAGAACGCTTGGAGCAGGCGGAAGCATTGCGAGATGATTTGGAATGGAGGGTGAATGGGCTTGTTCGTCAAGGAATCTTTACTCCAAATGAAGCTGAATTATGGATTGCCGGAGGAAGGGCTTGTGGTGCTAATCCGGAATGGGTACGAGAATTGTTAGATTATTTAGGCGATTACGAAGATTCGGGGGAGGCTGTGTGGAGAGAAATTGAGAAACGTTTACAATCTCCAGTTTTTTCTGCTGCAGAAAAGGTGTTGTGGAGGCAATTTGCAGAGAGTGCTACGTATCAGGAAAAGTTGGCGCTGGTCATGCGACTAGAAACGATAGAAACAAAGCGCTTGAAGGATCGAGAGGCTGCTTTGGCGCAAGAAAAGAAATGTAACTCGGCGGAAGAATTGATGGAAAAAATCAAAACAGCAATTAGGGGTGGATGTATTGATGAGGCAACTGTTTTGCTCACAAAAATGAATCCTTCTGATAATCCCGTTGGATATGAGAAGCTTAGTCGAGAATTGTCGGAAGCGTTGATGAAGCAAGCTCGAAATCAAATCAACGATATAATGGTGGCAGCTTAATGCGAATAAAAGTAAAAGTTATTACTAGAGCTTCTCGGAATGCGATCGAAAAGATTTCGGAGAATAGTTTTCGAGTTTGGGTAACGACAGTACCAGAAAAGGGAAAGGCCAACCAAGCGGTGGTTGAGCTATTGGCGTTAGAGTTTGATATCTCAAAAGCCCAAATCCATCTCATCTCTGGGCCGACCTCCAGCCAAAAGGTGTTCGAGATAGGGTAGGAGGAGATGAGGTATAATGGGAAGGATATTTTTAGATATTAGATTATGGCTAGTCA
>JAKLDB010000005.1:0-10549 GCA_022703745.1 Patescibacteria group bacterium | reverse complement strand
ACGTCTCCAATATGTATTACTCCGCTAAGGCGATGTACCAGAAGAAGGTAAACTTCAAGGCGGTACTAGAGGCGGCAGTGGGAGACCGAAATCTGATTCGAGCGATTGCCTATGTAATCCAGGCAGATATTCCAGAGGAAAGCAATTTCTTCGAAGCGTTGGAACATATTGGATTTGAAGTAAAGGCAAAAGAGTTGCAAGTCTTCTATGGTGGAAACAAAAAAGGAGACTGGGATGTCGGGATTGCAATGGATACCATAAAGCTGGCACCGAAGGTAGATGTGGTGGTGCTGGTTTCAGGGGATGGAGATTTTGTCCCACTGGTTGAATATTTGCAGAGTTTGGGACAAAAAGTAGAAGTGGTAGCTTTTGGTCGAAGTGCGTCAGGAAAATTGCAAGAGAAGGCAGATCGGTTTGTGGATTTGGATCAAGATACCAGAAAGTATCTCATTGTAGATAGACGTAGAATTATTAAACCAGAAGAGGGCGATGGGATTTAGAAAAGTTGAAGCAAAGATAGATTTCTCCAAACAAGAGGAAGAAATTCTTTCGTTTTGGGAGAAGGAAAAGATCTTTGAACAAACTTTGCACTTGAGAGAGAAAGCTAACCGGTACGTTTTCTTTGAAGGACCACCGACTGCCAATGCTCGGCCTGGTTTGCACCATGCTCTGCCGAGATATTTCAAAGATCTATTCCCTCGCTACAAAACAATGCAAGGTTTTTTAGTGGAACGGAAAGCAGGTTGGGATACCCATGGTTTGCCGGTAGAAATTGCGGTAGAAAAAGAATTGGGTATTTCCACCAAGCCAGAGATTGAAAAATATGGAGTAGAAAAATTCAATACTAAAGCCAGGCAAAGTGTTTGGGAATACAAAGAAGAGTGGGAGAGATTTACCCGCAGGAGCGGTTTTTGGTTGGATTTGGAGCATCCATATATTACTTACGACAGTGGATACATTGAATCTGTCTGGTCTATTTTGAAGAAAGCATGGGACAGGGAACTCATCTACAAGGGTTACCGAGTCGTACCGCGTTGTCCAAGATGTGGCACAACACTTTCTAGCCACGAAGTTGCCCAAGGGTACAAAGAGGTGGAAGAGAATTCGGTGTTTCTGAAGTTCAAAGTGAAGGACAAGGACAATACATATGTTTTGGCTTGGACAACAACGCCATGGACATTGCCAGGGAATGTTGCTTTGGCAATTAATCCGAGATTTGAATATGCGGAAGTGGAACAAGATGGAGACAAAGTGATCTTGGCAAAAGAGTTGGTAGAAAAGGTTATGGGTCCAGATGCTAAAGTCACCAGAAGTTTCTCGGGGAAAGAGTTGGTGGGATGGGAATATGAGCCACTGTTTTCCGGTGCATTGCTAAGCGATACACCCAATTACCAGAATGCTTTTAAGATCTATCCAGCAGATTTTGTGACATTGGAAGATGGTACGGGTGTAGTGCATACGGCAGCGATGTACGGGGAAGATGACTATGCTTTGGGAGAAAAAGTTGGATTACCAAAGTTCCATACCGTAATGCCAGATGGAACTTTTGGGCCAACGGTAGGCAAGTGGGTGGGGAGATTTGTAAAAGACAAGGAAGTGGAAAAGGAAATTGTAGCCGATCTGAAAGAACGGGGATTGCTTTTTGGAGAAATGTCTTACAAGCACGACTATCCATTCTGTTGGCGTTGTGAAACTCCACTTTTGTATTACGCATCTGAATCTTGGTTTATCGCCATGACCAAGTTGCGGGAAAAACTAATTGCTAACAATGAAACGATTAATTGGGTGCCGGGATATTTCAAGGAAGGGCGGTTTGGTGAATGGCTGAGGGAGATAAAGGATTGGGGAATATCTAGGGAGAGATATTGGGGAACTCCGTTGCCGATTTGGATGAATGAAGACGGAGAAATGATTTGCATAGGCTCGTTTGAGGAGCTAAAAAAACTGGCAAAAGAACCAGAGAAAGTGGGAGACAATTTTGATCCCCATAAGCCATTTGTGGATGAGATAGTTTTATCTAAAGACGGAAAGGAATATCAGAGAATACCAGAAGTATTGGATGTATGGTTTGATTCCGGTGCAATGCCTTTTGCGCAGTGGCATTATCCATTCGAGAACAAGGAACGGATTGATAAAAGCCTATCTTATCCAGCAGACTTTATTAGTGAGGCGGTAGACCAGACACGAGGATGGTTCTATACCCTGCTGGCGGTTGCTACTCTTATGGAAAAAGAAGCTCCATACAAGAATGTTATCTGTCTGGGGCACATTTTGGATAAGAATGGTAAGAAGATGAGTAAGTCCAAGGGTAACGTGGTGGATCCGTGGAAAGTTTTTGATATTTACGGCTCAGATGCATTGAGGTGGTATTTGTATACGATTAACCAGCCAGGATTGCCGAAGAACTTTGACGAAGAAGGAGTAAAGCAGGTAGTTCGCAGGTTCATGCTAACCCTTTGGAATACTTATTCTTTCTTTGTCACCTATGCGAATATAGATGGATTTGTTCCAAGTGAAAAACAAAAAATAGCCCCAAAGAATATTTTAGATAAATGGATTTGGGCGAGAAGGAATCAATTAGTGGAACAAGTGACTAAGAGTCTGGATGAATATGATCCCATGCAAAGCTGTCTTGCAATTGAAGCATTCGTGGACGATTTATCCAACTGGTATGTTCGTCGAAGTCGTCGCAGGTTCTGGAAGGGAGAAAATGATACAGACAAACAACAGGCATACATTGTTCTGTATTCTGTCCTGAGGGATCTGACAAAAATAATGGCTCCCTTTATGCCGTTTTTGGCGGAAGCAATTTTTTCTAATCTGAAGATGGATGGGGATCTGGTTTCGGTACATCTAAACACATGGCCAAAGGCAGAAAAGACAGAAGATGAGATTTTAGTGCAGATGAAGCAGGTTCGGGAGCTTATAGAGCTGGGATTGAATCAGAGAGAGCAGGCGAAAATAAAGGTTCGTCAGCCACTGAGCGAGTTTACGGTTCAAGGGAAGGGATTGCCGAAAGAAATGGCGGAGATAATTCAGGATGAATTGAATGTAAAGAAAGTAAGTGTTGGAAAGGAAAACAGAATAGATACCAATATTACCCCAGAGCTAAAGCTAGAAGGTATTGCTCGAGAGATTGTGCGAGCAGTACAGGTATTACGGAAGGAAAATGGACTGGAAATTACCGATAGAATAAACCTTTCTTGGGACTCTGGGGATGAGGAAGTGGTGCAGGCAATGGAGAGGTTTGGGGAGTATATAAAGACGGAAGTATTAGCAGATAGCTTAGAGCGGGGATCTGGAGAAAAGCACACGGTAAACGAGTTTGTGGTAGAGTTGAGGGTGGAGAAAAAATGAATAGATTTGTTTCAAACTTAATCTTGGGATTTTTCGTACTAGCCTTAATGGCGGTGTATGGTTTTGCTAAACAGCCGACAGTTTACAGTATGCTAACCAAAGAAACCCAGCCAGAGAATACAGAAGAAGATGCTAGACGGGTAATTCTGCCCAACGGTACTACGATCACTGCACAAGTGGCTATGACTGGGGAAGAAAGAAACCAGGGACTTGCCGGGGTGGAGCAGCTGGCTAGCGATGCAGGAATGTTATTTGTTTTTGACAATTCGAGTACTCATTCTATGTGGATGAAGGGCATGAAGACCTCAATAGACATGGTTTGGCTGGATGAAGGTGGGAAGGTGGTCTATTTAGCGACTAACGTACCAGTGCCAGCAGAGGGAGATATAGAGTTCCCTGTCTACCAAAGTGATGAACCAGCCAGATATGTTTTGGAGTTGGCGGCAGGTACGGTAGATGCGGCAGGAATAGCCGAGGGTCAGGAGATAAAATTGTCCTAGGTATTGACCTGGGGGGAAGAGGATGTTAGTTTTCAAGCTATGGCTTTAGCAGTGATAAAAACAGGGGGTAAGCAATATCTCGTTTCCGAGGGAGATGCTTTGGATATTGAGCGGATAGAGGGAGCAAAGACTCCTCTTAACTTTACTGATGTTCTGATGGTGGATGATGGCAAGGAAACTAAAGTCGGTATGCCTTTGGTTGAAAAAGCAGTGGTGGAAGCAGAGGTTGTTGCTGAAAAGAGAGATCCAAAGGTGATTGTGTTCAAGATGAAGAGACGCAAAAGATACCGCAAGACGCAGGGACACAGGCAGAATAAGTTACGAATCAAAATTACTAAAATCACCGCTTAATGGCGGTGATTTTTATAGCCCCTTACTGTAAGCGGGATGCGGAATGGTGTGGAAGTTTTCGAATGGATAGATTACTACCCAAACTTTTCCGGTAATTAGATGACGACCAACTGGTCCCCACATGCGAGAGTCGGAGCTGTTGTCGCGGTTGTCGCCCATGACAAAGTATTCATCTTTGCCAAGAGTACGTTTGACGTTGGTAAGAGTAGAGTCATTGATGTATGGCTCTTGAAGCAGTACTCCATTGGGATAAGTTTTGTTGTAGATGTAGACTTGACCATCGCGGACTTCAACGGTTTCACCAGGGGTAGCAATAACACGTTTGATAAAAGAGACAGCAATATTCTGTGGCCACTTGAAGACAATAACATCACCACGGTGTGGAGAGCGGAAACGATACGTAACCTGGTCGACGATAATATACTCGTTGTTGTGGAAGTTGGGTTCCATGGATGGGCCAGAGACGTAGAAGGGCTGGATAAGGAAGAAGCGGATCATGAAGGCCACACCAAGGACGGTGGCGACTGTTTTGAAGACATCGTAAATAAACAGCGCAGTAGCAACGACGACTGTTAGCCAAGGGCTACGGCGAGGAACTCGCTGGTGATTTGAATGAGATGATTTATGTTCCCCGTCTTCAACGGAGTCAAACATGTCTTCGACCATAGTTTTCACAAATTCTTTTTCATTATATAGTACAACTTGCTTTTATGGTTATAATTTAGATGTTTTTCACAAGAGGGCTTGTAGCTCAGTTGGTTAGAGCGTTCGGTTCACATCCGAAAGGTCACTGGTTCGAGTCCAGTCAGGCCCACCAGACTCTGCTTGACTTGGGGAGGGGGGTAGGATAGAATGCCCTCTGTATATCAAGCACACCCGACATAAACAAATCCTCGTTTGCTTGAGGCAAGCGAACTCGGGTGGAAGTAGAAAGGATTTTATATGAAACAGAAGATTTCGATTGAGGAGATGATGGAAGCGGGGATGCACTTTGGGCATCAGACTTTTCGGCGTAACCCAAAGATGGATCCATATATTTTCGATGCTCGTTCGGGCATTCATATTATCGACCTAACTAAGTCTTTGCCGATGCTGGAAAAAGCCTTGGATTTTGTCCGAGAAATTACAGCAGGGGGAAAGCAGGTCTTGTTCGTCGGTACAAAGAAGCAGGCAGGAGAACTAATCAAGAAGCACGCTACTGCTTGTGGAATGCCATATGTGGATGAGCGTTGGATGGGTGGCCTTTTAACAAACTTTGAAACTCTAAAGAAACGCTTAAAGTATTTGCGGGAGTTAGATGAGAAATATGCCAAGAATGATTTCGGTGATATGACCAAGAAAGAGCGGGTGGAGCTGGATCGGGTGTATAAGTCTCTGAACATTACAATGGGTGGATTGAGAGAGATGAAGAGTATCCCAGCTGCCGTATTCGTGGTGAGCGTATTGCAGGATGCTATTGCAGTAAGAGAAGCGAAGAAACTGAAACTGCCAGTAGTAGCAATGGTGGATACGAATGCCGATCCCAGTTTGGTTACTTATCCGATTCCTTCCAATGATGATGCCAAAAAAGCCATAGACTACGTTTTGGGTCTAATGGAAGAAGCATGTGTAACTAGTAAGGTTGCAGTAAAAGAAAAGAAAGAAGAGACTAGCGAGGAACCAGAGTTAGTCGCTAATATAGAGGAGGGGAATGATGGAAATTAAAGCTGAATTAGTAAAACAATTAAGAGAGCTAACTTCTGCCGGTATGATGGAAGCTAAGCAGGCCTTAATGGAGGCGGCTGGAGATCTGGAAAAAGCAGTAGAGCTTCTGAGGGCTCGCGGTGCTGCGATTGCGGCAAAGAAAGCAGAGCGGGTGGCTGCCAACGGAGTGGTTGCTTCCTACATTCATGGTGGGAATAAGATAGGGGTGTTGGTAGAAGTACTGGTTGAGACAGACTTTGTGGCACGTGATGAAAAGTTTGTTGCTTTTGCCAGGGATCTTGCCGTACATATTGCAGGAATGAATCCAGCTGATACAGAGGAGCTGATGACCCAACCTTTTGTCAAAGATCCTAGTATCACGGTGGGAGATTTGCTAAACCAACAAGTAGCTTTCTTCAAAGAGAATATTAAGATTGGAAGATTTGTGCGGATGGAATTGGGGATTACAGAAGCATGTTAGAGGAACTCAAAACTAAATTAGAGCAAAGTGTCGCGGTTTTTCGCGAGGATTTGAATGGGGTTAGAACAGGTAGAGCAAGTGCGGGATTGGTAGAGAACATTCTAGTCGATGTATATGGTAGCAAGATGCCTCTAAAACAGATTGCTAGCGTAATGACTCCAGATTCTAGAAGTATTGCAATACAGCCATGGGACAAGGGGAATCTGGCGGGGATAGAAAGGGCAATTCGGGAATCGGATCTTGGCTTTAATCCAGTTAATGATGGGACAATGGTACGAATCAATGTTCCGCCACTTTCTGAAGAGCGTCGGATGGAACTGGCTAAGATTGCTTCAACCAAGGCAGAGGGTGCTCGAGTAGTAGTGCGCAATTTACGGAGAGAAGTAATGGACAAGATTGGTGTGCAGATGAAGGAGAAGCAGATTGGAGAAGACGAGCAAGTGAGGCTAGAGAAGCAAGCGCAGGAAAAAGTTGATGCGGCAATTGCTCAGATTGATGAATTATTTAGGCAAAAAGAGATAGAAATAAAGACCGTATAACCATCCTATTCATGAGTAGTCAGGTTCCGACTCATATTTCCTTTGTGCTAGATGGTAATAGACGCTGGGCGAAGGCTCAGGGTTTGCCGACACTGGAGGGACATCTACAAGGGATGGAGAATGTAATGAATATTGGGGGATGGTGTGGTGAAGCGGGAGTGAAGTACCTGACGGTATATGCTTTTTCTACAGAGAACTGGAATAGGGGCGAAGAAGAGTTGGCTTATTTATTTGGTACGGTTTTTACCAAAGCATTTGCAGAAAAGTTTGAACTACTGAATGAAAGGAATGTACGAGTGAATGTATTTGGTCAGTTGGAGAGATTTCCGGAGGCGATGCGAAGGGGATTAGAGAATCTAATAGAAAAGACCAAGACAAATACGGGATTGGTTTTCAATATTTGTTTGGATTATGGTGGAAGAGCGGAAATTACCAAGGCGGTGAAGGAGATTGTGAAGAAGGGAGTAGGAGCGGATGAAGTTACTGAACAAATGGTGGGTGATTATTTGTTTTCTGCTGGTATGCCTGATCCAGATTTGATGATTCGAACAGGAGGAGAGCATCGGCTGAGCAACTTCTTATTGTGGCAGCATGCTTATACGGAATTTTATTTTCCTGCTGTTTTTTTGCCAGCATTTTCTAAAAAAGATTTTGATGATGCATTAGAGTGGTACGCTAGTAGAGACAGGAGGTATGGGAAATGACATTCACAGCAGTAGTCGTATTTATTTTAATTTTCAGTTTACTGGTTCTGGTACATGAGGCAGGTCATTATTTTGCTGCTAAAAGGGCGGGAGTGAAGGTGGAAGAGTTCGGTCTTGGTTTACCTCCTCGGATTTGGGGCAAGAAGAGGCGCGGAACTATCTGGTCTTTAAACTGGATACCTTTTGGTGGATTTGTTCGACTGAAGGGGGAGGATGGTGAAGATGCGAGAGATAAAGATTCGATGGCACATAAAAGACCTGGTTCAAAATTGCTTATAGCGGTGGCAGGGGTGCTGATGAACTTTCTTTTAGCATATGTCTTGCTTGTGATTGGATTCTGGTTCGGTATGGCCCCGCTAGCCTTAGATATCAGGGAGTTAGGTGAAGGTGAATACCAGTCGCAGGTGTTGGTGTTGGATGTAATAAAAGGCTCTCCAGCTGAAACTGCGGGGATAAAGGCGGGGGATACTATTTTAAGCGTGGGAGATACGTTGGTAACTCAGGTAAGTCAACTAAAGGAAGTATTGTCTAAGGAGACTAGTGCGGTAGTGACTGTGGAAAGAGAAGGTGAGAAGTTGCCAATTACAGTTACAACCCAAAAAGAAGACGGACAACGGGTGATTGGGGTATTGGTAGATGAGGTAATGGCAAAAGTCCACTATGCTTGGTGGAAAGTTCCGTATTACGCACTATTAGACTTCGTTTTGCTAGTAAAGCAAATTGCAGGTGCTCTGATTACTTTTGTGGTGCATTTGTTTGCTACCGCATCAATCCAAGAATCTGTTTCGGGGCCGGTAGGCATTGCTAAGGTCACTAGTGAGGCAGTAAAGCTTGGATGGCTCTACACATTGCAACTAGTAGCGTTCTTGAGTGTGAATCTGGGGCTGATTAATATCATTCCATTCCCAGCATTAGATGGCGGGCGATCGGTATTTATCCTGATAGAAATGGCTCGAGGAGGAAAGAAGGTTAGCAAGAAGGTTGAGAATGCTATTCATAGTCTGGGCTTTATTCTACTGATGATCTTAATCTTTGCAGTTACTTATAGAGATATTGTCCATTTGTTTTCTCCAGCATGATTTTACTGGAGGGGAAAAAATTAGCAGATAAGCTGACCAGTCAGATGACGGGCAAGTTTAAGAATACAGGGATATTAGCGGCAATTTTGGTGGGGGAGAGTTCTGCTTCTGCTTTGTATCTAAAGAAAAAGAATGAATTGGCGGATAAGCTTGGGGTGAAGTTTGTATTGCATAAATTGCCCAGCAAAGCATCTGGCAAGCAGGTGATTGATTTGATTTGTAAGTTAAATAACGACAAGAAGGTTACAGGAATTATTTTACAGCTTCCATTACCAAGAACTTTAGATGTAGGTGAAATAGTTAATGCGATTAGTCCTCAAAAAGATGTAGATGGCCTAACGGATGCAAATATTTTGTCGGGAGAAGTGTTGCCAGCAACTGCGGTTGGGATTTTACGGTTGATGGCGGAATACAAGATATCTTTGGATGGGAAGAAGATTGCATTGGTGGGTTGGACGCGTTTGCTAAATCTGCCATTGAGTTTGTATTTCACAAAGTTAGGGAATTCGGTTGTTGTGTTACAGGAAGGAACAAAGAACTTTGGTGAACTTAAGACGGCCGATATTATTATTACCGCAGTTGGAAAAGCGAATTTGATTAAAGACAAAGACATAAAAGAAGGAGCGATAGTGATAGATGCGGGAATAAGTAAATTAAAGAGTAAGTTGGTGGGGGATTGTGAAGTAAGTTCGGTCGGTAAAAAGGCGAAGTATCTGACACCGGTGCCGGGTGGGGTGGGGCCAATGACGGTGGTCAGTTTGTTTCTAAACCTCAAAACACTGTCAAAAAGGTAGCTCTGGGAGTGCTTTTTTGACGGGGTTGACAGCTTGAGGCGTTATTCTATAATTCATTTTGTGCTAGGTCTATATAGACCTAGTGGGGAGAAGTTTCTATTATGATGGACGTACAAGAATTGTATCTGTCAAAAGAGGGTTGGGCGAAACTCCAAGAGGAGTTAGCTGACCTCCAATTACAGAGAGTCGAAGTAACGCAAAAAATCCGTGAAGCGCGGGAGTTTGGCGATCTGTCTGAAAATGCCGAATACCAAGAAGCCAAGACTCGCCAAGCATTCATTGAGGGACGGGTTGAAGAAATTGAAGCAATACTTAAAACTGCCAAGATTATTAATGGTGACGGAAATGGTATTAATGGGGGTGAAGTAGTAGTGGGTTCGAAAGTGACGGTGAAGTTCAACGGTAAAGAAATTACTTACGATATTACCGGTTCCAATGAAGCCAGTCCTGAAGAAGGAAAGATTTCCAACGAGTCGCCTTTAGGCAGAACTCTTATTGGTAGAAGAATCGGTGAAAAAGTGAAATTGGCGACTGGGGAAGGGGAGAGAGAGTATCAGATAGTTAAAGTCAGCTAAATTGGGTTATTTGTGGAGAGGCGGTTCCGCTGTTCGGTAGAGCTGTTTTTGTGTATCCGACCTGATATAATCAAAAGGTTATGGATAGTATCGACCAGATTATTTCGTTTAGATTAGAGAAGCTTCGGAAACTGCGGGAGAAGGGAGTTGACCCCTATCCTGCAAAATCCAACCGCACTTTGCGGGTGGATGAATTTGTAGAGAAGTTTGTCTCTCTTAAGCGTGGTGGTAAGGCGGTGACGCTAGTGGGAAGAGTTATGGCACTCCGAGAATTTGGCGGACTGTCTTTTGGAAGAATAAAAGACGGACACGGTGAAACGCAGATTTTGTTCAAGAAAGATGAAATAGGAGAGAAGGCGTACAAAGATTTGAGCTTGCTGGACATTGGCGACATTGTGCAGGTGCGAGGCAAAGCAATGCTCACAAAAAAAGGTGAAAAAACTTTGCAGGTGAGTACACTTACAATGCTCGCAAAAAGTTTGCGAC
>JAKLDB010000049.1 GCA_022703745.1 Patescibacteria group bacterium | reverse complement strand
AATCGAGTTACGAATAGCCTTAGGATCGACTAACCCTCAGTTGACGAACATTGCTGAGGAATCCTGGCCCTTTCGGCGGTGGGGATTCTAACCCCACTTTGCTGTTACTCCCGGCAGGATCCACAATACTGACAGGTCCACTGGAACTCACGTCCCAGCTTCAGCCCTATCACAACGCCTCCCTAGCGAATCTCTTTCGAGTCCTAGAGTATCGGTATCTGGTTTAATCCATTCCATTATCGGAGCCATCAATCTAGACGGGTGAGCTGTTACGCTATCTTTAAAGGGTGGCTGCTTCTAAGCCTACCTTCCCGCTGTTTTAGACTGATGACGTCCTTTAACTTATCCAGAATTTATGGACCTTAACTCTAGTCTGGGTTTTTTCCCTAAGGGGACATGAGCTTACCCCAACGCCCCCGACTCCGAAGATCTACGACGCAAACAAGTTCGGAGTTTGACAGTATGCCGAGAGATTTCTCCCCCTAAACATTCAATCAGTGCTCTACCTTGTCTGCAATCTCCCTTCAGGCTAGACTGCGGCCTATTTAGGGAGGAACCAGCTG
>JAKLDB010000048.1 GCA_022703745.1 Patescibacteria group bacterium | reverse complement strand
GTTCTTTTCAATAGAAATAGTGCCGATTAGAATCGGCTGGCCCAAGTCGTGTCTTTTCTTAATATCTCCAATAATCGCTTTCCATTTGATTTCCTCGTTTTTATAAACCAAATCAGCCAAATCTTCTCTGATCATCGGTCTATTGGTTGGAATTGGAACCACGTCCAAGCCGTAAACCTTGTCGAATTCTTCGCTGGAAGTTAAAGCCGTACCGGTCATACCGGAAAGTTTTTCGTACAACCGGAAATAATTCTGGAAAGTGATGCTGGCTAAAACCCTGTTTTCATTTTGCACCGTTACGCCTTCCTTGGCTTCAATCGCCTGATGTAAACCGCCGGAATAGCGTCGGCCATAAAGCAAGCGTCCGGTAAATTCGTCAACAATCAGCACCTCACCGTCTTTCACTACGTAATCCTTATCGCGTTTGAACAGCACCCAAGCTTTAAGCGATTCTTCCAGATAATGAAGATAGCGGAATCCTTCGGGGTCATAAAGATTTCCCAATTTTAAAATATCCTCAACTTTATGAATGCCTTCCTCGGTCAAAGTAACAGCCCGCAATTTTTCATCAACGTTATAGTCAACTTCTTTGACTAACTGCGGAACGATTTTGGAAAACAGCCTATAATGATCGCTGGATTCTATTTCCGGAACGGTAATAATCAAAGGTGTGCGCGCTTCGTCAATTAAAATACTA
>JAKLDB010000047.1:254-714 GCA_022703745.1 Patescibacteria group bacterium | reverse complement strand
CTACTGTCCAAGGATAAGTTCCGTCATTAGTAGTTGACTCAACAATAGTCTCCCAACTTCCTCCAACCGAACGTTGTAACTCAATCTTTACATCTGTAATTGTAAAGGTGGCAGTCCAAGTAATATTTTGACTAGTCCCAATAGTCCAACTTTCCCCGCCATTGGGAGATGAAACTGAAGTCACTTCTCCACCCGGTGGCAAAACTGTTACCGACAAAGTTGATGTTCCACTCGTACCTGCTTGTGCCCATAAACTCCCTAATCCAACTATCCCTATTGCTAAAACAGCACACAGCTCGCGCTCTAGCCATTGCAATAATTTGTGTAGTTTTAGACTAATCATCGGTTTATATTACTTACCGACTCCATAGACTTTTAAATTGACCCAGCAATTGGTTAAGCAAACCACCAAGATCTCTTAAGAATCTTTCGGTTTGATCGTAAAATTCCGCTGGTCCAG
>JAKLDB010000047.1:0-244 GCA_022703745.1 Patescibacteria group bacterium | reverse complement strand
AGCAGGAAGATTGGGCATCGTAAAGATTGAACCAGTCTTTCCTCCAGTCGACTTTTGCACCGTAGAAGTGTTAACCGGTTTAGGCGACACCACAAATTCCCAGCTCACCGTGCCATCCATCCATTGCAAATACTCGGCTACTGGCTGGAAATATTCCACATATGTACCGGCCTTTTGAGGAGCCCGAACTTTGAATACGAATCTCCCCGTCTCTCCTGGACTAATAATTTGTCTGCCTTTTAAT
>JAKLDB010000046.1 GCA_022703745.1 Patescibacteria group bacterium | reverse complement strand
AATGGTTTTGGATCCGATCAGCAGGCTCAATCCCGAGACAGTAGATGTCTCGCAACTGACGCTCTTTCACGGTCAGAGCGGCCTGCTCGCATGACTTACAGAGAAGCCGTCCCTTATGTCTTATTAGCGGGGACAGGCTACTATCTGGTCGATCGCATCTACTGCAACAACTCTCTCCCACAGATACTCCCATAGATAATTCACCTCCTTATTGTAGGGTACAGCGGCATCAAAGATTTACCGCTTACACCCCAATATATCACGGTTTACGAGGCAATCTTTTTCTGTTAGGATAGGAAAGATCTAATTATAGGTATTCTTATGATTTGGAGTAGTTTTTTCTTTATTTTCCAGGTAGTAACAGGCATTCTGCTAATGGCCGCTATTCTCTTGCAGGCTCGCGGTTCTTCGCTTGGTGAAACCTTTGGTGGAAGTGGTGTATTCTATGGCACTCGTAGGGGGCCGGAACGAGCGCTGTATTTTATCACTCTCGCTTTAGCTTTTCTTTTTGTTGCCACTTCTTTCGTGATGCTGTTTGTAAAGTAGGAGGCAACTGGTCCTATGAAAAAAGAACCAGAAATTCGTATTGTCAAACGGCTGAAAATAGATCGGACTCAACATGCTGCCATCTCTGCCTTGAGTGGATTGCAGAAGTTTTTTGGTGAAGCAGTTTTGTGGCTTCGGCATTTGAATCAAAAATTTACTTTCACCGAAAAAGTCATTCTCGCTCTTCTAGTTGTGGTCATGGTTGGTGGAGGTACTATTCTCACTCTCTCGGATGAAGGAAATAGCGAAATAAAGCCAATTCCTGGAGGGGTGCATATCGAAGGACTAGTAGGCAGTCCTAAATACATCAATCCACTTTTAGCTGGAACCAATTCTGTAGATAGCAATATTTCTCGCCTAGTCTATTCTGGTCTTACCAAAATAGGTCCAGGAAGAGAGATTCTACCCGATCTTGCGACCACTTGGGATATTCTAGATGGAGGCAAAACATATCTCTTTCGTCTGCAACCCAATGCCAAATGGCATGACGGAGAGCATTTCAGTGCAGACGATGTATTATTTACATTCAACACTCTGCAAAACAACGACTACACCGGTGTCTTGAAAGCAAATTTCGCTGGAGTATTAGTGGAAAAACTAGATGAACTTACGGTAAAGTTTACTCTTCCCACACCTTCTGTATTCTTCCTTACCGACATGTCAGTCGGCATTATCCCCGAACACATCTTCGGTAGTATTGCAGTGAAAGAACTAGCAACCCAATACACCGCCAGTAAGATTATTGGAACAGGGCCTTACAAATATCAGTCCTCAGACTCCAAAGCGGCGGTAACTCTAGGAAAGTTCAATGACTACTACAATACCAAACCATATATTGAAACAATGATATTCTATTTCTTCGATAACCCTGAAAACCTCTACACTGCCTTCCGTAACCGTCAGGTAAGTGCTGCTGGATTCACCGAACCAGTTTTTGGCACTACTGCAAATGATGCCACCTACGAATTTGCCTTACCTCAATACAAAGCCATCTTCTTCAACCAGCTTGGTAGCAATCCACTAGTTGCAGATAAGACTATTCGCCAAGCTCTAGCCTACGCCACCAACAAACAACAGATAATCGACGAAGTAGAACAAGGATATGCCTTGAAAGCAGATTCTCCTATCCTCTCCGGCTTCTGGGGACACAATCCGGATATAAAGAAATATGAATTCGACATTTCCCGTGCTGCCAACTTACTCAAAAAAGCAGGCTGGGCAGATAGCGACGGTGATGGAATCCTAGAAAAAGACAAAACCAAACTTACTCTAAAAGTTGCCTTCAGAGACGATACAAAATCTCGTAAAACTGCAGAACTTGTTCAGAAAACTTGGCGAAGTATTGGTGTGGAAGCAATTCTCCAGCCACTAGATATTGCTACTTTAATTAAAGATGCAATTCG
>JAKLDB010000045.1 GCA_022703745.1 Patescibacteria group bacterium | reverse complement strand
AATCCGAGGGTCATCCTTTATTTTGAACATTGGCCCACTTGCTTCATTTTTCTCTGCTCGTAGTTTTTCCAGTAGTTCTTCTGCTTTCGCTCCACCTAGGCCGGGACTCATTTCGCTATACATTGAACGGAACTTGTAGAAGGTAAATAATTTGCCAAGTTCGCCGACTCTTTTTTGGGAATAGATTACCGGCCCCCTGGAGTCGAGCTTGATAGCGATTGCAACAATGAGCATCACAGGAGAGAGAACGACAATTCCTAGAATACTTAAAACAATATCAATAAATCTTTTTACTATCCTTCCCCATCCCGAAAGTGATGTCGGAGCAATTTCAATCAGCGGATATCCCGCGATTGTATCGATAGTAATGTGAGAAGTATAAAGACTGGTCAGGCTCGGAACATATTGGAGAGTAATTCCCCTATCTTCGCAGAAGCGAATTAGTTTCAGCATTTTTTCTTTATCTAGTTCAGCACCAAGAATAATTCGATTCAGCTGGGTTTGGGTAAGTAGATTTTCTTCATCAAAAAATCCACTAATACCAAGCAATTTTTTGCCTGGTCGACGAGATTTGATGTAGTTTCTCAATACTATGGCAATGTTTCCTTCAGCAATCAGCCAGACTCCTTCTACTCCAGTGCCGTAATATTGTAACCATTGTTTGATAAAGTTTATAAATGCTCTACCTAAGGGAACCATTAAAATGCTAAGTCCCCAGAAATAAACGACAATCAAACGAGAAAAGAAAGAGGTTTTTACCAAGAACAACCCGATAATAAACAGTGCTAAAGCGACAGATGTTGCGGTAATGACTTTGCCGAACAATTCGCCTTGCTTGAATCCACGGAATTTATATAATCCGAAAATAAAAAATACCGCCAGCCACAGAAGGGATAGTTCGGCAGTATATTTCGCGTATTCGGGCAGAGGTTGAATATAGATAACATCTGTAGCTGTCCAACCGATGCGGATGTAATAAGCCGCCAAGAAAGCGCCCCAGACCATTAAAAAGTCTACGGGTAGAAGGAGTATCGTAAATATCTGATTAAATCGCTTCATATTGGAACCTAGCCCCCCAAAGTGGCTTATATGGTGGGCGGTAGAGGATTCGAACCTCTGACATTCACAACGTCAATGTGACGCTCTACCAACTGAGCTAACCGCCCGTATTTTCAACCCCAATAGATTAGCTAATCTATTGGTATTTGCCAAGTACTTCGAGAATACGACCGCGGACAGTTTCCAACGCGTCCTGAAGTTCTTCGAGATTGCGATTGTTGTTAATAATCAAATCTGCTTCTTCTTTGCCGGGCTCAACATATTTATCGTGCATTGGTTGGGCAGAAATAAGATATTGATTTAGGGATTCTTCGAATGTTCTGTCACGTGTTCCGACATCTCTTTCCAGTCTTCTGGCCAGACGAATATCTGGATCGACATCAACAAAGATTGTCAGGTCTAGAAGGTCGCGTACTCTTGGGTCGGTCAAAATGAGAATGCCTTCGATGATAATTATTGGAAGAGGTTCAATATGTTTGGTCTCCGATTTGCGTGTATGGTCACCAAAGTCATATTGGGGCATTTCAATTGCCTCACCGTTTTTCAGCGCAGACAAGTGCTGGTAAAAAAGTTCACTGTCTAAGGCACTTGGTTCATCGTAGTTTAAGTCTTTCCGTTCTTCTAATGGAATATCCTCATGACTTTTGTAGTAGTTATCATGAGACAGAATAAGGATTTTGGTAGGATCGGCTTTTTGCAGTTCTTGGGCTACATAAGTTTTTCCCGAGCCAGTTCCTCCAGCTACGCCGATAAAAAATGGGGTAATGGTTTTATCCATATCTCTATTATGCCATATCTTGGATTCTTTACATCTGGAGCCAAAAAATGTATAATACGTCTGCTCTTTGCAAGTGTGTAACCGCCCTGTATCAATCGGTATAGGGAGGAAAGTCCGGACACCGTTTGGAATTTGGGAAGTCGCTAACGGCGACCAGGGGCAACCCTAGGGAAAGTGCCACAGAGACTATACTATCTCGCTAACGCGAGAGAAAGGTGAAAAGTTGCGGGATGTGTTGTGTGAAGAATCAGGCCAAACCTGAGGATTCGCGCCTCTTGCCACCCGCAAGGTTCTACCGTGAGGTGGAAATTCTGGTAAACCCTTTCCGGTGCAAGTTGGGCTGGACTGAATGTATCAACAGCATAAGTTCCAACTGGATACATTAAGACCCCAATGCTTGAGTTCTGGAGCAATCCAGAATCTAGATAGATGGTTACCTAGACAGAATCCGGCTTATAGCTTACAAAGAGTTTTAAAGAGAC
>JAKLDB010000044.1 GCA_022703745.1 Patescibacteria group bacterium | reverse complement strand
AATTCGAGCCGTACTCTCCCCCACCTTTACCGATGCGTTGTACTACCTTACCGACAAAGAGGGTGTCATGCACTACGCAAAAACTCTGGATGAGCACAACCAAAATAAAGCTAAGTATTTGTAAGTGATTCATCCACACCAATTCGTAATGATCGGCGGATTGGGATGTTTGCTGGGAGTAGCCCTGGGTGTCCAGTTTCATCTACCACTTTTATCAGCTGCTATAGCAGCTGTTTTATTAACCATAGTTTTATTTACGCGACCGGCACTTCTTGTGCTTGGAATAAGCGTCTTTTTCTTATGCATTCTTTTGGGTTGGTGGCGATGTCAAACGGTAGTTTTAAATCGTCCACTCGTATCCGACCTAAATGGCAAAGCTACGTTTGTTACGGGACGGGTTGCGAGCGATCCAATCGTTTCTGGAAACGAGCAAAACTTCCAGCTGTTGGTTAGTTCTGTTGGCGAGGAATCTCGTCGATTCAAAGTGCTCGTAACAGCTTGGCATCTACCTGTATTCGAATATTCCGACAACATCTCTGGTCAGCTCAAGTTCTCTCTTCCAAAAGACTCAGACAAGTTTAGCTATTCCAACTATCTGGCCAAAGACAATATTTACATTCTTGGTGACCAAGCCGGGAAACTTGCTAGTACGCCATCTTCAAGCCCATCTTTACTCAAGTGGCTTTATCGGGCAAAGCATTTTGTGAATCTATCTATCCATCGTTTTCTCCCAGAACCGCATAGTGGTTTATTGGCTGGGCTACTTCTGGGAATAAAAGCAGATTTGTCAGAAGACTTTCGTACTGCCCTAAAGAATTCAGGAACTTCACATATTGTTGCTCTGTCGGGGTTTAACATTACTATTATTATCACCTTTCTTTTGTTTACTCTTCGTCGGTTACCTCGTCGTTTTGTTTGGATTGCCTCGGGAATATTGATTTTAGGTTTTGTCATTATGACTGGTGCGGCATCTTCGGTTATCCGAGCAGCAATTATGGGGTGGCTGCTCTTGTTGGCTAGTATGTGGGGACGTCAACGAAGTGCTGCCAATGCAGTACTTTTGGCAGCGGTTGTCATGGTGCTCTTGCAGCCCATGATCCTGTTTTATGATATTGGTTTTCAACTTTCTGTAGCCGCGACCATAGGGCTATTGTATTGTTCTCCCCTATTTCTTTGGAAGATAAAATATATTCCCCAATTTCTGAGTGAAACCTTTTCTGCTACAGTCGGTGCCACTCTTTTTACAATGCCCCTTATTGCCCTATATTTCGGAGGAGTTTCTTGGGTTACGCTGGGGGCGAATATTATCGTAGTCCCCCTAGTTCCCTACGCCATGTTACTTGGTTTTGTGGGGATGATCTTGTTTCTGCTTATTCCCGCTTTCCAATGGTTGAGTCTTCTGGTCTGGCCTCTCTCTGCCTTTATTTTTTCTGTTATTAATTGGTTTGGGAATTTGCCTTCTGCTTTCGTCCCTCTACCTTCTCTACCAACATGGGTCCCGATATCTTACTACTTGATTTTGGTAATAATTATCTTATATGTTCAACATCGTCGTTTATCTTCGTCGTCATCGGATTGAATGGATAGCTACAGGTGTTGCTGTCTTAAGTGTAGTCCTGGGATTATTCATCCACTTGTATCCAGACAACCTTACCCATATTTGGTTTTTTAATGTTGGACAAGGAGACGCCTCGCTTATCAAAACGGCTTCCAATCAATATATTCTGATCGACGGAGGACCGACCGACGAAGTTGTTGGAATGCTTGATGCGGTAATGCCAATGTGGCATAGGAAGTTAGATGCGGTGATTCTTACCCACTCTCATTCAGATCATGCCACGGGGCTACTTTCAGTCATAGATCGCTATCCCATAGGAGCTTTTTGGTATAGCGGAGCGGAATACAACTCAGAGACATACAAAGCACTAATATCTGAAGTATCCAGACAAGAAATACCCATCCAATTAGCTAATCAGAACGACACGTTATTATTCAAAGAGAGCAAATTAGAAATATTGTTCCCGGTAATTGAAAAACCATTTTCCAATGATCCCAATGCTGTGTCGATAGTAAACACATTTCACTACAAGAACTTCTCTATGCTATTTACGGGAGATATTCCAACCAGCGAAGAACCGGGATTTATTGCAAGCATTCAAGATGTGGACGTAATAAAGGTTCCTCATCACGGGAGTCGCTCTGCCTCAAGTAATAGTCTCGTCTCCGCTGCTAAACCAGAAGTTGGGGTCATTGGGTTGGGGGCAGATAACTCTTTCGGGCATCCTCATCAGGAAGTCGTGGATCGATACCAGGCGGTCGGTACCAAGCTGTATCGGACAGATCAGGATGGCACAATCGAGATCGTGACGGATGGTCAATATTACAAGGTACTCTAATATAAAGGTATGGAAGAGCGAAAAAACTTCATTAGGAATCAGGAAGACTTTA
>JAKLDB010000043.1 GCA_022703745.1 Patescibacteria group bacterium | reverse complement strand
AGAATATGGTTCCAGGCGACTTACGCTCTCCTTTTGATCCTTCTGGTCTTAGGCTTGGAGTCGCTTCTATTACCACTCGTGGAATGAAAGAAGCAGAGATGGCTGAGTTAGCTGCTGTTATCAACGACGTACTAGACAAGCCAACCAGTAAAGCAGTAATATCACAAGCGAAAAAACGAATACGGGAATTAGCAAACAAATTCCCAATTCCCAATTAAAAAATTACGCGTCTCTGATGGCCAAGTGGTGGAATGGTATACACGCACGACTCAAAATCGTGTGGGGCAACCCTTGAGAGTTCGAGTCTCTCCTTGGCCACCAAAGGCGCATAATCTGTTGCACCTATCTGCCACTCTCTTACCCCAAGGACGATGCCAAGGGGAGCAGCCACAAAGGTTGTCCATTCCTGACTCCTGCTGCAAATCCGCCCGAGTCGTGGTATCGGGACTAACGGTGTAGCAAGGATTTGCCCACTAGGGCCGGAATCCTGGAGAGGACTTTTGGGAACTACCATTAGTCGGCAGATAAAAATTGGGCGATCGATACGTCGGTCGCCCTCCTTCTTACTATGCTACAATCACAGTATGAAGAATCTGTTATTCGTTATCTTACTAGTAGTAATTGCTGGTTTGTGTGTACTCGCTGTTACCAACCACGACAATACTAATTCCAACCAGACTCAAGTCGAAGACAAGTGGGTAACTTTAGCAAAAACCCTTACTGCAACGGGAGCTAAGATGTACGGTTCTTCCTGGTGTGGGCACTGCAACGCACAAAAAGAAATGTTCGGTAATGGATGGCAGTATGCCACTTACGTAGAATGTTCGGATGCCAAGAATCCTAATATCCAAACAACTGCCTGTGCTACAGCCGGTATAGAAGCTTACCCAACCTGGATCTTTGGTGATGGCAGTCGTGAAACCGGAGCATTATCTTACGAAGAACTTTCCGCAAAAGTTCGCTAAAATGTACACTCTCGCAAATCAGCCTCAACCCAATTGGTTTGTAACAAATCCCAATTATCGTCCAAAAAGATGGTGGGTAGAGCTTTTGAAATTTCTAGGACTCTTTGTTCTGTTTTTTGCTCTTCTCGTTCTTGTTGTAATGGGTCCAACCTACTATTCTCAGTTGTCTTACCTTTGGGGAAAGCCAGCTAACAATTATTCATCCAAATATGATCTTCCTGTGGCAGTAGATACCAATGATTCTTCTGCAGCTGGTAATGTTACTACTTTGTTTGATCAGAAAACAGCACTCTTTGCTATAGATTCAATCGTTATCCCCAAGATCAACGTGGATGCTCCCATTATCTATCTCAATACCACAGACAACACCACCATTATAGAAGCAATAAAAGATGGAGTGGGACATTATTACGGAACAGCAATGCCAGGTCGCAATGGCAATGTTTTTTTGACTGGCCACAGCTCATATTACTGGTGGAGTGGAGGAAAATACAACCAAGTCTTTGCTAACCTAAGCAAACTTAAAGCTGGCGATCTAATTTACATCTACTACCAAAGCAAAAAATTCGTCTACCAAGTAAACGATACTTTTGTAGTCGAACCAAGTCAGGTAGATGTCTTGTCCCAGACTGCTGAACCCACCATTACCCTAATGACTTGTACTCCAGTTGGCACTAACCTCCGTCGACTTATCGTCCAGGGTAAGTTAATTAGCCAACCTTCTGCAGGAGGAGACTTTGGCGGGGTTAGTAGTATTCCCAAACCCCCAACTATCTTACCGTTGTACTAAGCAGACCGATTGGCCAGTTAGTCACATTACCGAATATTCCGGTATTTTCTCGTAAAGCCCATTCGGCTAGTTCGTTGTTTCTTAGGATCCAAACTCTACGAGAATCATCTCCTAGAAAGACATTAGCCTTTTCCATGTTGGTAATTTCATACACATTTGCACCCGAGGTATCGCTCATAAAGAGCTGATTTTCTACATTCAAGAACAAACTTTCTTCTTTTTTGTCTATTAGTCTAACTTTCTGGGCAAAAGTCTTCAGTCTTTTTGTTTCCTTAGCGGTAAAGTCGTATCCACCCAATTCTTTATCGCTTGTAAAAACAAGTTTTGGTTTAATATTGCTGTGTTCATAGGCAACACCGCTAATATTACTAGCAACTTTTATCCAAGCTATTTCTACTTTTCCATCGACTGATTTCAAGTTTGCTAGCCACAACCCAGTAGCATTTCCATTCTGCGTAGTGAGGATTATCCGTTCATCATTGGCGAATAATATGCTGTAGCTTTTTCCTACGGGTAAACCACTTGCAAAAACATCTGCTTTTTTCTCATCAAACAAATTACTATCTCGCAGAAGATCGATACTCCCATTAGTTCCACGAGAGACAATGTAAGCTTTACCGTTAAAGAATCCTGCCCCTAACGCTGATTTCGTATACATATTGATCTTGTTTTGGGTCAGGTCGACTGCATAGAGAGTGCTACCTAGCAAACCCATAAACTTATCGCTTCCTATCCAGATTATTTTCTCAGTTGTTAGTTGGTTTAGGGGGGCACTAAAAAGCTTTGCCTGGTATCCGCCTAAAATATCTCCTACTACCAGCCATTTTCTTCCATTCGCTATCACTCCCAGTGCCCACGCATTCCCACTGTCTGTCTTCTTAGCTAGATATATATCTGTAGCGGTATTCAAAACACTTTTTACATTAGTGGGTAGACGGTCTAGGTTTATTGGCTCACTCTTTCCATTTACTGCTCTTACTAATTTATGAGATTTATCGAAATACACTGGTTCATTCCCGACTGAAATAATTCGACTAGCATCCGAAGCAACAACTTCCGGTGTTATCTTCTCTAGAATCAAATC
>JAKLDB010000042.1 GCA_022703745.1 Patescibacteria group bacterium | reverse complement strand
GCAGGTGAAAACCCTGCTCGCCGAATGTCTAAGGTTTCCATGGCTATGGCAGTCATCCATGGGTTAGTCGGTCCTAAGTAGAGGCTGAAAAGCGTATACGATGGACAACAGGTTAATATTCCTGTACTGCGTTGAAGTCGACCAAAACAAGCGAATTGGTGAACCGGATGATTGCTTTGCCGTAAGGTGAAGTAAATGCCGGCTTTGCTGACTCGCACGTTTAGCAATGGAGTGACGCAGGCTGGTAGGTTGAGCCCGGACAGGTTTCCGGGTCTAAGCAGTTAGAATGTCTCTTTGGCAAATCCGGGAGGCAGCTACCGCAAGGTGGCAAATTCAAGCTGTGGGAAAGTTGATTCCTTCGGGATGAGACGATTCAGCTGATCTAGACTGACAAGAAAAACTTCTAGCGAGACTTCAAAGCATCCGTACCGAAACCGACACAGGTGGATAGGGCGAGTAGCCTCAGGCGTACGAGAGAACCCTCGTTAAGGAACTCGGCAAAAAATCATCCGTAACTTTGGAATAAGGATTGCCTACCGCAAGGTAGGCCGCAGCTAAAGACTTCAGGCGACTGTTTAACAAAAACTCAGGTCTCTGCTAACTCGAAAGAGGATGTATAGGGACTGATGCTTGCCCAGTGCCAGTAGGTCAAGAGGAGAGGTTCGTCGCAAGACAAAGCTTTGAATCTAAGCCCTGGTGAACGGCGGCCGTAACTATAACGGTCCTAAGGTAGCGAAATTCCTTGTCGGGTAAGTTCCGACCCGCACGAATAGCATAACGGTCTGAAGACTGTCTCAACGAGGGACTCGGCGAAACTACATTGCCGGTGAAGATGCCGGATTTCCGCAGCAAGACAAAAAGACCCCGTGGAGCTTTACTACAGCCTGGCGTTGGGTTAGGGATTTGTTTGTGTAGGATAGGTGGGAGACTATGACCTGGCGGCGCTAGCCGTCAGCGAGTCAACGGTGAAATACCACCCTAACACATTTTTAATTCTAACTTCTAGCCATTATCTGGCAGGAGAACAGCGTTTGGCAGGTAGTTTAACTGGGGCGGTTGCCTCCTAAAATGTAACGGAGGCGTTCAAAGGTTCCCTAATCCCGGATGGAAATCGGGATGATAGCGCAATAGTATATGGGAGCTTAACTGCGAGACCTACAAGTCAAGCAGATGCGAAAGCAGGATATAGTGATCCGACGGTTGCACATGGGTGCGCCGAAGCTCAACGGATAAAAGTTACCCCGGGGATAACAGGCTGATCAGACCCAAGAGTCCATATCGACGGTCTGGTTTGGCACCTCGATGTCGGCCCGTCACATCCTGGAGCTGGAGCAGGTTCCAAGGGTTCGGCTGTTCGCCGATTAAAGTGGCACGCGAGCTGGGTTCAGAACGTCGTGAGACAGTTCGGTCTCTATCTGCTGTGGATGGAGGAAATTTGAGGAGAGTCGCTTCTAGTAAAATTTGCTACTTCGTAGAGTAATCTACGATGACAACGTGGCTAATAACGGTGAAATCTTAAATTATTTCTGTTCCGTTGATAACTATTCTTGATAAGGTCCATGCAGGAATAGTACAATTTACTTGAGGACCAGAAATAAGTAAGACAATACCGTGGGAAGTCGATCTAAAACTAATCTAGCGTATATAGCGGGTTTCCTTGATGGAGATGGAAGTCTTATGCTTCAAATTAAGAAGCGTAAAGACGGAAGGTCAAAAATTCGTTTTATGACCACCATCTGTTTCTATCAAGATACGCGCCATGCAAAAACTCTAAATTGGATTCGCGAAGTTCTAGGCATAGGATATTCTTCCGAGAGGAAGGATGGTATGACAGAGCTTCGTATCAATGGGTATCAACAGGTTCGAGATATTCTCGAAAGTCTGTTGCCATTTATCCGATTCAAAAAGATTCAAGCTGTCGCATTACATAAAGCAGCCAAAATCTTATCTGATAATGCAAGAAATACGCTGGATAGTAAGACTCAAAAAACCTTAGTTAATCTTATCTTGGTGATTCAAAGTGAAAATTATGTCACCAAGAAAAAGAAGACTAAGGCAGAGTTATACGAAGTTTTGGGTTTGACCCCGTAACGACTTGTTCTGTTATTGCAAAATACCAGAACAGACTTATATGTCATTGGAAAGCTTGTCGTAAAAGTCAGGCAGATACATATAGGTAACACGCCACCACCCTAATTCTGTTGAAAAATAGAATGGGTGAAGATATAGTCTACGCTCCTAGTGATAGGGGAATAAGTGACGAGAGGACCGAAGCGAACGTACCGCTGGTGTATCGGCTGTTCTACCAAGAGCATTGTCGAGTAGCTATGTACGGAAATGATAAGCGCTGAAAGCATCTAAGCGCGAAGCATACTTCAAAACCAATTTCCAAGTCCGTAAGGACGCAAGGCCCCAAGTAGACCACTTGGTTGATAGGCAACAGGTGTAAGCGTAGTAATACGTTCAGCCGAGTTGTACTAATAGGCCAATCGCTTTTTCGCTTTTGTAGTTTAGTGCTTTATCTTAGATCGGTGATCTAAGAAAACCATTGGAAAAATTGGTTATTTTGGCTTATGCTAAATAAGTAAAAATAACTTAGTTGATGTTATGAATCAATTCAAAATGCTTCGGGCAATGGTCTATGTGTTGATAGGGTTAGGCTGGCTTACTCTTATCTTTGGTTTAGTGTTAGCTATCGCTTCCTTCATCAACAACTCCTGGACTACCCAACTGCATTTACCCCTGATACTCCACTCACCAACAGTAACTGGATTTGCTGTTCTAGCTGTATCTGGGATTCTTTCCATCGTCTGGTTAGCTAGTGCAGAAATGATCATCCTCTGTATTGAAAGCTACAACGATCTGAAGAAAATCCGCGAAATCTTCAGCAAAAAATAGATTTAACACAACTGTTCTCGTGATGATAGCGAGGAGGCAACACCTCTTCCCATCCCGAACAGAGAAGTTAAGCTCCTCAGCGCCGATGATAGTTGGACCGCAAGGTCCCGTTAAAGTAGGTCGTCGCGAGAATAGTTTTGTTAAGTTAAAGAAGATATGAGCAAAAACCTCAACAAACGTCTACGTGAGTTGCAGAGAGTAGCTGCACTCCACCAAAACCAACCCGTTGCTCCAATAGGGGCATCGGTGCTTTCCAATACCCCAACTTCTGCTTCTTCTACTGCAGCAACAGCCATTGGGACACCAGAACACTACAAAGTTATCCGCAAAGACTTAATCTTTGTGGTAATTCTAATGGCCATTACTATTACTCTGCTATTTGGCTTAGATTGGGTGGTAAACAATACTGGACTAGCAGACTGGATTGTAAAGCTGGGTGTGAGTATAAGATAATCTTTTCTTACTTTGAAAAGATAATGGCCGAAAGGCCGTTTTTTTATACCTATTCACT
>JAKLDB010000041.1 GCA_022703745.1 Patescibacteria group bacterium | reverse complement strand
TCGGATCCAAATCCATTGTAGCCAATACTTTGGCATTTTTAATGGTGTTGGGTTCTCTGGTGTTCCTGCCCCTGACCCAACGGTCCCGCTCCTTCATCTGTTTAGACTAGTACATCAACGGTGGGGAAAGAGAGTCTTTTTGGATCTAAAGGAGTGGGTAGCACAAGACGAGCTGTCGATAAGCCTGTTGGATAAACAGGGACCTAGTCTCAAAAACGTCAACGACGACAAGGATTGGTTGGCGCTCCTTAGATGTGTGGTGGAAGACCCATATCTCAGACCACCGGTGAGAGCTCGCCTGATTGCGAGATGGATGCATTCCACTTTTGGTCGAGAACAACTCGGTCATCTCCTGAGAGAGGTGGAACGCCAAATCCCCTCCTAACTTGATCTTTATAAAGCCCTGCTCTAGCAGGGCTTTATTATTACCTTTGACTTTTTGCCCCTAATTTGTTTACAATTGGAAGGTTGAACTATGGCTAAAACTAGAGCAGATTTTGCTGATTTCAATAACCCCGACACTATTATTGGCCGGGGGGTTAGAGTAGAAGGCACTCTCCAGACTGCTGGGGATATACAAATCAATGGCGAATTCAAGGGTAAGCTTCTGACCGAAGCAGATGTTGTGGTAGGAGAGTATGCGGTAGTGGATGCGGATATCAACGGACAGAATGTATATGTCTCAGGTGAAGTGATTGGAGACATTAATGCGTTTGAGAAAATTGAGATTATGGAAACGGGAAAGGTGGATGGCAATGTAACAGCTTCTGCTTTGTCTATTGAATCCGGAGGTATTTTAAAGGGAACTAGTACTATGCATGAAGTAGAAACAGAAAGGCCAGAAACTGAACCAACCTACGAAGTGCAGGAGGCTAAACCCGAAGAAGATTCTGGGGCAGATACTTCTGCATAAAATTTATGTATTTACTTCTAGCCAATCCAGAAGCCGGCAGTAAACGTTTCCAGAAGATAAAACCACAGCTGGTAGACTACCTCAACAAGCTTGGGGTTAGATTTGATTTAGTAGAGTTAGCGAACTTGGTAGATGCCGAAGAGGCGATGAAGAAACACATTCAGCATGCTACTCGTGGCGTGATTGCCATAGGTGGAAATGCTACGGTGAATACAGTAATTAATTCCATGGCAGATGAAGGAATGCCTTTTGGAATTATTCCAATAGGTAAGACCAATTATTTAGCTCATAGTCTTGGGATAAAGGGGTGGAGAAATGCAGCTAAGCTTTTGGCTGAGCCAGATAAGATTGCTCGGAGGTTAGGAAAGATTGGTAAACATTATTTTGTAGATAAGATAGAGATTCTGGGTAGTCACAATCTGCTTTCTAAATATTTAAAGGGTGAAGGGTTTTTGAAAAAGTTTCTTGGTTCTTCCGCCTCATCTTCCGAGAGAACTGCTGGAGTAAATACTACTATTAGTTTCGATGGCACAGTAAAGGTTACTACTTTAGTGCAAAAGATTTCTGCTAAGTTGAATGACGAAAAGGGTGGAAAGAAGATTTTGTTGGAAATAACGACTGACGATCCCAAAAATCCAACTAGACTGTGGATGGATGAGTTGGAAATAGAGGGAGACAAGAAGATGCCTGTTTTGATGGGAAACGAAACGGTGGCACATACGCCAGTGGAAATAAAGGGATGCTCTAAATACATTGAGTTGCTGATACCAAAGCTTCCGGCCAAACTGGCCAAAAGCCCTAAGAAATGATAGCTTGAAAATAGTTTGAGTAGACCAACTCCCCCACCAAGAATCCGTGCAAACCACATGATCCGATCATCTCGGCTCTTTGTAATTGACGAAGAGGGAAAGCCCAGAGGAGAGATGTCTTTGCAGGAAGCAATGAAGATTGCCGAATTGGCTGAGATGGATTTAGTAGAGGTTTCTCCTAATGCCAATCCGCCTGTGGCGAAGATATTGGATTTGGGGAAATATAAGTATGACCTGACCAAAGCCCAGCAGCGTCAGCGCAAACACCACAAAGAGGTGGTGGTAAAGGAAGTACGCCTGGGACCGACTATTGGAGACCATGATCTGGGGGTAAAAATAAAGCAGGCAGAGAAGTTTTTGGGGCTAGGGTATAAGGTAAAAGCCTCAGTTGTTTTCCGTGGCCGACAGATGGCCCATATGGAGCTGGGGCATGAGGTTCTACAAAAGCTGGTTGACAGATTACGAGACAAAGCTAAAATGGAACAAGCTCCTATCCGGCAAGGTCGGAGCGTTCACATTGTTATCGCTCCTAATAGATAGCTATGCCAAAACTTAAGACCCACAAAACGGCCGCTAAGAGATTTCATGTTACCAAGACGGGCAAGATTGCTCGCCGGAAGACTCGAGGCGCACATAAGCTGACCAACAAGTCAGCCGACCAGAAGCGGCGAAGTGCCCAGCCAGCCCAAGTGGCTAGCGTAGATGCTGGTAGGATTAGAAGGATGCTCGGTAAGATTTAGTTATGCGTATTAAGAGAGGAAAAGTAGTACATAGACGGCATAAGAAATTGCTTGAAGCAACGAAAGGTTTTCGAGTACTACGCAGAACAAACATTAAGCGGGCAAAGGAAGCAACGATCAAGGCTTTGTCTTATTCGTATCGGGATCGCCGGAACAAGAAGAGAGAGTTTCGTGCACTGTGGATCAACCGCATCAATGCTGCGTTGTCTGGAATGAATGTAAAATACAGCAAGTTTATTCAAGCAATGACTGCCAAGAAGATTGAATTAGATCGTAAAGTGTTGGCACAATTAGCCGTTCAGCATCCAGATGTGTTTGAACGGATTGCAAAAGAAGTTACTAAGTAGGTTTTTAGTTTTGTATTGTTACCCGCAGGATGCGGGTTTTTTATAACCCAAAGTCAGCAACAAACTTCCCTTTGAATAATTCCTTTAGATCACCAGAAGAGAGAGTGGCGGAAGGAGTCTTTAGGATAGAAGTTAGGCTGGTGTTCACTGTGCCGGCTTGTTTTTGAATGTAGAGAGAATATTTTTCGCCTTTGGCTAGTTCGAGCGTAAAAGGAAGTTGGTAATCTAGGGTAATGATTTTTGTTTCTCCTGGGTTAGTGATGACGTAAAAACCGAAGAAGGTTTTGTTGTGGGCTGGTTCGGTGACTATCTTTTCGGATGTATCGTAGCCAATGATGTTTTTCATTATCGTTCCCTTGGGCAAATACACACGGACGTAGTCTTTGTTTGGGCCATCGGGAGATTTTCCGGTACCCGTATGGGTGTAGGTCAGAATGAGCTTTTCGGTAATTTCACCAGATGTATTAATGTTAATCTGCTGTTCGATTGTATCGGTAATGTTGTAGCTACTTTTTACTCCCCCCATGTTGGCACGGGTTACCATGAGGAAGTCTTGTTTGGGTAGAGTTTCCTTCAACTGTCCAGACCAGTTCATTTGGGAAACTATTTTCTGCAAGTCAG
>JAKLDB010000040.1 GCA_022703745.1 Patescibacteria group bacterium | reverse complement strand
AGAACTCGGCAGTCCTACTGCCAACATTTCCGAAATTATGAGTGGTTGTGACGGCTATGTTGTTCCCGGTGGATTTGGTGTAAGAGGTATTGAGGGAAAAATACGAGCCGCCCAATATGCACGGGAAAACCAGATTCCATATCTTGGTTTGTGTCTAGGCATGCAAATTGCAGTTGTTGAGTTTGCTCGCAATGTATTGGGTTGGACTGATGCCAACAGTACTGAATTTGATGAAAACACCCAACACCCCGTAATTCACATTATGGAATACCAAAAAACCATCCTAGATAAAGGTGGCACCATGCGCTTAGGTGCCTATCCCGCTATTCTACGCCCCAACTCTCGTGCCCAAGTCGCCTACCAACTTTCGGAGATCTCTGAACGTCATCGTCATCGCTATGAATTCAACAATTTGTATCGTCATAATTTTGAATCTGCTGGAATGCTTCTGTCCGGTGTGTCTCCTAGTGGTGAATTAGTGGAAATAGTCGAACTGGCTAACCACCCATGGTTTGTGGCATCTCAATTTCATCCCGAATTCAAATCTCGTCCCAATCGCCCCCACCCACTCTTCCGAGATTTCATTGGGGCTGTTATCCGCTCTACTTCATTACTAGAAACACCCCAACCCATTCCCCAATACCAGCCTGTTTTTCCCGGGCAATAAAAAACCACCCAAAAGGTGGTCGGCTTCTTCTACTCAAAACTACTTCGCTGCAACAACACTAATGTAGGTTGCGGTTGCATGTCCTACACCATTCTTACGTACCCGTTTTACCTGGAAATTTACTTTACCAGTCACTTTAGCAAAAATAGTGTGATCTTTGCCTATCAGGGCATTCTCTCCTGCACGGTATTTCTGGCCTCTTTGGCGCACGATAATATCTCCCGCTTTCGCGTATTGATTCCCATACACCTTTACTCCAAGCATCTTTGGCTTAGAGTCCTTCAGGTTTTTAGATGTTCCCGCCGCTTTTACATGTGCCATAGGAGTAGAATCTAGAGTTTTGATTAATTAATCCAACTCGGACAGATTACCGTATCTGGATAAAAGCGTCAACTCTTCTTCTCCAGAACAAAAATCTCTCTCAAGACGAAGGCATCTGGTCGGGCATAGAGCAGTCCTCCTCTATGGGTCGCTAAAGGCTCCTTTTTGGCCATCTCCACTGGCAAGAAGGGTCGGGGAGCAAACCCCAAAGCCTTTATCTTTTCCAACACATCCATGTACAAGAGACCTTCATTTGTCTTGAGAACTGGCAAAACAAAACCAACTTTGGTAATTTTCCCATAGTTCTTATGCAGGTTCTCAAAGAAGTCTACATACAATTTCTCCAGTTCTTCTGCTATCTTCTTACCATGATGCAACAATACTGGGCCTCTTTGGGGTGGTCCTAGATATGGTTCGGCAACAATACAAACATCTGGTTGGTTTGCTTTTGTCCAACGTGAACGAGTAGCATCTGCCAAACGAATTCGACCAGTAAGCTTCAACGTCTTTATCTTCTCCAATCCTAATTTAGGTGCGGCAGCGTTATGGGTTTTAATCAGCCAGGTTAGATTGTTTTCGGTTGCCTTCACTGCGTCTTCATCGATATCTGAAGCCAAGATGTCTAAATTCAACAAAAGAGCTTCTTGCAAAATAATCCCACTTCCGCAAAAGGGATCAAATATTTGTTTGTGCTTACTATCTCTAGAAAGGTTTATCATGATCTGTGCTAATTTAGGCGGCAGCATTCCAGATTTCGGATTAGGGCTAGGTTTTTCCATATCTCGCTGGGCATAGCTACGGAAATCCTGTACTGTTCTTGTCCGACCAATCTTAAAGTTTTTATCCTGCTTGATAATCACAATCTCCGCACCCGTCTCCACCAACTTATTATTCGCAACCATTACCGAAGACAACTCGAAGTTCTTCTCGTCGACATATCGGATACTGTAATTAGATTTAAACTTACGCTTTATTTGATAAGCGAAATTTCTCAACCAGTTTATCTCCGAATACACCAAATGAGTGGTGGAATACACCGAAAAACCAAAATTAATCTTACTTTCCGATTGGGCAAAATATTTGTCTATCAAAGTCTCGGGTGTCAGCACCCGGCTTACTTGGAAAATAGTCCCATCAAATTCATCGACTATCTCAATAATCTTAATTGTTCCACCCAGCAAGCGTTGCAGCTTCATCAGCTTCTCATCACTCAGCTTTAGGGGGATTATCAAAATATCTTCGCCAATGCGAATGTAATTTCCCTTGGGTATCTTCTCTACTTCCAACACATTCAGGATTTCGAGAAAGCTCATCAATGGATGAGACCCCAGTAAAAATGCATATTTGGTCAATTCCATAAGGAGAAAAATCAGTCGTAGTATAGCTTTTTTTGTCCTTCCCCGCAATCTAGGAAAAATCAGATAGAATAAGAGGGTGACAAAAACGATTCAACAGCTTATCGAATCAGAGGAAAAGCGCCAACAGGAGACCCTTTCCCTGATTGCCTCAGAGAACATCGCTTCCTTGGCCGTTCGCCAAGCAGTCGGCTCTGTTCTGATAAACAAATATTCAGAAGGCTACCCTGGCAAGCGCTACTATGGTGGCAATGAGATTATCGACGAGGTAGAAAACAGGGCAATTGAGGCCGCCAAGAAGCTCTTTAAGGCCGAACATGCCAATGTCCAGCCATATTCCGGCAGTCCCGCTAACCTAGCTGTATACACCGCTCTCCTGGAGTTTGGCGACACCGTTATGGGCATGAGCCTGGCACATGGTGGGCATCTGACCCACGGACATCGGGTCAACCTCTCTGGCCAAGCATATAAGTTTGTCCAATATGGAGTAGATCCTGCTACTGGGCTTCTAAACTACGACGAGATTGAAACAATGGCAAAGATCTTTAAGCCTAAGATTATTGTCTGTGGTGCTACGGCTTATCCACGCAATATTGATTTCATTCGCTTTGCTAAGATTGCCAAACAAGTTGGTGCATACCTAATGGCAGACATCTCCCATATTGCTGGACTAATTGCTGGTGGTGTTCATCCGCAACCATTTCCACACGCAGACATTGTTACCACTACCACCCACAAAACTCTGCGTGGTCCCAGAGGTGCCATTATTATGTGCAAAAAACCTCTAGCTTCTCCCATAGACAAAGCAGTCTTCCCAGGATTCCAAGGGGGTCCGCACAACAACACCACTGCCGCCAAGGCCATATGTTTAGAAGAAGCAGCCAAACCTGAATTCAAAAAATATGCCAAGCAAATTGTTGCCAATGCAAAGATGTTAGCAACTAATTTGACTCAGTTTAGTTTTAAGTTGGTGACTGGTGGGACAGACACCCACCTCATTCTTATTAACCTGACTAACAAAAATATTACAGGACTAGAAGCAGAACAAGCTCTAGAAAAAGCAGGGATTATTGCTAATAAGAATATGGTTCCAGGCGA
>JAKLDB010000004.1 GCA_022703745.1 Patescibacteria group bacterium | reverse complement strand
TTGGATTTGTTATTTAATTCGGAAATAAAAGAAAGATTTATTGTTCGGCACAAATTGGTGCAATCTGTTCGCGAGTTTTTATTGAAGAGAGACTATGTCGAAGTAGATACCCCTGCACTTCAGCCGATGCCGGGAGGGGCTTTGGCAACTCCGTTTAAGACACACTACAATGCGACTAATTCGGATGTGTATCTAAGGATTGCACCGGAGCTGTATTTGAAGAGACTTGTTATCGGGGGATTTGAGCGGGTGTTTGAGTTTGCTAGAGTATTTCGGAATGAAGGGGTTTCTACTCAACACTTGCAGGACTTTACGATGCTGGAGTTTTATCAGGCATATGCGACTTACGAGGATCTGATGAAGCTAACAGAAGATATGTTTGTGGAGGTTTTGAAAAAAGTTTTCAAGACAACAAAGATAAAGTTTGGCGATAAAACTATCGATTTCAAAACACCATGGCCAAAAAAAACTTTTGGTCAGCTAATCAAACAATATGCTGGTATTGATATTGAAGCGTTCCCGACTGTCGAAAAACTACAGGCGGAAATAAAACGGAAGAAAATAAAGATGAATTATTCGGGTAAGGTGGGCAGAGGGAAATTGATTGACGAATTGTACAAAGAAAAGGTGCGGCCAAATTTGGTGAACCCAATATTCTTAATCGATCATCCGTTAGATTTGTCACCGTTAGCGAAACAAAAGGATAATGATGGGACCAAAGTTCAGCGATTCCAGTTGGTAGTTTGTGGAATGGAAATTGTGAATGCGTTTTCGGAGCTGAATGACCCAATTGACCAGAAGGAACGATTCAAGGCGCAGGCTAGGCTCAAGAAAGAGGGAGATGCGGAAGCTCACTCGATGGATGATGACTTTGTGAAGGCATTAGAATATGGGATGCCACCGACGGCTGGTTTTGGGATGGGGATTGATAGATTGGTGGCTATTTTGACCAATGCAGATTCTATTCGGGAAGCAGTGTTGTTTCCATTTGTGAAAGACAAATAACATGTTGGATTTTAAAGCGATTACAAACAATCTGGATGAATGGGATAGGGGCCTTAAGCGCAAAGGCGCTAAGGTTGACATAGATAAGCTAGTTCAGCTTGGTGGCGAATATGCCAAGCTATTGCAGACAGTTGAGACTCTTAGGGCAGATAAGAATGCAGCTGCTAAGGCTAAAGATATTGAGGCGGGGAAGAAGATTGGCAAGGACTTAGAGAAGCAGGAAAAGGAATTGGATGAATTAGCAGAGAAATTAGAGAAGCTTTCAGAGGAGGTTCCAAATCTTCCTTTGGCAGATGTGCCAGATGGCGGAGAAGAAGACGGGAAAGTGTTGGGACAGAATGGAAAGCCAGTGGAAATAAAGAATCCTAAGGACCACATTACATTGGGGAGTGCTCTTAATATTCTGGATATTGAAGGGGGAGCGAAAGTTTCTGGAGCAAGATTTTACTTTCTAAAAAACCAAGCAGTACAGTTGGAATTTGCATTAGTCAATTTTGTTTTAGAAGTTTTAGGCAAGAAAGGGTTTGAATTTTTGCTTGGACCACAGCTCTTGAATGAGAAAGCGATGAATGCAGGGGGATATTTGGGGAAAGCAAAAGACGAAGTTTACAAGACTCAAGATGATTTGTATCTTATCGGTACTTCCGAACAAAGCATGCTGGCTTACCACTTAGATGAAACGATTGAAGTGCCAAAAAGATATGCTAGTTTTTCAACTTGTTTTAGAAGAGAGGCGGGGAGCTACGGCAAAGATGTAAAAGGGATTATTCGGACACATCAATTCGATAAAGTGGAGATGTTTTCTTTTGTGGCGCCCGAGAACTCCGAGAAGGAGCATGAATTTTTGGTGGCAATTGAAGAAGAGATTTTACAAGCACTAGAAATTCCGTACCAGAAAGTAATGTTGGCAGCAGGAGATCTAAGTATGGCAAGTGCTAAGACAATTGATTTGGAAAGTTGGATTCCTTCGCAAAAACGTTATAGGGAGACACATTCGTGCAGTAATTGCACGGATTGGCAGGCAAGAAGGGGGAATGTTCGATACAAGAAAGATGGCAAGTCTGAGTTTGTTCACACTCTGAATGGTACGGCAATTGCTATTGGGCGACTTCTAGCGGTACTCTGGGAGAATCATCAGCAAGAAGATGGCAGTATTAGAATCCCCAAGGCGCTTGAGCCGTATTTAGGCTTCAATGAAATAAAATAGGGATTGACTGGCAATGTAACATATGTTACATTATGTATATGGAAAATTTGATTCCTGTTAGCCAAGTAGCAAAGCAGTTAGGAATTAGTCGGGTGCAAGTAGTGCGCTTGATTCAGAGGGGAAAGATTCCAGCTAAGAAAATTGGTAGAAATTATGTGATTAGTCAGAAAGAACTTGATGATTTTTTGATTAATCGGCCGGTAGCCCGAGCGGTAAAGGAATATGGAGAAACACTAAAGCGACTCGGAGATGGCTAGATCGGTAAGAAGGCTAACATTGGAGGATGTGGAACGAACTGCTTATGCCATGGCAGTAGCTTTGGACTGGGAAGAGCCGATTCCGCCGATGACCACTCGTTATCCAGGTAAATTAGAAGGTGCATTGGGAGCGCCATTCCAAACTTTCGGAGGCAAACCGCTCTATCGCGGGGTGTCGGCTAAGGCGGCTGCACTGTTTTATTTTTTACTCAAAAGCCATCCATTTCAAAATGGTAATAAGCGAATTGCCCTGACTGCTCTATTGGTCTATTTGTCGAGAAATGGATACTGGCTTAGAATTAGTCCAGACGAGCTTTATGATGTAGCTGTCTGGGTGGCGGGGAGTCCGCGTACGGCTCAGACGGAGGCAGTGGAGTTTCTGAAGCGGACTATTGTTAAGGGTCTAATCAAATTTGAAGAAAAATAAGAATGGTGAAATTTTTAGAGCGGATTTTGGGGGATCCGAACAAACAGGCGATAAAGAAACTGAAGCCGATTGTTGATCGGGTCAATGCATTCGAATCTGCTATTCAGCCGTTATCAGATGAAGAACTGAAAGCAAAGACAGAATACTTCAAGGAGCAGTTAGTAAACGGCAAAACATTAGATGATATCTTACCGGAAGCTTTTGCAGTGGTAAGAGAAGTGGCTAGTCGGGTATTAGGTGAACGGCACTTCGATGTTCAGCTAATGGGAGGTGCGGCACTTCACCAAGGAAAGATTGCAGAGATGAGAACGGGTGAAGGAAAAACTTTGGTGGCAACTTTGCCAGTGTATTTGAATGCTTTAAGTGGGAAAGGTGTGCATGTTGTGACCGTGAACGATTATCTCGCAAAACGTGACTCGGAATGGATGGGGAAGGTCTATGAGTTCTTAGGGCTGACAGTTGGTGTGATTACTCACGACACTAGTCCTGCAGAGAGGAAGTTGGCGTATGCGGCTGATATTACTTACGGAACAAACAACGAATTCGGTTTTGATTATCTACGAGACAATATGGCGGGAAGCAAAGAAGACCAAGTCCAGCGTGGGCTAAACTTTGCGATTGTGGACGAGGTGGACTCTATTTTGGTAGACGAAGCCAGAACTCCTTTGATTATCTCTGCACCAGATGAGGAATCGACTCAACATTACAAACAATTTGCCGCACTAGTACCGCAACTTGCCAAGGATGTAGATTACACGACCGATGAAAAAACTAAGTCAGCTATTTTAACTGAAGCGGGAATTGAGAAAATCCAGAAACTTCTTGGCATTGGTGATATTTATGAGTCCGGAAATATTTTATTGGCTCATCACATTGAACAAGCGCTTCGGGCAGAAGCGATGTACAAAAAAGATGTCGATTATGTAGTGAAAGACGGTGAGGTGCTGATTGTAGATGAATTCACTGGCCGCCTGATGCAAGGTCGAAGATATTCTGAAGGGCTTCACCAAGCAATTGAGGCAAAAGAAGGGGTGGAGGTGAAACGGGAAAGCAAGACTTTGGCGACGATTACTTTCCAGAATTATTTTAGATTGTTCGACAAGCTGGGCGGAATGACCGGTACTGCCAAAACGGAAGAAGAAGAGTTTTGGAAAATATACGGATTGGAAGTAGTGGTGATTCCGACTAATCAGCCGATGGTGAGAGCTGATCTGAATGATTTGATTTACATAAATGAGCGGGCGAAGTTTCAGGCAGTGGTCAAAGAAATCCAAAGAAGGCACGAAACTGGCCAGCCAGTTTTGGTTGGTACTATTGCGATTGAAAAATCGGAACTTCTTTCCGATATGTTGAAAGTAGAGGGTGTACCTCACAATGTTTTGAATGCGAAACATCACGAACGGGAAGCAGAGATTGTAAAAGATGCTGGGCAGAAAGGAATGGTGACCATTGCTACAAACATGGCGGGACGAGGCACGGATATTAAGCTTGGCGAAGGAGTGCGAGAGCTTGGGGGCTTACATATTATTGGTACCGAGAGGCATGAATCCCGAAGGATAGATAATCAGCTTCGTGGACGGGCTGGTCGGCAAGGAGATCCTGGAAGTACACAATTCTTTGTGTCTTTGGAAGATGAACTAATGAGGTTGTTTGGAAGTGAGCGTTTGAAATCCATGATGAAGACCTTGAAGATTCCAGAAGACCAGCCACTCGAACACAAGTGGATTACTTCTAGTATTGAATCGGCACAGAAGCGGGTGGAGGGACACAACTTCGATATCCGCAAACGAGTAGTGGAATACGACGATGTAATGAATCGCCATAGAGCAACGATATATCGGCAAAGACAAACTATTCTAGACGAAGGAGATCTGAAGGAGACAGTGCAGGGCTATATTTTCGAACAACTGAGATTACTTTCTAATACTTATTCTGCCGATTTGAAGATGCTACTAGAAAATGTGAACAACATTTTCCCAGTAGGCAGTTCTTTGCAAAAAGAAATTGAAGGTGCTGGTAGCCCAGAAAAGATTAGCGAACTACTCATTGAAGAAGCAAAGAAGCAATATGAAGGGAAAGAGCAGGAAGCAGGAGGCGGGGACAATTTTAGGCAAGGGGAAAGAGCTGTACTTCTTCGGGTAATGGATATTTTGTGGATGGAACATATCGATGCTATGACGAAGATGCGGGAGTCTATTGGTCTGCAGGGATATGGCCAGAGAGATCCATTAGTGGAATACAAACAAGAAGCATATGCAATGTTTCAGAGGCTACAAGGCGCAATTGCGTTTGATACCACCCGCATGATCTACAAAGTACGGATAGTGAATACTGCAGAGCAGAGTAGGCAGAGGGAAATGGAAGAAAAAAAGAATTTGGCGCTAAAAGGAGCAGAAGAACCAACGGGAGATTTCAAGGAAGAAGAAAAAGATCTCTCTAAGGGACAATCTGTGCAAGAGAGTGGGGCGGTGAGAGATCCAAAAGAGCAGAAAGAGAAAGTGGGACGGAATGATCCCTGTCCGTGTGGGGCGAAGGATGCGAACGGCAGACCAATTAAATACAAGAAGTGTTGTGGAAAATAGGGTATTATGACACCTAGGGGGCTGTTTGTCAAGGAACTATCAGATATGGGTTGGTTGGATGGGTAAAACAGGGGATTTTATGCTCCTAGAGCCACTTTCTGCTTGACAAAATGCTCATACTACTCTAGTATGGTCATAAGCAGGCCGAGCGGCCTATCGCACATCGACAAATTGCTTAGTTGATAAACCACAATGACAACAACGGAAAGAAGTGGCGAAACAAGAGCAATGATGTGACAATTTACAACCTGTTAAAACAAATGATACCAACACGCTGGGGGCGCGCTGGGTTTTTGTTTGGCAGATGTAAATGCGGAAGAATTTGCGCTCAGCACTCTGGTGATGCAGAGGTTAAGGTCTGGAAGTTTTTGAACTAATCTTTAAGGGCTTCAATTTAAGGATCGACACCTTCTCTTCACTGGAGTGCTGGGCGGAATGCATTCCGCTTTGGTTCAGCTCGGCCAGAAACTGGTTGGGCTGATATTGTCACGCTGATCTTGCTAATCAGCGGTGGCAGAGGGCGGAGAGCCCAATGTCACACCAGCTATGCACTAGGAGGTGCAAGATGGCAAAGCACATGTGGGCTCTCGTAGCCCTACTTGTTGTGATTTTCGTCATTGATTCCTGCGGTGGTGGCGGTGGTGGTGGGACTACAACTGTCCCGACCGTCCCGAATGATGCGGCAACCATCATGGATGCCGCTAAATCGTTGTCGAACGGGACGGTAATCGAAGTGGGGATATATCGTGCCATCGATGACACGATTAATCTCCACGACGGAACGACCGTTCACCTGGCCCCCGGCGAGGCGAAAAACTTCGTCGCACGGGCATGGGCCTGGTTGCTTCAGCCCGACGGCACTTATCGGCGGGAAGAAATCACCATGATTCCTGGGATGAGGTTTTCGTGGTGCCTGAAAGGGCTCGACGAGGACAACGCTGCTCGGACCATTAATCTTGAGTCAACGTTGGCTCAGATTACCGTTGCCGACTCCGACCTCCCTCCGGGAGGAAAGTATGACCTATCGGTAAGGGCAGAAATTGCCCCTGCCGATTTAGTTGGCTACGTAAATGGCCGGCTTGCGGCAGCGCGGGCACAGCAGAGTATTTCTGGAGGAGGGTCGGATAATGACGACTTGCTTTGGGCTGGCGCTGGCTTCTTGCTGGCGTTAGCAATTTGTCCCAGCGACTCTGCTGGGATCATTCTCGCTACTGATGCGGGAATCACGCCACCCCCCCCGACAGTTACCCTGAATATCTCTGGCCCGGCGGAAGCCGAGGTCGGTGATATGATTACGATTCAAGTCGCGAGCAACTGTCCAGAGGGCTGGGAAGCCAGCTGGGCAGGAGGTTCGAAGAGCGGTTGTGGTGACGGCTCGTTTACTATAACGATGCCGAGCGCCAATCTTGTTGTTATCGTCTCTGATGGTTGTGGGAATACAAAATCCCACACTGTTCATCTGAAAACGGTAAACCCGCCGGTGAACAAGCCGCCAGTGGCGATTCTTACTGTGAATCCTACTAGCGGCAACGCGCCACTAACTGTCCATGCGGACGGAAGTGGTTCTTACGATCCTGACGGTGACATTGTTAAGTACGAGTGGTTTTTCTACGGCGGAGGCGGACACGCTGATGTCGGAGGAATAACCATGGATAATGTTTACGACACACCGGGTGACTACTCGGTATGGCTCCGAGTTACGGATGACGACGGAGCAACGGCGATGTCAGCCACGGGGGTTACCGTGACTGTTAATGCGCCGCCGGTTGACCCCTACCAAGGGGCAACGTTGTTCATCACCCCGCAGAACCCGACATTGAATGTTGGGATGGGTGACGAACAACAGTTCATTTGCCGCATTTATGCGGCGGATGGGCTGACCGAGCTTCCGATACCATCGGGGGCCACGATTGTGTGGTCCTCCACTGCGAGTGGGGCAATTAATCCCAACACGGGGTATTTCTACTCCGCGTTAGCAGGAATTGGTTCTTTCCGAGTGTCGGTAACGATTACCTGGACGAACCATCAGTTGACGGGAGATACCCCCGTCGTCGTTCAGTAGTCAACTAAGCAAAGAGCACATTCAGGTGGGGGCGCTTCGGCGCCCCCACCATTCTTTCTTCGTTCTTCCTACCTCTCTGCTTCGTCTTCGACATTTCCCCCCAGAGTGTCGAGGTCACGGGCAGAGGGGTAGGGGGAAGGAATTATAAAAAGATATACTATTTTCTGGGAGGTAAAAGAAATGAGTTTTCTCAAAACTTTGGGGACAGGGGTGTACTACAGGGTTCGCCGAATTGCAAAAGCGCTAAAAAATTGGCGCAAGTTTGGCGTAATTATATTCGGTTCATTGTTTGTAGTTGCCAACCTGTTTGGCGTACAGATGGCTGATGCACAGAGTTCTTTCCATATATCACTTTCTCCTACGAATAGTGCGATTACTCTTGGACAATCCAAGCTCTATACCGCACAGGCATTCAACGGCATTACGAATGTGACTAGTGCGACTACTTTTGCCTGGACTGCTAGCAAGGATGGGCATACAGTCGATACTGCTAGTGGTGCTACTTGGAACTTTACTCCAACAGAAGTGGGTGTTTACACAATGAATGTTCGAGGAACTCATACCAGCGGTGATTTTGCTTTTGCCGATACTCCAGGGACACTTACTGTTACTGGTAGTGATATCCCAAACCCCCAGATTCATCTGACTGCTTCTATTTATCCAACTGCTACTAATCCAATTAATCTTGGTCAGTCAAGGCTTTACACTGCACAAGCATTCAATGGCACAACTAATGTGACTTCTAGTTCTACTTTTGCTTGGACTGCTAGTAAGGGTGGACAGACAGTTGCTCAATCTAGTGGTACCACCTGGAACTTTACTCCAAGTGCAATTGGAACTTATGTTATCAATACACGTGCTACTTACAATGGTGTAATGGCTTTTGCCGATACTCCAGCCACTTTGGTGGTTCAGTCGGTAACGCCACCAGCTGAGTATTGTAGCGCGGTGAATATTGTTAACAATCACTTTGACCTGACGCAGGGCCAGAGTACTTCTGTTGCTTATACTGCCAAGACCAACTTGGGGAATGATGTTTCTGCAAGTGACTTGAGTTGGTTTATTTCCGGTGGTTCATTCAATTCAGCAACTGCTACCTATACTGCTACTCAAGCTGGTGATTTCACCATTACTCTTAGCTGTCGGACAAATGCTAGCATAGTTGATTCAGCAGGTATTCATGTATCAGATAACACAGTGAATGAATATATTGTTCGGACAGATATCTCTGCCGATCGTAATTCAATATTCATTTACGAGCAGACCAATCTAAGAACTCAAGCATGGAGCAATCTTGGTCGGGCAATTCCAGATGCTAGCTATCGCTGGGAAAAGCTTAGCGGTGTCGGATACTTGGCTGGTGATCTCTACAGCCAATACGGCGCAAGATTCGTTGCAGATGGTCAGACTGGTCAGGCCTTTGTGCGGGTAACCGCAACTTGGAAGGGTGTATCTGTCAGTGACACAATGGGAATTGTAGTTTCCAATTACTACAATCCGATTCCAAACAATTACTTCATAGATGGCTCTATTCAAGCTTCTGCGCAGGATAACAAGCCTATCTGTGAGGCTTCAGTAATTGTCTACACTGTTCGTTTGACCAATCGTTACAACACAGTGAACAACACTACTCTGACGATGACTATCCCATCTGCTCTGACCATCCTATCGGCTTCGTCTTACAGTAATCATCCATACTTTACGGGTCAGACCGTTACTTGGACACCTGGGACTTTGACTACTGGTCAAAGTGTGGTTCTGACAGTAACAGCAATGGTAAAAGACGGCGTTAAGAATGGAACCAATTTGGGTGTATCAGCATTCGTAAAGGCATCTGAAAAGCCAAACGGATTCTATATCTCCTCAAATGGTCTCAAGGTATATTGCGGTGGTATGGGTGGACCAACCTATCCGTTGCCTCCTACTGGTTCCGAGGGAATTATCTTAAGCATTCTAGCAGTAATTTCTCTTGGTCTAGCTTGGCTTACTTACCGTTGGCTGAACCGCAGAACGGTATACGGAATAAACTAAGGAATAAGCGGAATTATTTCCAAGTAAAAGGGCCTTGAAAGAGGTCCTTTTACAATACAAAACGAAGAAGTTCTTGTTGGGGTATAATCTAGATATGCCTTTCAACCGAAAAGAGCAATATGAGTCGTTGCGCCTGCAGTTTGCCAAGGTGCAGGGTTTTTTAGATATGGAGGAGCTTTTTTCCGAGAACGAGGAATTGGCAGCAGAGATGAGTGCTCCAGATTTCTGGAAAGACCAGCAGGTAGCAGCGGCTAAGGGTGCAAAATTTGAGTTGAATAAAAAGGTAGTTGAAGCTGAGAAGGAAGTTGGAGAGATTCTAGCACGAGTGGGTAAGGCGATGGGAGACGATGAAACTAACCTTGAAGACAAGTCCTCCCAGGAAGATCTGGTAAAAGCTCAGGAGCTTATTGTCTGGCTGGAAGCACAAACCTTGTTTAATGGTATCTACGACAACAAAGATGCCTACCTAATGTTCCATGTGGGAACTGGTGGGGTAGATGCAGCAGACTGGAACCAGATGTTGCTTGCAATGTATCTGGCATATGCCAAACGGAAAGGTTGGAAAGCAGAGGTAATGGATGTGACAGAAGGTGGAGAAGCGGGGATCAAGAACGCTACCGTAAAGATAGAAGGATTCAGGGCGTATGGTTGGCTGAAGTCAGAAGCGGGAGTGCACAGGCTTATCCGTCTAAGTCCATATAACGCTCAGAATTTACGTCAGACTTCATTTGCTCTCATTGAAGTATTGCCGGATTTGGGAGAAGTGGATGTGGAGATAAAAGATGAGGATTTGAAGATAGAGACTTTCAAGTCATCAGGACATGGAGGACAGAGCGTAAACACTACGGATTCAGCAGTCAGGATTACTCATATTCCAACTAATATTGTGGTTTCCATTCAGACTGAACGTAGCCAGATGCAGAACAAAGAAACGGCAATGAGAATCCTGAAGAACCGCTTGTATCTAATGGAAGAAGAAAAGAGAGATGCGGAAAATAGGAAGCTGAAAGCAGCAAATGCATCTGGAGATTTTGGGCATCAGATCAGAAGCTATACCCTTCATCCATATCAGCAGGTGAAGGATCATCGGAGTAATTTCGAAACTTCTAATACCGAGAAAGTGCTGAAAGAAGGCGATTTAGATGAGATAATCAGCAGTGTATTACTTGCGCAAAGAGAACAAGATAAAGATAATTTGAACGGGGGAAAATGATAGAATTCGAAAAAGTAACTAAACATTACGGAACGCACAAAGTGCTGGATAATGTTAGTTTTACTATCCGTCCCCAGGAATTTGTTACTCTGGTGGGGCCTTCGGGAGCGGGAAAATCTACTCTGATAAAACTTCTGTTGTGTGAAGAGAGACCGACCTTCGGGAGGATAACAATAGACTGCAAAGATATTCATCTTCTAAAAGACAAATATATTCCGTATTACCGTAGACAGATCGGGGTGGTGTTTCAGGACTTTAAGTTGCTACCGAATAAGACGGTAGCGGAAAATGTAGCATTTGCATTAGAAGTATCTGGATTGCCGGATGATGAGATAAGCAAGGAAGTTACGAAGATATTGGATTTGGTTGGTTTGAAGGATAGGGGAAATAGTTTTCCTAAGGAAATGTCTGGAGGGGAAGCACAGAGAGTAGCTATTGCTCGGGCATTAGTTTTTCAGCCAAAGTTTTTAATTGCAGATGAACCGACTGGAAACTTGGACCCTAAGAACGCTCTGGAAATTGCTAAGTTGTTGCTGAAGATTAATTCAATGGGAACTACTGTGCTACTAGCGACTCATAACAGGGAGATTGTTGATCTGATTAACAAAAGAGTTATTAGTATCGAAGATGGAAGGATAGTACGAGACAAACGACGGAGTAAATACGATATGCACTACAAAGTATGTTAGTTTATTGGCACAGAATATTTAGATCGGCATGGCAAAGTTTCCGCAGGAACGGATGGCTTTCGTTAGTAGCGGTCTTCATTATGGCCCAAGCTCTTTTGATTGTAAGCATTCTAGCTTCTTTGAATGTGGTGATAGGCAACACCATTCGCTCTATAAACGAAAGAATAGATGTGGCGGTGTTCTTCAAAGAAACTGCTCTTGAAGCAGACATTTTGTCGTTGAAGGGAGATGTTGAGCAGTGGCAAGATGTACGGGAGGTGGTATATGTTTCCTCGAAGGATGCATTGAATAAATTCTTGGAAGAGAATCGGAATAGGAAGATTATTCGTAGCGTAATTCCAGAAGAAGAGAATTTTCTACCAGCAAGTTTGGAAATAAAGGTGACGGATCCATATAAGATAGAGGGGATTGTTGAACAGGTTAGAGGTACTGAGTTTGCCAAACAAATTTCGGAAACGAGTCTGGAGGATAACCAGAAGATTATAGAGAAGTTGCGTAATGCTAGTAGTTTCATCCAACGTTCTAGTGTAATGCTGGCCATATTGTTGCTGGCAATCGCTTTGCTGATTATTTTTAATACTATTCGTATAACTATTTTTACTCGCAGACAAGAGATTGAGATTATGAAGCTGGTGGGGGCGACTGACTGGTATATTCGTTGGCCGTTTATTATCGAAGGAATGATGTATGGAGTAATAGCCACCGTTCTTACTACTTTGTTGTTAGCTTTGGCATACTGGGCAATACTACTGCCAATGATGAGCAGCTATCTCATATCCACTTCTGGTAATCCAGTTTTCTCTGCTGGATTTGTGGTGTTCTTGGTTGGTTTGCAGCTTCTGGTGGGATTGGTGGTGGGTGGAATGTCTAGTTATCTCGCCACAAAAAAACATCTGTCTATTTAGATTATGAGACTAGGGAGAATATCAAAAATAGTAGCAGCAGCAATTTTGGCACTAAGTGTTGTTTTGCCAGCAAGCGCAGACCTTTTGAGTGATAAAACCCAGGAGTTAAAGAAGTTGCGAGATCAGATAGAACAGCAACAGAAACAACTAGATAGTGTGCGTAAGCGCAAAGCAACATTACAAAATCAGCTAGACATCTTAGACGGACAGATAAAATTAAGTGAGTTGCAGATGCAAGCGTTATCCGAGCAGATTGATACTGTTAATTTAAATATGAGTCAAATAAACGGGGATTTGGTTTCGGCAGAGATTCAGATTTTTGAGAAGAAGAAAGTTCTAAGAGAAGCTATCAAAGAAGCATATATTAGAAATCGCTCAGGAATTCTTGAGGTACTTTTGGGTTCGTCTAATTTGTCAGACTTCATGAGTCAGATTGAATACATTAGTACGATAGAAAACCAGATTACGGGTAATATTAGTGCTCTGCAAACTTTAAATGAAGAACTTACCACTAAGAAAGGTGAGTTAGAGGAGGCAGATAAGCAACTGAAAGATTTGCAGGCATCTAAGCAGATAGAACAGAACAATATGAATGCTCAATCGCAAGCAAAAGAATCAATGTTGCATGACACCAAACTAACTGAAGCAGAGTATCAAAATAAATTGGAAGCAGCAATCATCGAGCAGCAGAAGATGGAAAACGAGGTTGCGAGGTTGGCAAAGAGTGCACGGAAGGGAGTTTTGAACGAAGGAAAGTATTCTTTGCTTTGGCCGATTTCTTCGAGACTAATTACAGCAGGATTTCAAGATGCTGATTATAAAGCAAGATTCAAAATAGCTCATAATGCCATAGATATTGCTACACCTCAGGGTACACCAATAAAAGCACCAGCCGATGCATATGTGCTAAAGGTGAAATTCGATGGCAGCTCAGCATATTCCTACATCATGCTAGATCATGGCAATGGGATGGTAACGGTATATGGCCATGTAAGTAGTGTATCGGTTTCCACTGGTCAGTTTGTACCAGTTGGTTCGGTTATCGGTGCTACCGGTGGGACTCCAGGGAGTACTGGTGCAGGTTGGCTGACAACCGGTCCTCATCTTCATTTCGAGGTTTGGCTGAATGGTGCAGCAAGGAATCCATTGGCATATTTGGGCGGATAGGGTGTGTGGTAGAATAGCGACAGAGTTGTTTTGTTATTGATGAAAATAACGGATAAAAAAGTTAGATACGGAATTATCGCAATTGTGGGCGTTGTCTTCTTGCTGGCCACTTATTTTGCCGGTGTTACGCAAGGATATTACGGAAGAATAACTGCTAATAATTTTGCGGCAGTTTTTAAACAGGAATTGCAGAACAAAAAGCTTGGTCAAGCTGATTTCAGTTTGTTCTGGGAAGTGGCAGAGCAATTGCGGGATAAATATTTTGGAGATATTAATGCTCAGGAAATGTTGTATGGGAGTATCAAGGGATTGGTTGCAGCGATTGGAGACCCTTATACGATATTTGCTGATCCAGCAGAAAACAGCCAGTTTTTCGATAACCTCAACGGTAGCTACGAAGGCATAGGGGTGGAGCTGGATGTGGTAGATGGTGCTCTGGTAGTTTTGACACCCTTAAAGGATTCTCCAGCAGAAGCGGCTGGTCTGAAGCCATTAGATGAGATAGTGGCAGTAGATGGTGTATCGGTAATGGGAATGACTTTTGCCGAAGTGCTAAGTGCCATTAAAGGACCTGCAGGAAGCAAGGTAGCTTTGACGATAGAGAGAAAGGGAGAAGAACAATTAGTGTTAAATATCGTTCGTCAAACAATCAGAAGAGATAGTGTATCGATAGAAATTGGAGAAGATAAGATTGCGGTAATAAAGATTACAAGATTTGCTAGCGATACGGATGCTGGTTTCCAAGCCGCGGTAAACAAAGTAATTGCCGAAGGAGTAAAGGGAGTGGTGTTGGATTTGCGGAATAATCCTGGAGGATTCTTAGATTCGGGTGTGAAGGTGGCAAATGAATTTCTGCAGCATGGTGTAATCGTGGAAGAGAGAATGAAAAATGGAGAAAAAACATCTTTCTCGGCAGACGGAAGTGGCCGACTAACAAAAATTCCTTTAGTAATGTTGGTCAACGGAGGAAGCGCTAGTGCGGCAGAGATTGTTGCTGGAGCATTGCAGGACAACAGTAGGGCGAAAGTTGTTGGTGAACAAACATATGGAAAAGGAAGCGTACAGGAAGTGGAGGAATTCCCAGATGGTTCGGCGTTGAGAGTAACGGTAGGCAAGTGGTATACCCCGAACGGAGTTTCGATCAACGATGCGGGGATTAAGCCAGATAAGGAAATTAAGCTTACGGGTAAGGAAACTACAGATATCCAACTCTTGGGAGCAAAAAAGCTTTTGGCGGGTAAGTAATTTCCAGATATAGTAGAAGATATGGAAGTACTACTGCTGAAAGATGTCCGTGGGGTGGGACGGAGAGGAGAGATGAAGCAAGTAGCGGACGGATATGCCCGCAACTATCTCTTGGCGTTAGGTTTAGCTAAGCCAGCTACAGGTGGTGTAAAGACTGCTTGGGAGTTAGAGCAATCTCAGCGAGTAAAGAAAATGGAGAGTAAGACAGAAGAACTGGAGGCTCAAGCTGAAGGGCTAAATGGCAAACAGGTGCGGATCGGGGTAAAGGCGAATCCGACGGGCGGATTGTTTGCTGCGATAAACGAAGAGCAGGTTATGCGAGCAGTGCAGGACCAATTGGGGATTAGTTTAGAGAAAGATTTTTTGGTAATTACAGAACCAATGAAACATATTGGTGGGCATATTGTGAAATACCAAATATCTCCAGAGAAAATAGCAGAGTTTAATGTAATAGTAGATGGCAACTAAAACGACAATGGATGAGATTGTGAATGTGGCCAAACGACGGGCGTTTATTTACGCAGGAAGTGAGATATATGGTGGGTTGGCCAACGCATGGGACTATGGCCCATATGGAGTGCTACTCAAAAACAACGTGAAACAAGCATGGTGGAAGGATATGGTAATGAAGAGGAGCGATATTGTCGGCTTGGATTCATCTATCCTGATGAACCCCAAAGTCTGGGAGGCAAGCGGACATATTAAGGAATTTACTGACCCTCTGGTAGATTGCAAGGAGTGTAAACAGAGATTTAGGGCGGATCAGCTGGAGGCGGACAAGTGCCCCAGTTGCGGTGGAGAGCTGACAGAGGCCAGACAATTCAATCTAATGTTCAAGACTCATGCAGGGCCAGTGGATAACGAGGAGAATATAGTCTACTTGCGACCGGAAACAGCGCAAGGAATCTTCGTGGATTTCAAAAATATTTTAGATACAACACGGGTGAAGTTGCCATTTGGAGTAGCGCAGATTGGGAAGTCTTTTCGGAATGAGATTACTCCAGGGAACTTTACGTTTAGAACCAGAGAATTTGAACAATTTGAAATAGAATATTTTGTAAAAGATGCGTTGTCGGCAAAGAAAGCTTTTGATGAATGGGTAAAAGTAAGATTCGAGTGGTACAAGAATTTGGGTATTGATCCAAACAACTTGCGACTAAGAGAACATGAAAAAAATGAATTAGCACACTATGCCATTGCAGCTACGGATGTGGAATACAATTTCCCATTTGGATTTTCCGAGCTAGAAGGGATTGCGAATAGGGGAGACTATGACTTAAGTCAACATGAGAAGTTCTCTGGAGTAGAGATGCGTTATTTCGATGACGAAACTAAACAGAAGGTTTTGCCACATGTGGTAGAGCCATCTGGGGGAGTGGATAGGGCAGTACTGGCATTTCTAGTGGATGCATATACGGTTGAAAGAGCATGGGGTGAAGAACGAACAGTATTGAAATTTCATCCCAGGTTGGCACCGATAAAGGTAGCAATTTTCCCACTGGTGAAAAAAGAGCCACTAATATTGAGGGCAAAAGAAATCTTTCATGGTCTAAAAGAGAAATGGTTTGTTGAGTACGACGAAACAGGAACGGTGGGGCGGAGATACAGAAGACAGGATGAGATAGGGACTCCATATTGTATTACGGTAGATTTTGATAGCTTGGAGGATAATGCTGTTACAGTACGTGACCGCGATACGATGAAGCAAGAAAGGGTACCGATTTCCTCACTTCCAGAATTTCTTGAAAAGAAGATTGGAGTATAATACGGGATGTTCGACAATTAGGAATTATCAATATATAGGGATGATTGCAATAATTCTTCAATGGATTGCGCAGTATTGGTTGGTAGCGACTATCGCTACGGTGGCAGTTGGCGCTGTTGTGACAGCAACTGTTGTTTACAAAGCTGACAATACTGAAAATAGGACGAATATAGAAGTTGACGCAGAAAAAGAAGATGTTTTAGGCGGTGAATCGAGTCCGGCAAACACTGATAATTCCAAGAAAACAGTTGTGCCCACTAAAACATTACCAGTTAGTGAAACTCCTTGGGGACAGGGACCGAGTGATCAAACACCATCTAACGGAACGCTACCAAGTAACCAAGTACCATGGGGTACTGGTCCGAGTGAACAATAGGGAGTGTTTTTGATCGCAGTAGCAGGGTAAAACTCACTAGAGGCTAGGCCTAGAGCAGATTTTTCTTGACTGGTGGCGGGTTCAGTGTATTCTGGAGGCAGTTCCTTAAAAACTGATTCACCCTTGGGGGGAGAGGTTTTTGGGAGCGACAATCCACATTAATAGGAGGGCTCTATGAGAGCGCTTATTGTTTGGTTACTGTTCGCTCTGATGATTATTTTTTCGACTACGGCAGCGCAAGCAGACGGAATCAAAGACATTACTGGGTATCAGGTTTACACCCTGAACAAACCAGTGAGCCAAATCGACTGGACCGGCTTTAGCGGTCCTGTCCCAGACACTTCCTTCGGGGAGGGGTGGTTAAAGGGGGGAACTGGGAACTACGGCAAAGAGTTCCAGTTCAAGTTGGGAAACACCGGCGTGACGCTGCGTTGCATCATGGTGATCATGACCGTTGATAACAAGATTGCCAGCGTCAATTTGAAGTTTCAGGATTTGGACCAGTTTGCAAGTCTGGATGACTTAACGACCGTGGTCCAGATTCTGAGAACAACTCTGCTTGAGCGGTACGATAAGAGCATCGTATCATCGGACGAGTTTATCTATGCGGGTGAAGAACCCCGCGGCAATCTTTTTCTGCACGACAAGGAAGATGATTTAGTGGCGCTGAATTGGGAGGGGTACGAGTACCTTCAGATTCAGTACATGAGCAGTTCGTACCGAGAACTAGTTTACGTTCAACTCAAGAAGGAAGGGGCGAAGGCAACGGCGGTTGACCTTGGCCAGTTGTAAAATTAAGGTAATCGATATTGGGAATTTCTGTTTCCAAATTCGATTTCTCCTGAACATTGCTATGATGGGCGCCAGGCTAAAGCTTGGTGCCCATTTTTAATAATTTAAAAGTTAAAGCGCCTCACTGGTAGCGAGGCGCTTGTAGGTCGGAGGGTTACGATGCTCTTATGATGGGTAGTGCAATGATGTTCCGTAATCGGCGGGGATCTGCTGTGCCTTCGAAGCGTCTGCTGTGGTACAACGTATTGTTGCAGCAGGTGCAGACCGCTTGGCGGACACATACCTTCGCTCCCAGCTTCCCTAGTCTTTCTATCATTGCCCGTCTAAAGTCGAAGCCGACTTTTTCTGGGCAATTACTTCTCTCTTGAAACAGACTTTCTGGGTCTGCTTCGAGCTTGAGCTGGATCATGCGATCAACAAGCTCTTGCTTGTCATCTGCTCCCCAGTCGTAGCAACATGGTCCAATGGTCGGACCAACGACTACTATCGAGCTGGTTGGATCCATTTCTCGGAAGATTCTCACACTTACCGGTTCTTCGAATTTCGGATTTTTCCATCCGAATTCATTTAGAACCGAGAAGTGGGCGACTGCATATTTCTGGCCGTCGTACAGTGCGCAGAACATGCAGTCAGCGCCTCCGGCAACAAGAGTCTTACTCCTCTTGGTAGCCTTGGGGGTGATGATAGCATCTCCGGGTATCGCCATGATGGAGCTTCCGATTTTTGGATACTGTTCATCCAGAAGGTGTTTGATCTCACCTGAATGGTGGCAGGTGAGGTAGAAGATAGGCCGAGGCATATCTTCCAACATTATGCCGAGTTTATTGCTCCAGTCAGGGTCGCCATATCCTTTCAGGATACCGGGAGGCATCCCTGGGCTAGAAGGTTCTCCGTTCCAGGTGTGCCGTCTTCCCTGGATGACTACTGGAGTTCCGTCGGGCAAGTGTACGTAGTTGATGGCGGCAATCGGAAAATTCCCTTCCATTTCCTCCTCCTTATTAATAAAAGTACAAATTACTCGCTATCATAGAGGGTTTTTCTGTTTTGGTCAAATTATTTCAAATCGCTCTCGAGCCGTTGTGGATAAATAGGGTAGGTGAAAGAAGGGGAGAGAAAAAATCTGGCTTTGGGAGCGGATAAAAAAATGTTTATAGCGAAAGTGTTGATAGATAAAATATAAGTGGTGTAGAATAAAATAGTTGTGGATAGAAGTGGGGATAAGTGGAGGGAAAAGTGGATAACCTATTTATTGGGGAGTATAGACATCAGCTGGATGACAAAGGCAGACTTGCCATTCCTTCCAAGTTCCGCAACCATTTGAAAAAAGGTGCAGTAGTGACCAAAGGACTCGATGGGTGTTTGTTTCTCTACACTCCAGACGAGTGGAATAAATTGGTTGCTAAACTTACCCAGATGCCGATCTCCCAAGGCAATGCACGGGCTTTTGCAAGGTTAATGTTAGCAGGTGCAATGGCGGTTGATCTTGATTCACAAGGTCGCATCAATTTACCAAAATATTTAATGCAATATGCAGGGTTAAAAGGTATTTCGATAATCGCAGGACTAATGAATCGCTTGGAATTCTGGAATGAGAAGAAATGGGAAGAATACAAGAAGAAGACTGAAAAAGAATCCGAAAAATTAGCAGAAGAGTTATTTATTTAGAAAATTATCTGTCGCCGGCAACTTGACACAATTAGTTATCTAGTCATTATCTAGCCAAACTTTTCACCTCCTAAAAAGTTAGCATAGGTTCACACCCAACCCCTTTGGGTACAATTCGACAAACCTCCCATATTCAGGTTGCCGGCGAAAATTGAAAACTAATTAATAATTTATGTCCAGATTCCAACATACTCCGGTGTTGGTCGAGGAAATAGTAAAATTCCTTGACCCACAACCAGGAGAAACATTCGTAGATGCCACCGTTGGACTGGGGGGCCACGCGCAGGCGCTAATTGAACGCCTAGGCCCAGATGGGATATTGATAGGAATAGATCAAGATGAACAGGCCTTACGCATCGCACACGAGAACCTTAGCCGTTTCGAAAAACGAATTGTTTTGGTCCGCGGTAATTTCCGTAATCTTATTCAATTGGTTCAAGCAAACAATGGACCCAGAAATGTTGATGGATTACTTTTCGACCTCGGTGTCTCATCTCTTCAACTAGAGAATGAAGCCCGGGGTTTTTCGTTTTTACACAATGCTCCTTTAGATATGAGAATGGACGCGATCGATGGCGGAAATACTGCTGCCGATATCGTGAATCATGCGAACTTCAATGAATTGGTAAAGATTTTGAAAGAATATGGCGAAGAGCCGAAAGCAGAAAGTATTGCCAAAAGAATTATTGAAGCGCGTCGCCGGCAGCCAATTACCACGACAGGACAGCTGGTGGAGATAATTGGTGGATATTTGGGCGGAAGGATTCATCCAGCAACTAGAGTGTTCCAAGCTCTACGGATTGCTGCTAACGAAGAATTACAAAGTTTGCAGGAAGCATTGCCCCAAGCAGTTGAACTACTGAATCCAGGGGGCAGATTGGCAGTTATCTCATTTCATTCATTAGAAGACAGGATCGTTAAAAACTTTTTTAAGAGTCAAACCACTGGGGGGAGAATAAAGCTCCTCTCCAAGAAGGCCATTGCGCCTTCTTGGCCGGAGCGTAAGCGCAACCCACGTGCTCGTAGCGCGAAACTCAGGGTCGCAATGAAGATTTAGAAATGAAAAAAAGATTTAGTTACAAATTACCACAGATCAATATCGCTCGTCGATTGAATTTGAGTCCGAAATCCACGACTTATTTAATGCTTGGTTTATTCTTTGTTATCGGTGGTGTCTATTTTATCGTAGTAAATGTGGTGGCCAATAA
>JAKLDB010000039.1 GCA_022703745.1 Patescibacteria group bacterium | reverse complement strand
TCTGCCAGTGCCAATTAGTTTGGTGTCACAGAACAACATTGGGGCGACCTTGGGAACAGAGTCGGTACAAAAGAGCATTGTGGCGGGACTACTTGGATTGCTTTTGGTAATACTATTCATGCTGATTTACTACCGTTTGCCTGGTTTCTTGGCATCACTTGCTTTGATCTTCTACGCACTTCTTTCAATGGCAATATTCATTGCTATTCCAGTTACTCTGACTTTGCCTGGTATTGCTGGTTTTATTCTTTCTATAGGGATGGCTATTGATGCCAATATTCTGATCTTCGAAAGGATGAGAGAAGAATTGCGTTCAGGAGCTCCTTTGATCTCTGCGATTGATACAGGTTTTAATCGGGCATGGAGTTCTATCCGTGATTCCAACTTTTCTTCACTTATTACTGCTATTATCTTGTATTACTTTGGTTCTGGGATGATTAAAGGCTTTGCAGTAACATTGGGTATTGGTATTTTGGTGAGCTTGTTTACTGCGCTTACAGTTACCCATACTATGCTTAGAGCAGTAGCAGGAACGAACTTAAAGAATAAATTAGGATGGTGGATGGGAGGAGCAGGAAAATGAATATTGTAAGAGCAACTAAAGTTTGGTTGGGAATCTCTTCTGTAATGGTGGTGGTGAGTCTAGTGGTTAGTTTTACTTTCCGCTACAATTTGGGAATTGATTTTGCTGGAGGAACGGCACTAGAGGTTGAAACAGGTTCAGCTACCACCTACCAACTCCCAGAAGGTCAGAATTTGAATCAGTATTTCACTGCTACGTACAAGGAAGCTACTGGGCAGGAAGTTATTATCCAGAGTGCTGGAAGTAGTGAACGGTTTATTCTTCGCAGTAAAGCAATTACAAACGACCAGAAAAATGCGTGGATTACTGAGGCTAAAAAAGGCGTCCCTTCCCTTGCCGAATTGCAGTTTACTAGTGTTAGTCCGACCGTAGGTGCAGATGTGGTCAGGAAAGCAATCTTAGCTGTTATTGTGGCGATGTTGGCGATTTTACTCTATCTGGCTTATGCTTTCCGCAAAGTTCCTAAGCCGACCAATTCATGGAGATTTGGCGTAACTGCGGTGGCAGCATTGCTTGCTCATGATGTAATTATCTTGCTAGGTATCTATTCCCTATTAAGCCATTTCTTTGGAGCGGAAATAGACAGTATGTTTATTACTGCTCTTCTTACTCTGCTCGGTTTCTCGGTGCATGATACGATCGTTACTTACGATAGGCTGAGAGAGAACCTAATTAAGCGTGGGGCAGCAGATTTTGAGCAGACTGTGAATGACAGTATTGTGGAAACTATTACACGTTCAATTAACACCACATTTACTTTGGTGTTAGTGCTTCTTGCAATGACTCTAATGGGTGGAAGGACTACTTTCTTCTTTACGCTATCTCTTCTAATTGGTGTGGTGCTTGGGACCTACTCTTCTATCTTTGTGGCATCTCCTCTGCTACTGATGTGGCAGAAGTCGGCTGATCGGCAGAAGTCGGTTTAGTTATTGCGAGCTGAAACCACTTGGTCGACTGCATAGCGGTATTTGCAGAAATCACAATCTGGATCTGGATCGGGAATATCTTCGGAATTTAGGCATTCCTTTATCTTTACCAAGGTTGGTTCAATCCAATCTGTTTTCCCGACGTAGGGAATGATTTTGATATCAAATTCTAGTTTGGCATCGAAGGCCTGAGCGTCTCGTTTGCCGTTGCAATAGACAAAGTAAGCGGTGTCATTGACGACAAAACCATTTTTGCGGAATAGCCATTGATATACCTCTACTTGTCGTTTGTAGCCATCTTGCCATTCGGCATCTAAAGTTACTTCCTTATCTTTGCTGGTGGCTTTGTAGTCTACGATAATTAACTCACCTTTTGGATTTACCCAGACATCGTCTATACCTCCATAGATTCTGAGATTAGTAGCAGGATCGATGTATTGGATTCCAGAACGAGCATTACGCCAGGTTTCTAAATCCTCGTGTTGGTAGGGAACGGCATCTATGCCATAGGCTTGCATCATGGGATGGGCACTTCCACTAGCACGATGGATATCAAATTCTTTTTTGAGCAGATGGTCTACGGCTGAGTTTAAACTGAAAGGATAGCCGGGTGGTTGAGCAACACCAAGACGAACGTCGATATAAAAGCAACGGGGACAATTTACAAATGAATCGATCTTGCTCCGGCTTATTTTGTGTGGATTCTCGGAAGCGGGATCGTAAAGATCTCGGCTACGTTTTCCTTGGTAGTAATCAGACATTTTTCTCCTATATTTTAGGTGCTTTTGTATCATAGCATACCACCACAAAGCGGTATGATAAGATACAAGAGATGGGAAGGAGTTTTCAGAAACCAAGGGGGACACAAGATATTCTGCCAAGTGAGCAGAAGTATTGGCTGTTTGTTGAAGATACATTTAGAGAGATGATGCTCTCGGCTGGTTTCGGGAAGATAAGTACTCCTACTTTTGAGGATACGAATCTCTTTGCAAGAAGTGTTGGGGAGGCGACAGATATTGTGGGGAAGGAGATGTATACCTTCAAGGACAAGGGTGGTAATTCTATTACTCTTAGGCCAGAGGGAACGGCTGGTGTAGTGCGAGCGTACATAGAGCATGGGATGCACAAAGAACCGCAACCAGTAAAGCTATTCTATTTCGGTCCGATGTTTCGGTATGACCGGCCTCAGGCGGGAAGATGGAGAGAATTCTATCAAGCGGGAGTGGAACTGTTTGGAGAATTAGATCCAACAACAGATGCTCAGATGATTGCGGTAATGATGAAGTTCTACGAGAAGCTCGGACTCAAAGATCTAAAGGTAAGAGTGAATAGTATTGGAGATACTCGTAGCAGGAACAAGATGAACAAGGCGTTAATAGACTTTTTGTCGGCGCATAGACGAAGATTGTGCAATGATTGCAAAAACCGTTTATCTAAAAATCCTCTTCGGGCGTTGGATTGCAAAGAGAGAGGATGCCAAGCAATTCTGGATGAAGCAGGAAGTATGTTGTTAGATAACCTGACTCCAGATTCCAGAAACTATTTCACTAAAGTTTTGGAATATTTGGACGATATGGGAATAAATTACGAATTGAGTCCAAGATTAGTTCGAGGACTAGACTACTATACCCATACTGTGTTCGAAGTAGTTAGCGGTAACGAAAGCAATGCATTGGGTGGGGGTGGGAGATATGACGGATTGGTAAAGACTTTGGGTGGTCCAGATGTTCCAGCTGTCGGTTTTGCTTTAGGTGTTGAAAGGGTTATTGATCTAATGAAAAAACAGGGAGTAGGAATACCAGAACCAGCTAGAAGCGATATCTTTGTTGTGCAGCTTGGAGATGAGGCAAAGAAAAAAGCGATTAAGGTAATTGCCCAAGTGCAGGATGCGGGGTTTAGGGTGGCACATGCTCTAGGGAGGGAGAGTATTAAAGGACAGCTAAGGGTGGCAGATAGGTTGGGGACGAAGATAGCGATTATTATCGGGGAAAGAGAAGTACATGATGGAGGAGTAATAATTCGGGACCTCAAAGACGGTACACAAGAATCGGTATTGGATCGAAACTTACTGAAGGCAATTCAACGTAAGCTAAAGGAGAACAAATGACCGACTCACGCCTGTTCCCCCACGCCCTCGACACGCTTCTCGCGCTGATACTCTGCTGCCTGATGCCGCACGGTGCCATCGCCGCAGCCCCCGCCACGGACGCGCGTGC
>JAKLDB010000038.1 GCA_022703745.1 Patescibacteria group bacterium | reverse complement strand
ATTTTCTGCAAGTCAGCATTGCGAGTATAGAGCATGATATTCTTCTGGTTGATCTGTTCAAGGAGTAGTGGGGTAAGTCTGTTTAGATCGTCTTTACTAAGAGACATGATTCTTTGCATAAGGATGGGACTAAGCTCGCCTAGTATGGCTTTGGGATTGGTTGTTTTTTCTACCTTCTGAACTTCACCATATACAACATGAGCAAAGTTGTCTGCGGTAATGGTAAGGTTTCTTTCGGGAAGTTTGATATCTCCAATAATTTGCATGATTGCCGACATGACTTGAGTGTTGATAGCGATAACACCATCTGGTGTTCCTCCGCCTGCTTCTTCGTAGAGATTGGCAATATATTTGGCAGATGAGGGAAAGTCTGGGTCGAAGTTAGCGTTGGGAATCACCTTCTCCCCTGTTTGGGAACCAGCAAGTTGGCCATCTATGCGGTAAGTGTCATCGACATAGAAATCTGTAATTTTTCCCCGATGGATAGTAGCTAGGGCAACGCTCCCCATAAAGCCTCCTGTGGGACGCAACTCGGTATCGTTCTGGTTAAGGATCAGATATGTCCGAGGGTTTGGGTTGCCTAGAGCTCGAGGTAATTGTTTGGCTACGGTGGTACCCATAGCGATTAGATCGTGTAGGGTCTTGGCTTTTCCTTGCGCTACATTCAGCATGGTGGAATATTCGGTTCCAAGAGCTGATGGCTTAATGGATTGCAATAAATCATCTGCTTTAGCAATTTTAGATAAAGCTTTTTCCAAAGTACCCGAACTAGCACTAAGAATTTGGATTGCTTGGGGTAGAAAATCTTGGGTGGTTTGGTTTGCAGTTGGGTTGGAGGTATCTAAATACTTCGTTACCGGTTCTGTAGCAGAAACAAGTAGTTGTCCGCCCTGTGCTAGATTAAGACCAGCATCGATAAGTTTTTGTCCGGCAATAATCCGAAATTGATCTCCCGCCAGACCAGACATGTATAGGTTGGTTTGTCCAAGAGAAAGAATATCTTTTTGAGCCGAGGCAAAAAGATTTTCGGCAGCAATGAGATTAGTTTTTGCTTCTGGCAGATTTTTTAGAACTACTGCTTGGGCAGCTGCTTCTATTTTCCCAACTCCCCGATTAACGGTGGAGATAGTATCTTTCTTTATCTGCAAAACATTTTGGTAAGCAAATGCCCCTCCTATGTATGCCAGAATGGCAAAGACGGCTAACCCAGCAATTACCAGCCAAGACATGGCATTAGTTGCTACATGAGAAGTGGGATGTGCTACTGCGGAAGATTTGGCATGTAGGAATGCTAAATCTAAGATCTGGCCTCTTTCCCCGGATCCAAAGTTACGTCTTGGTTCTTCCGAATCATTAGCTTGAGGCCGACCGTAATACAGTCGGACTTTAGCTTTGGGTTTTACGTTGTAATATTTGCTTGGCATTATTCTTTCTTGCTTCTTCCAAGACTAATAGAGTCTTTTGGGCAGTAGTTTTCCAGTCTAATTGGTGGGCAATAGCTTTTCCTCTAGCAGTAAGGTTGTCGCGCAGAGTGGGATCGCTAAGTAGCTTTTCTATTCCATCTACCAGCCCATTTATGTCAGTTGGTGAGATAGAGATTGCTCCATCACCAGCGATTTCAGGCAGAGATGAAACATTGCTGCATATTACTGGACATCCGCAAGCAAAGGCTTCGAGAATCATGAGACCAAATCCTTCGTAGAAAGATGGGAAAGTGAAAACAGAAGCATGTTGCAGTAGAGATATCTTTTCTGCTTCCGAAACTGGTCCAGTAAAGATAACTTCTTTGGTCAGACCTAGGTCTTGGATAGTTTTATAAAGTTCAGTTGTCATCCAGCTTTTTCCTCCAGAAACAACCAGCTTAATTGTATCACCGTTCTTCTGTTTGAATTGGTGTAAGGCTTGTACTACGGTAACGAGATTCTTACGTGGCTCGATACTCCCTACAAAATATATATATTTGTCTGGCAGTTGCCATTTGTTTTTTAGCTTGGAAAAGAAAGTTTCGTTGGGGGCTTGGAAATATTCTTCACTCACTCCTTCGTAAATGACATGGATTTTTCCAGGATCAGTTTTGAGAAGTCTTACCATATCTCTCTTAGTGTTTTGGGAGATGGATATAAGAGCATCTGAAGTACGGGCTTCAAAAGAATATCCCATCTGCCATTGCCAGAGACGAGAAGATAGGGAATAGAATTGGGGGAAGAGAAGGAAGATGAGGTCATGGAAAGTCGTTACCTTGGTGCACTTTTTGGATAGAGGTAAAAGACGAGGAGAAGGCATCCACATTACATCCAATCCCCCACAGACAATATCTGCCTTAGGCCAATTGAAAGATTTGAACATAAGATGCAGAGAAAGAGAGAAGTTAGACCATTTGAGTTTGCGAATCTCAACGTTGGGATTTTTTAAGATGGGAAATTGTGCTATAAGATTGGCCAAGTTCTTGTCTTGGTTTTTGTAGGAGACATAGAACAATACGTAGGTGTGATTGCTGTTTTTTATAAGTTCTTCAAGAACAGAAATGGTGTATTGTTCAATACCGGAAATCTTTCCGGTAAGAAGGGGGCGAAGATCTACTCCGATTCTCATAGCTTCCTTGGCTCCGGTTTAGTGTCTAGGTGAGACTCAACAAATTCGATAATCTTTTGCTTAAAGACAGAAAGGTCAAACTGTTTGGCGCGCTCCCGACAAACTTCGGAAGAAAAACTGGTTTGTTCAAATTGGTGGATTGCTTTAGTTAAAGAAGTGGCTGATTGTTCTGGGAATAAGATTCCAGTCTGTCCGTCAATTACAGTTTCTAGCGCACCACCTTTGCTGAAAGCTATAACTGGTTTACCAGCAGACATTGCTTCCAGCGGAACAATCCCAAAATCTTCTTCCTGTGGGAAAATTACCGCCTTACATCCCAAAACTACTTTGGTAGTATCGGAATCCGAAATTCTACCCAAAAATTCAATATTTTCTTTTCCCGAAGCCATCTTTTTTAGCTTTTCCATTTCCGAACCATCCCCCACTATCTTCAATTTGACGGGAAGACTAGAGAATGCTTCTACAACTAGGTCAGTTCTCTTGTATGGCATTTGCCGACCTAGAACTAGATAGTAATCCCCCACTTGTGCCTCACCAGAAAATCTACTGAAATCAACAGGTGGATTTATAACAGTTGAATCCATATTGTAATATTTGCGAATGCGGTTTTGGGTGTGACGGGAGTTGGCGATAAAAAAATCTACTCTGTCCGCCGCTACCCTATCCCACTCACGCAGATTGTGAATCATTGAGGGAATAAAAAGTTTTGCAATTGGATCCAAAATCCCAAATTGTTTCGCTTTCAGATATTCGTGATAGTGACTCCAAAAATAACGAGTAGGAGTGTGGCAATAACAAATGTGCAAAGTAGAGGGTTGAGTGAGGACACCCTTTGATTCAGCAGAGGCGGAGGAAATTACCAAATCATATTCGTCCAAATTCAAACTTTCAAACGCTTTTGGTCGGAGTGTGGGAAAAAGCTGATGTTTGAATTTCAACGGCCATTTTTGCAGGTAGGTCGTAATTACTTTTCGGTTGGAGAGTTCTGGAAAAGCTTCCGCCTTGTAAACGGAGGTAAAGATATCGGCTTGGGGGAAGATATCCGCCAACGCCAAAATTACCCGCTCGGCTCCCCCTCGGTCCGTCAGCCAATCCGCCACAATCGCCACTTTGAGCCCCTGAAGTTTATCTGTCATAGACCTATTGTATCAGTAGCTTCCTTTGCGAGCGAAAACAGCTTTGAAGGTCAGGAGCATAATCTTGAAATCGAGCCAGATAGACCAGTGTTCTAGATAATAGACATCCATCTGAACATAGTCGTCAAACTTAATATCGCTTCGACCTGAAACTTGCCATAGTCCCGTAGCACCGGGCTTGATTAGTAATCTTCGCTTCGCTGCATCTCCGTACTGCGCAACCTCGTTGGGAAGAGCAGGACGAGGCCCAACCACGCTCATATTGCCAACGAAAACATTGAACAGTTGAGGCAATTCATCTAATGATGTTCTGCGGATGAATTTTCCTACTTTTGTAATCCGAGGGTCATCC
>JAKLDB010000037.1 GCA_022703745.1 Patescibacteria group bacterium | reverse complement strand
CACCAAGCAAATGATGCGTCAGACTAGCTGTAGTTGATTTGCCCTTAGTTCCCGTAACACCAACTATATGTGCCGGACAAAGTTCGAAAAACAGGCGAGTTGTACTGCTGATTTCAACACCTCTACGCATTGCCTGCCGAAATTCTTTTTTCTGCAAGGGGATTCCAGGACTTCTGAATACTACATCGAAATCCTCTAAGCTATCTAAATGATTTACACCTAAACGAAACTTAGCTCCCAGTTTCTTTGCTTCCTGATATCTCGTTCCCAGTTTCTGTCTGTTCGCTGCATCTAAGACCGTTACATCCGCACCTTGTTCGGAAAGAAATTTTACCAAATCTGAGCCTTCGCGCCCAAGCCCTAAAATTGCGTATTTTTTGCTTTTTTTGATACCCCTAATCACCAATCCATTATATCCTAAAGCGTCCCCCATCCCCTGTCTGACGAAAACCCCTAAAAAATGCGCTCCCAGACCTGATAATCTTGACTTCTAATCTGATATCTGCTACACTTTTGCCATCTTGTACCTTGAGGAGGTGGCCAAGAATGGCCAAAACAAAAGAGGCTCGGCCGTTCTATGTTGGTGTATGGCAACCCATGCACAACAATATAGAAGGCAATATCGGGTCAGTTAGGGCAGTGACCGTCATTGCCCAAGATCGGAAAGCGGCCATTCTCAAGGCCGCCCGGAGACAATACTGGCCGGATAAGCTTTTTGTCCCACCTGATCGCCTAGTTGAGCTCGACAAAGAAGCGACTCGTTTCTTCGTCGCTTTCTTCCCTTCCGGAGCAGCGGTAGGGAAAATCGTGATAGTGCAAGCTAGGACAAAGAAAGATGTCTGGGGCCAGTTGCCGACTAGACTCAGACGAAGACCAGCGTGGGTCGAAGAGATAAAGACCCACAAAAGTGAAAACTGGTAGTACAGTGCCCCTTTCAAAACCCCGCATAAGTTGCGGGGTTTTCGCTTTACCTATTCCCTTCTTGTTCCATCTTCTGCTGCATCCTTTTTAATGCCCTAAGTTGTCTGCTCAACTTGAAAATTGCTTTTACTTCAATTTGTCGAATCCATTCTCTGGTAACCCTACCCTCGCTTCTAAAGAACTCTCTACGGTCCCTGATTTCATCCAATGTCTGCGGGTCTCCCCCATCTAGTCCGTATCGAAGAGTCAACACCAATCGCTCCTTTTCACTTAGGTGGGTTAAACCCAACAACTGTTCCAATTCTTTATGTACCAACATATCTTCAATTGCTCGCTCAGTCCCCTGCCGACTAGTATCTGGATAGTGGTCAACTACCAAAAATGTATCCCCTCCCTTCCCAATCATTTCCCTATCTAAAGAAAAAGTGTTTCGGCATCTCTCCTTGATGTCACGAATCTTTTTGATAGATAAACCTGTCGCTTCAGCCACCATTGCTTCATCTGGAATACAACCAAACTCTTGAACTATTGCATCTTCTGCTTTTCTGATGCTCTGTTTTTTATCTAAAATATTCTCTGGCTTAGTGATAACGTCTCCCTCGTCTCTCATTCCACGTAGAATTCTTTGACGAATCCACCAAGTCGCATAGGTTGATAACTTGAAACCCCGATTGGGATCAAATTTATCAACCGCTACTATCAGCCCTTCATTGCCCATGGAAATTAGGTCATCCAACGTCAACCTCCGACTTCCATACCTACTCGCAATCGAAACAACTAAACGCAAATTAGCCTCCACTAAATGATCTCTTGCATCTTTTCTCTGTTCGTCCGTCAGACTCTCGTCGCGCATTCTTTTGAAATAATATGCTTCTTCTTCGCGAGTCAGTAAAGGGACCTTATCCATATTTATGAAATAAGCCGATCTCGAATCAGCTAGTGCTTCTTCCTCGAAATCTTTTTGTTCACAGTATTCTCTTCTTGTAAGTTTTTTGCCATTGTCACCAGCCGATTCTTCAGGCTCCACAAACTCGTCCGACAATTCGTCAGATTCAGCTACCTCAACCCTGCTGTCCCTTTTTGGCCCAGTTTCGAAATTCCTCATATTTTCAGCTCTCATGGCTCTAAAACAGCCTTTCGCTGACCATTATTCACCCTAAACCAATTTTCCACAACCCCTATTTATTTAGTACCCAGAAACTGTAGGCCAGATAGGTTGCAAACGCCACCCACAGGGCATATGGGATAAGAAGAATGGCTGACCACCGAACTCTCTTCCACATTAGCGAAATCAATACCAGTACAGTTACCTCCAACACTAACATTTCGACAATTGCTAGTCCGACCTGCTGCTTAAAGAAGAAGAGATAGCTCCAGCCCGCATTCAAAATGCCATTTACTACAAACCACCACACTACTGCACTGTGAGATTGTCCTTTAGATTTCTGACTTAGCCATAAGATCAGAGATATCGCCGATAGAATATAAATTACCGTCCAAACCGTCCCAATCACTCCTCCACCTGGCGCAAAACTGGGAATATTAGCTTGGTTATACCAAGAAAGCCCTTGATTCGTTAGCCAACTTCCCACACCACCAACCGCCAAAACACTTAAAACAACTGCTAAATATTTCATCTTAGAATCTCACTTTTATCGAATATGATTTTGCATTTTGCGGTAACCCCGAAGGATTATCTTTTTCAAATACTAATTTACCCGTCGTACCAGCTGGCTGCGCTGGAAACTCTAATTCAGCATTAAACGGAACCTGCTTATCTGTCATCCAATCCTCCTGTGCTTGCCCACTAGTCTGGGCAATTAATTCATTCTTGTCATTCCACAACCGAATCGGGAATACTGCTTCAAAATACCAGCCCCCAATGGCTTTCCCTGTAATTGTCAGCGGACTCGAAATCTTAGAATTAGCTACTGGCTGGTCCACGACAATATCTGCATTTGTTCTTTGCCACAAGACAACACCCGCCCCAACAACAAACAACAAGAGAACAATAATTGGTATCCAGAGCTTTTTACTCATATTTTGTATGTAACTACCTATATCCCTTTATCTGTTTCCATTGTTCACTCACTGTTCCACCTAATCCAATTAGCATTATCCACAAACTTCCTAGCCATCCCACAACCGGAACAATAGTCAGAATACCGAGAATCAACGTTCCAACCAATACACTTCCTAATTTCGCCCATACCGTCTTCTCATTTCGTACCAATACTCGTCCTACGTAATATGCACCGTTTATTGCACCTAATATAACTACTAGACCGTAAACAATGCCTAACAAGATTGCTAATGGAATTCCTACTACCGTCATTGCCAGAACTACCATTACAAATGGTGTAAGGAACATAGCAAGTAAACCATAACCGAGCATATTCCAATGCTTCTTCCCTATCTCATCTGCCACTTTTGGCATGTATTTCGGCAACAACAGAACCAAGAGCAAGCCGAGGATAAACATACCCAGTAATTTCCAGAAAACCAGGAATGCTGTCATTCCGACAAACACACCAAACATACCCACCTTTCCCATCTGTTTGACTACTATCTTATGAAACTCTACCTGCCCTGCATTTTTGGAGAAATCTGGATTCTCCTTCTCTGCCCAATACCTAAGTAATCCCCCGATCCTCGCTTTGTCGTTGATAGTAAAATTACTCCCCGTATGGATATCTGCATCCCCCCCTATCGTCCCAGAAAGAGAGACTACATCAGCTGCTAGTCTGGCGTCACCCAACACTTTTCCTCCTAAAGTCAGATTTCCCGCACCAGTCAGAATATCTCCTTTCACTACGGCTGCACTACCCAAAACTACCGTACCTCCCCCTATCAGCAAGTCATCTCCGACCGTTCCATAGATACTAACTTGTCCACCACCTATCCGAAGATCATCACCAACATCGCCCCGAATAATTACTGTTCCTCCCATAACTAGAACATCTCCACTAACATTCGCATCTACGTCAATTATTCCTCCAAGAGCAATAAGATCTCCTTGAATGGGTTTAGAAATAACAATACTGTTTCCTGCAGCATACAAATCGTCATTCAATGGCTGGCCGATAGTAACCGTACCATCTTTAGGTGCCAAAAAGGTCGGTGCAGCCATTGTCATAGTAGCCGACATCCCCAGCACTAAAACCGTACCGAAAACAAAAAATATCTTCTTCATATCTAAAACTTAGACCAATATTACCAACATCTATTATACCCCTCCCTCTCCCCTAAGGTACAATTGGCTTATGAGTACTTCTATACAATTCCTTGGTGCAACAGGAACGGTAACAG
>JAKLDB010000036.1 GCA_022703745.1 Patescibacteria group bacterium | reverse complement strand
GAGTAGCGGTTACATCGCCTATACTGCTTGTAATATTGCTACCATTCTTTTCAGCGAGGATAGTTAGCCACTTGATACCAGTTGTAAGACCGTAGTCGACAACTGCTACATATACCATGAAGAGAATGGAAACAGCGAGAACAATAAGAGTTAGGTTGATAGCAGCTTGGCGAGTGGGCCAAGTAACTTTTGCCAATTCAACCCGAGCTTCATGGAAAAATTTGATAATCGCTTTGAACATTTTATCGTTTGCTAAATTGAGGGGCACGACGAGCTCGCTTGAGACCGAATTTTTTACGTTCTTTTACTCGAGCATCCCGAGTGAGCAATCCGGCTTTTTTGAGAGCTGTTTTTAGATTGGCATCGAATTCTACTAAAGCCCGAGCAATTCCGTGGCGCATAGCATCTGCCTGAGCAGCCATGCCTCCTCCATGGATATGAGCAGAGATATCGAAATCCTTTTGCATACCCACTACTTCTAGAGGCTTTAGGGCGGTCTCTAGTAGGCTACGGGGGCTAAAGTAGTGGCTACCTACTTGGTCGTTAACAACCACAATCTTCCCATCTCCTTTATACAGCCGTACTTGAGCAGAGGCAGTCTTTCTGCGACCGACTCCGTAAAAATACTTTCCAGATAGTTTTAGGGTTGGTTCCATATCTATATTCTAACTGAAACAGGGTTTTGCCCAGCGTGTGGGTGGCTGGCGCTGGTATATATCTTTAAGCGTCCCATAAGTTTGTTGTGTAATTTGTTCTTGGGAAGCATGCCCGCTACCGCATGGCGGATAACTTCACCTGGATTTTTACCAGACAAAATCTGACTTGCGGTTTTAGTTTTGAGACCACCGGGATAGGTGGTATGGCTGGTGTAGATCTTGTTAGCCAGTTTATTCCCAGTGAGCTTCACTTCTGCTGCGTTAATAACCACAACATTCGTCTTGGCTTCTACTGCCCGATTGAAGCTAGCTTGGTCCTTCCCCATGAGGAGACGAGCAAGTTTTACGGCCAAGCGACCAAGTACAGCATCTTTGGCATCGGCCACGAACCAACGTTCGGGCAATTCTTGACTAGGGATGTGAGGAGTAGCTTTTTTCATTATACAAATTCGATTACAGATGTAGGTGCACTGTCTCCAGCGCGTGTTCCTTGGCGAACGACTCTGACGTATCCACCTTTACGTTCAAGATACTTTGGCGCTAAAACTTTAACCAGTTTTCTTACCACTACTTGGTTGTTGTAGAGTTCCTTCATGAGTTGTCTTTTGGCATTGAGATCGTCTTTCTTGGCGATAGTCAGTAAACGTTCAATTTTTGGCCTTAGAGCTTTAGCTTTGGCGGTGGTAGTAGTAATGCGTTCATGCAGGATGAGCGAGGTAACTAAGTTACGCATCAGCGCAGTACGCTGGCGTTTTACCCGACCTAATTTTTTTCCTTCGACCAAGTGACGCATGAGTGTAGTGAATGAAAATATTATTCAGGACGATTGAAAGTAATACCAAGTTCGCCCAGTTTGTCTGTCAGTTCGTCTAGCGCTTTGGCACCGAGTCCTTTCATTTGGGAAAGTTTTTCTGCACCAATTTCTAGGATCTCACTAACTTTCTTAATACCATTGTTTACTAATGCATTAGTAGTACGAACAGAAAGACTAATTTCATCAATGTTGAAGTCTCTGGCTTTTGCTTCGTCTGGTTCGCTTTCTTGTTCTCCTACTGGTAGGCTTTCCAAATCTACTCCGAAGATACTTAGCTGACGAGCCAAGATGTATGCACTTTGGCGCAGAGCTTCTTCTGGTGTAATGGTACCGTCAGTTAGAAGATTTAGAGTGAGTTTGTCGTAGTTTAGCATTTCACCGACACGAGTAGGTTCCACGTTGAACATAACTTTTACCACAGGAGAGAATGCAGCATCAACAGCAATAGTTCCGATAGAAAAACTCTTTTCATCCATCGCCTCGCTAGGAACGTATCCCCTCCCCTTGCTTACCTGAATTTCCATATCCAGAGCACCTTTTTCTGATACTGTCGCAATGTATTGTTCTGGGTTTACGAGAGTAATGTTGCTTGGGATCTCCAGATCTCCTCCCGTGACTTCACCGGCCTTAGTAGCTTTGAACTTCAAAGGCATGATGTTGTTATCGTGGATAATAAAGCGGAGTTTTTTCAGATTCAAGATTACTTCTACCGCATCTTCTTTTACTCCTGGAATAGGAGAAAATTCATGATCGATACCCGTAATCTTTACCCCAACAACTGCAGCACCAGGCAGAGAGCTGAGTAGAACTCGACGAAGCGAGTTGCCTAAAGTAGTGCCATATCCCGGATAGCACGGTTCGATAATGAACACTGCGCGATTAGGCGCTTTCTCTTCTATTTTTATACTCGGTGTGTTGATGTCTTCGGTCATAATATTTTCTCTCCCCAAATTATTATCTCGAATAGAATTCGACGATTATTTTTTCATTGAAAGGAACTTCAATCTCATCCCGAGTCGGAAGGTTGGTAACTTCGATAGTCAGTGCTTCTCCTCCTACCTTCAGCCAGGAAGCAGGTTTGTTACCTTTGCCAGTTTCTTGAAGTTTAGCCTTAAGAGCTGCACTACCACTAGCAAAACTAATCTTGTCTCCCGCCTTTACCTGCATTGATGGAACGTTTATGGAACGACCATTGATATTCCAATGTCCGTGAGAAACTAGCTGACGAGCAGAACGATGGGAATCTGTCCAGCCAGCCCGATAGATTACATTGTCTAATCTTCTTTCCAGCTCCACGAGTAATTCAACATCGGTAGAACCTTTTTGTCTGCTAGCTACTGTGTAGTATCCACGTAGCTGTTTTTCAGTGAGGTGATAGAAAACACGAGCCTTCTGCTTTTCTCTTAGCTGTTGGCCGTATCCGGTAAGCTTCGCAAATCCAGCTCGTTTGCCATGCATTCCAGGAGGTTGTTTGCGATGCATTTTTACATAGCGGGCTGCTGTAGCCCGATCTCCAGCCATGGCGAAATCTTCGCCTAGCCTTCTAATCTTCTTCATTTTTGGTCCGATAGAAGTTGCCATTACACTCTCCTAGATTTACGGGGACGTGGTCCGTTATGTGGAATAGGGGTAATATCTTTAATTGATGCAATATCTAAACCCCCCTGAGCAACTGAACGAATAGCTGCTTCTCTTCCAGTACCAACCCCTTGAACAAAAACATGCGCTTTCTGCATACCCATGCCTAGTGCCTTAGCGATAGCAGATGAAGCGGCACGAGAACCAGCGTAAGAAGTTGATTTCTTGGAACCTTTGAAGCCTTCTCTGCCAGCTGAAGAAGATGAGATTACGTTTCCCTCTAGGTCAGTTACGGTAATAAGGGTGTTGTTGAAAGTGGATTTAATATATATCTTTCCCTCAACAAGAGTACGCTTAGTCTTTTTGCGCTTTGCCTTGGTAGTTTTACTAGCAATTTTAGTAGCGTAAGCCTGCTTCTTCTGCTCAGCCTTGCGCCCTTTTTCTGCTTTCTTTTGTAGTCTTTTCTTTCTGGACATAGATTAGGTCTTATCTGCTGATTTCTTTCTTCCGCTACCCATTGTTACTCGTTTGCCTCTTTTGGTACGAGCATTAGTACGAGTACGTTGTCCGCGAACCGGAAGTTTTTTGATATGGCGTTGACCACGGTATGAGCCGAGATCTTTTAGCCGTTTGATATTCATAGCAATTTCCCGCCTGAGATCTCCTTCGACAAGAAGTTCTTTTTCGATCAGAGTTCTAAGCTTATTTTCTTCTTCGGAAGTAAGATCCTTTACGCGGGTAGATGCTTTTAGGTTGGCTTGGGAAAGAATTTGGTCGCTTAGGCTTCTGCCAATGCCATAGATTGCTGTTAGAGCAATGTCTATCCGTTTGTCGTTATTTAAGTTGATACCAGCAATTCTTACTACCATATTTATCCTTGGCGTTGTTTATGCTTTTTGGTGGGGCAGATAACCCTTACCACACCCTTGCGTTTGATTACGCGGCAGTTCTTACACATAGGTTTTACTGATGGTCGAACTTTCATGTTATTTGTAGCGATAAGTAATTCTTCCTTTTTCGATATCGTAGGGACTCATTTCTACTTTTACCTTGTCTCCTGGAGCAATTTTGATGTAGTGCATCCGCATCTTGCCAGAGATGTGGGCTAAGATGAGGTGCCCATTGTCCAGCTCCACTTTGAAACTGGCATTAGGTAAAGCTTCTTTGATCACTCCATCTAATTCAATGACTTGTTTATCGAAGGTGTTCATATGAGGAGCGAGTCCAAGCTCATTTCCACAGTAGTTCTTGAAGGAAGACTTGGGGCCCGGATAACCAGTTGATACCTAGCAGTAAAAGGCTGAGAAAA
>JAKLDB010000035.1 GCA_022703745.1 Patescibacteria group bacterium | reverse complement strand
TCTTCTAAAGATTCATCAATAACCAGCTCTTCGCGAATAGGCATTTCATTTACTGGTTCATGTTCTACTTTCCGCAATTCTTCTTCTATCTCCTCCACCTTTTGCTCTATCGCTTCCTCAACAGTTTGTTCTTTATCTATTGCAGGCATTGCGTTTCCGCCAAAAAGACTAGCTCTACGTGCAGGTGGTTCAGCTGGTGTACCGATCCAATTTTCCGTTGGCTCCGTTTCTTCTTGGGCCATCAGCTCGGGCAAAGAAAACTCTGCCACTAATACGCTAGTGTGATTAATCTCACTCTCTTGTTCCAAAAGTCCTGCCAACTTCTTGGCAGCCTGGGCTGGAGTGTGTCCTTCAATCAGTCGCTTCAGTTTTTCCATCGAGACATAGTAGAAGAGCTCGGAAGTAGACAGCACTAGCTTGTCTCCCACTTCTATCTCTCCTTCTATGAGATTCACCAAAGTTTCTTCGGGCTTGTAAGTCTCACCCGGGGTATACATGCCCTTGGTCAAATTAGTAATCTGGTTCCCTCTTAGAAGATGTATCTCTGCGGTACCGCGCTGGACAATGTATGCTTCTTTTCCAGCAACTGCTGTAATTACCGCATTGAACTTACCGATCCAATCCTTCTCTCCCTGCTTGGCAATTGCAGACAATTCATCATTAGCAGCCTTCAATGCATTCTCGAAACTTTCACTGGGAGATAATTCTAGATCGCTGTAATATTCTTCTTTTACGATATCAATAATATTGTAGGCAATATCTGCGGTGAGGGGACTGGGGCTACCAATATCTATTACAAAATAAAGACTGCCATGTTTTCTTTCTGCTCCCTCATCCGGTTCGTATGCAATGGTAGTAGAAAAACCGCCACGCGCTTTTTGGTGTGACAATACTTTTCCGATACGAGTTTCTAACTCTGATTTAGTGGAGGTGGTCATAAAGTACTTCTCTTGAAAGCAAATTCATTATAACGACAGAGAAAGTGACTTGCCAAATAGGTTTTTTTAGAGCCCCCTGACGCCTTATGATAGGATAGGGGCGGGAGAAAAACAAGATGTCGAAGACAAGCTGGTGGATAAAATTAGCTCTGGGTGCGATTTTTACTGTCGGAATTACCTGGTGGTTACGACCATATTTTGCTGGAGAGATTCTGCCCAATCCAGTCTGGCTAAATTGGGGTGGGTTGGAGCTAAGATGGTACGGTCTTTTAATCACTCTGGCTGTTCTTGCTTGTTTAGGCTTGGTCTTTTGGCTTAATCGTCGTTTTTTCCATTTTCCCCCAGATCCTCTCTTCCAAATCTTAGTCTGGACGGTGGTCGGAGGTATTTTAGGTGCCAGAATTTTGTTCGTGGGAATTGAATGGTCGTACTACGCAAACCACCTAAATGAAATTTGGCAAATTAGATATGGGGGTATGAGTATCCATGGCGCACTCATTGGTGGAGCGGTTGCACTTTGGGCATCTGCTAAAGTATTGCGAATAAACATCCCAAAAATCTTCGACCTGATTGCTCTTACTCTTCCTTTGGGTCAGGCAATTGGTCGATTTGGTAACTTTTTCAATTCCGAAGCATTCGGTGGCCCCACTAATCTACCGTGGAGAATGTATATCTCTCCCGAGTTTCGTCCTTCCGAATTTCTCTCTTCCAATTTCTTCCACCCTACTTTTCTCTACGAAGCAATAGGGGATTTGGTAATCTTCGGACTTTTATGGGCGTGGTTCTTTAGTCGCCATCGTCCTGCTGGCAGTCTGGCCGTTGCTTATCTGGTAATATATAGTAGCTGGAGGTTTGTGGTGGAATATTTTCGTATCGACAGCATGCACGTTGGAATTCTTACCCTCGCACAATGGGGGAGCATTGCTTTAGTCTTAGTCGGAATACCTTTACTAATCTATCTACACAAAAAACATGGGAATAATTGAGTTGGTTATTATAGCAGCCTTAGTAGTAGCGCTAATCGTAGCGCTGGTAATCATATGGCGGAAATCAACCCCACTGACCGACCAAGGATTGGGACATAACATAGAAGTTATTGCTCAATCTCTACAGAAAGTGCAGACAGAACAAAGAGCAAGCCAAGAAGTAGAACGCAGTCTAAAAGACGAACTGCGTCGTACTTCAGATAATCTCAAAGATCTCTCTGTCGCCTCCGAAGAACGTGAACAACGAGACCAGACATACTTCCGCAATCTTCTAGAAGTTTCCAAGAACATTGAAAGTGTCATGCGCGGAAGCAAGACAAAGGGAATGGCGGGAGAGAATATTATCCGTGAAATTCTAAAAATCTTTCCACCAGATGCCATGGCCTACAACTTAAAAGTAGGTTCGAAGGTCGTGGAGTTTGGGCTAAAACTTCCAGATGGTCGCATTGTTCCCATTGATTCCAAAATCCTGGCTGTAGATGAACTAAGTGTGTTGGATCAATCTCAAGACGAAGCCGCAAAATTGCGGATCATCCAGAAGATTGAGACCTTAGTTCTTCGCCAAGCTCGAGATGTTAGCCAATACATCTGCCCACCTGCCACTTACGAATGGGCAGTGATGGCTGTTCCAGATTCTCTACACTACCTGCTAAAAGAGTCTGTTATGCGAGCATATCGGGAACACCATGTGATTATCATTCCCTACGGAATGACCATCCCATATCTTCTTACTTTTCTAGATCTTCATCGTAAACATGCAGTCCACTTAGACGAAGAAAGGGTAAAAGCATTTCTAGTAGAACTTAGTCATTCTCTTTCTAAGATGGATGACATCTTAGATAATAAGGTTGCCAAAGGGAATGTTATGATCGGCAATGCATACAATGAATACAAGCAGTTGGTCAGCAAGATTCGCGGAGACTCTCTGAATCTTACTGCCAGCGAAGAGCAATCTAAGATAGAACAACCTCGATGAAATATTTCACAAAAGGTCTAGTAATTTTTGGCCAATCCATACTTTGGTTGTTTTTCACATTCAATATCTTTCGCCTCTATGAAAAATATTTGTCTATCAAAGACTCTCTTTCTCGGGATATATTGGCTGTAGACAGTGCAAAACTACTAGAAGCCATCAATAGTTCTAACACTCCTGTCTGGCTCTGGGTAATAAGTATTCTATTCTGGCTGGTAACTACTGCTCTCCTTATTGGTTGGCTTATCCCACGTCTTCGCAAATTACGTTGGTTTTGGTTGGTAAACTGGATTTGGCTTGTTGTTTGGCTTATATATTTTGCCATTAGTATCATTGCTCTAATAGTTGCATTTAATCGACTAGTCTAAATGGGGGACAATCAACCAGTAAAGAAAATCAATCTGTGGGGACTGCTGTTGCTCATCCTCACCCTTATGGTGATCGGCACAATCGGTTTTATGATCATCGAAGGATGGGATCTCCTCACCTCATTTTTTGTCGTAGTCTCTATTTTCTCCACTCTTGGTTTTGCTCATCCCGAGTTGCAGTCCTCTGCAGGGACCATCTTTACTATTCTTTTAATCATCTTTGGTCTGATCACTCTTTACTATGTCATTCGGGTTGTTAGTGAATATATTCTAGAAAATAAGTTAGAAGAGGCGCTAAAATATAAGAAGATGGAAAAAACAATACGTAATTTATCGAACCACTATATCATCTGCGGATTCGGACGAGTCGGCCACCAAGTTGCTAGTGAACTCAAAAAAGAACACGTGGAGTTTGTAGTGATCGAAAACAACACCGCTATGGTAGAGGAGTGCGAACGCATGGGATACCCCTGTATTGCAGGAGATGCAACCAGCGAAGACACTCTGAAATCTGCTGGAATCCTAGATGCAAAAAGTCTGATTGTCTGCTTGGGTGAAGACAGTGATGCAGTAATGACGGTGGTTACTGCTCATTCGATGAACAAAGATTTGTTTATCGTTGCTCGCGCAAATGCAGAAGGCACTGCCAATAAATTGCTAAAGATCGGTGCCAACCGAGTAGTTTCACCGCATCATATCGGGGGATTTAGAATGGCTAATTTTGCTTTGAGTCCTACTGTTGCTGATTTCATCGATGACATCCAAGACCTATCCAACCGAGAAGTACGTATAGACGAAGTCGTTGTTCCTGCTCACTCTCCCGTTGCTGGATATCCCATATCCGAAAAACTATCCAATCGTATCTATGGCGTCACTGTGCTTGCAATCAACAAACAGGATGGAGAAGCCATCATCAACCCAACTGGAGATGTGGTAGTGGAAGCAGGAGATCGTCTCATCCTCCTAGGGACTCAAGAAAAACTGGAAGCTATGCTAAACTTGCTGGGTGCACATACTCGTAAATAGGAGATAGACTATGGACTCCCATTATTCCCCTCAGTTTCTGCAGGAAAGAAAAGAAGAACTGCTTCGTCAGAAAGCAGAGCTTGAACAAGAACTTCAGCAAATTGCCCGATTCGATACCTCTTCTGGTAGCTGGGCGGCACTTCAACCTGACTACGAAAGTGGAAGCGCAGAAGACGAGAGTGAAAACGGAGATGAATCCGAGGCTTTGCAAGAGCACCAAGCACAGGTAGCAGATCTAGAGAAAAGTTTGAATGAGGTAGATAATGCTCTCGCCAAATTTGCTTCTGGTAGCTATGGCAGATGCGAAGTGAGCGGAGACTGGATAGACGAAGATCGCCTAAAAGCCTATCCTGCTGCCAGGACTTGTACTG
>JAKLDB010000034.1 GCA_022703745.1 Patescibacteria group bacterium | reverse complement strand
CGTTCAACTTCTTCCTTGGAAAGTCCAGAAGAACCAGTGATAGTAATATGCTGTTCTTTGCCAGTACCCTTATCTACCGCCTTCACGTTGAGAATTCCATTAGCATCGATATCGAATGTTACTTCAACCTGTGGCAAACCACGTGGTGCTGGTGCAATCCCGTCTAAGACAAACTTGCCAAGTGATTTATTATCTCTCGCCATCTCTCGCTCACCCTGTACCACATGCACTTCTACACTCGGCTGGTTATCTGCTGCGGTAGAAAAGACTTGCGATTTACTGGTTGGAATGGTTGTATTACGTTCAATCAACTTAGTTGCCACCCCGCCTAGAGTCTCAATTCCCAAAGATAGAGGTGTAACATCCAGAAGTAGAATATCTTTTACGTCTCCCTGCAGTACTCCTCCTTGAATAGCAGCGCCCAATGCAACCGCTTCATCTGGATTCACTGTTTGATTTGGCTCTTTGCCGAAAAATTTCCGTACCACCTCCTGTACTGCTGGCATTCGAGTCATTCCACCAACCAAAATGACTTCATCGATATCAGACGGTTTAAGCCCTGCGTCTTCTAATGCTTTTTTCATTGGCTCGACCGTCCGTTCAACCAAATCTTCCACCAGCTTCTCCATTTGAGAACGAGTCAGCTTCATATTCAAGTGCTTTGGACCACTGGCATCTGCTGTTACAAATGGAATATTGATTTCCGTCTCTGAAGCACTAGAGAGTTCGTGTTTGGCTTTTTCTGCCGATTCTTTCAGCCGCTGGATTGCGAGCTTGTCATCCCGCAAGTCCACTCCTTGATCACGCTTAAACTCTTCAATAATCCAATCGATAATCTTCTGGTCAAAATCATCTCCTCCCAAATGTGTATCACCATTTGTTGCCTTCACCTCAAAAACTGCTTCACCGTCACTATCCCCAATCTCCAAGATTGAGATATCGTAAGTCCCACCTCCTAAGTCGTAGATAGCAACTTTTTCATTCTTCTTTTTGTCCAGTCCATATGCAAGCGTTGCAGCTGTTGGTTCGTTGATAATTCTTTTTACTTCCAGCCCCGCAATTTTACCTGCATCTTTAGTCGCCTGTCTTTGTGAGTCGTCAAAATATGCTGGTACTGTAATAACCGCTTCAGTTACTGACTCGCCCAAGAATGCTTCCGCATCCCGCTTTATCTTCTGTAAAACTTTTGCCGAAATTTCCGCTGGTTGCCATTTTCTGTCACCCATCACGAACACCACTCCACCATTGGAAGATTCTTCAACCTTAAATGGCATCGTCTTAACATCTGCTTGTACGGCTGAATCAGAAAATCTCCGACCAATAAATCTTTTAGCGGAATAGATTGTGTTATCTGCATTTGTTACCGCCTGTCGTTTGGCAACTTGCCCAACCAAAACTTCGCCGTTCTTATTTACTGCCACCACAGACGGAACAGTCCGTCCGCCTTCAGATGATGGAATAATTTCAGGCTTCCCACCACGCATTACTGCCGCGGCAGAGTTTGTTGTCCCCAAATCAATCCCAATAATTTTACTCATGATATTCCTCCATTATTTAGCAACCCTAACTTTTGCAGGTTTTATTACTTTATCGTTATATTTCAAACCAACTTCCATAGTTTCAATAATCTTCCCCTCTCCAACTTCGCTTTCTTCATAACTCACCGCTTCAGCCAACTCGGGGTCAAATTCATCTCCCACCTTAAATTCAATTTCACTCAATCCCTCCATATGCAGATAATCTTTCACCTTTTTCTGTACATCCAATAAACCTTGCTTTGCTTTCTCGTCTATCACAAATTCAATCGCTCTTGTTAGATCGTCATATATGTCCAAGAATTTGACTAACGAGTTCCCCTTCAGAAACTGTACTGTCTCAATCTGCCTTTTCTCGGCATCCTTGCGAAAGTTTTGCAAATCTGCCATAGCTCTCTTTGCCACATCCTCCCAGTCAACTGGCTGCTCCTTGGATTCTTCCTTTTTCTTATCCATTACAATTCGTTATTCAAAATCTTAGTAATATACTCCATCGTTGGCAAAGTCTTCCCGTATCGCATCCTTAAGGGCCCAATTATTGAAATCATTTTCCTACCCCCAGGACCGAATCTAGTAACCACAATACTAGTTTTTCCTCCAGGCATATCCTTGCCCATCATTACTTGCGCTTCATCATTTGCCCGCTTAATCAGAGGCTTCAGATTTTCTACTGGATTTTCCAAAAGCTCCATAAACTCACTACCAAAATCTTCATCTCTAAACTCTGGCAATTTTGGCAGATTAGATAACCCCGACATATATACCTTGTCTTGGTCGTCAATCAACAAGCCAACACTACCAGAAAGTTCGGATAGCATTCGTGCAGCTTCTCTAAATCTTTCCTGTAAATTCTTCAACTTTTTAAAATGTGCCGCTAAAACTTCTTGCTGTCTATGCGTCAGTTCTTTCTGTTCTCGCATCATTATCTCTACATATACTTTAAAACCAGCTTCCGTTGGAATTCGTCCCGCTGACGTATGTGGCTGTGTAAGTAATCCGAAGTCTGTTAGTTCTGCCATCACGTTACGAATCGTTGCCGAGCTGACTGACTCCGCTAACATTTCTACCACATGACCAGAACCAACTGGCTCAGAGTGTTTGACATACTCCTCCACCACCGTCTTCAAAACCTGTTTTTGTCTAAGACCTAAATTCATTTGTGTAATATCCATATCTCCCCCCTGTAAATCGGATTCTATTGCATATTAGCACTCGTGTCAAGTAAGTGCTAATTCTGCTAAAAGGATAATGCCCCCGAGCAGAAAAACTGTCGAGGGCATTAATAATGGCAGGAAGTCATGACTACGCCTCAGCCTTATCGTCGGTTGTTACACCGTAGAATGAGGCGTTGTACGCCAGAAATGCCGCAACAACCAAAGCCCACATCAGAGCAAATTCAATAGGCTTTGATATAGTCGCCACCAAACCTGGCCTAAGCCATGACCACAGCAACAATTGAGCTGCCGCGAAGAATGCCGATCCAGCAATCCTAGCACTCATTCGCACGGAATCGTTACAAGTTCTAGACCGTTTCCCATGAAACAGTCCAACAAAACCCGCAACGATTACTATGATAACCGGCCATATCAAAAGGTTCATCTTATCACTCCCACCGTTCTAAGATGCACCCACCATACACAAAAATTCGCCCCCAGTCTAGCGTTTTATGAGAGTAGCTTCATGAACGCCTCTTGTGGAATTTCCACACTTCCCACCATCTTCATTCTCTTCTTCCCCTTCTTCTGCTTCTCCAACAACTTATCTTTACGAGTTCTATCTCCCCCATACAGCTTTGCCAGCACATCTTTTCTAAAAGGTGAAAGTTCTTCTCTTGCAATAATCTTCCCTCCAATCGCTGCTTGAATTACAATCTTAAAATTTTGCCGTGGTAATAACTTCTTTAGCTTTGTTGTAATTTGTTGACCGATTTTATTCGCTTCATCCCGATGCACAATTACCGACAACGTATCCACTATCTTGGTATTCAATAATACATCTACCTTTGCAAGCTTACCCACCCGATACTCCAACAACTCATATGCCATTGATGCATATCCAGAAGTTGCACTCTTTAATTGGTCATAAAATTCGGTAATCACCCCGGAGAGTGGGATTTCATAAATCAAAACTGCACGAGTTGGATCCAAATATTTCACATCAATCTGTACACCGTGTCGTCCTTGGATTAGCTGCATTACACTTCCAACATATTCGGCTGGTGAAACAATCTCCAATCGAATCCATGGCTCAGCAATCTCCTTGTAAGTACCAGCTTCAGGAAGTTCGGTGGGATTATGAATAATCTTCTGCTCACCACTCGCCATCACCACTTGGTAGCTCACACTTGGCGTAGTAGTAACTAAATTTAAATTAAATTCCCGTTCCAGCCGTTCCTGCACAATATCTAAATGTAACAACCCCAAAAAACCACACCTAAAACCAAATCCCAATGCCGGTGAACTTTCCGGCTCAAAAACTAGAGCTGAATCATTTAGCTGTAGTTTATCCAGTGCCTCTCTAAGTTGTGGAAAGTCCGCATTATCTACCGTAAAGATTCCTGCATACACAAACGGAGTCACCTTTTGGTATCCCGGTAGTTGCCCAACCTCATCGATACTTTTACCAAGAGTTATTGTATCTCCTACCCGCACCGCCCTTACATCCTTCAAGCCAGTCGCAACATATCCAATCTCACTTGTTTCCAAAATCGGTTTCTTAGTTAACTTAGGAGCAAAGAACCCCACCTCCATAACTTCTGCTGTGGCGCCACTCGCCATCATTATAATTTCATCACCAACGGAAACTTTTCCATCCACAATCCGTACATATGCCACCACTCCCCGAAATTGATCGAAATAAGAATCAAAAACCAAAGCCCGCAATGGTGCAGTTTCGTCTCCACTCGGCGCAGGAACTCTTTCTACAATCGCATCTAAAATCTTATCTACTCCTTCGCCTGTTTTAGCAGATACCAAAATTACATCTTCCGGCTTAATGCCAATCACCGCCTGCATTTCTTTTATAATCCTTTCGGGATCTGCCGCCGGTAAATCTATTTTGTTAATAACAGGAATAATGGCCAGATTGTGCGCCTGAGCCAAATGCAAATTCGCCAAAGTCTGTGCCTCAATTCCCTGAGACGCATCGACGACCAGTA
>JAKLDB010000033.1:275-4829 GCA_022703745.1 Patescibacteria group bacterium | reverse complement strand
TTTTCTTCGTACCAACTGCTTTGGCCACCTTAGCTTGGAATTTCTCGATTCGGCCACCACGTTCAATCTGCTTCTGTTTGCCGGTATAGAAAGGATGACAGGCAGAACAACTGTCCGTCCGCATTTCCTCAACCGTCGAACCAACCTCAATTACGTTTCCGCAAGAACAGGTGACGCGAGCTTTTGGATAATATGTTGGATGAATTTCTTTTTTCATACCAGCAAACCTTATCATACGTGTTTGCTTGAGTCAAATGGGATATAGGATTGACAAAATACTAAAAATAAGATATAATACACTAATAGTCAAACACTAAAAACAAAATAAAAACCATGCTAGAACGGATCTCCCAACACTTACAGGAGCAACCTAGCCGGCCCAGCCCTATATATGGCCAGCTGACTTTGGTTTTGGTGCTGGTAACCATGCTTACTGGATGGTTCGTATCTGGACAGATCCTAAAGCAGTTAGATCGGCTTACCCAGAAGCCAGTTTTAGCTATGGAACAAGTCTTTGAATCTAAGCTTTAAACTTCGATGACAAATCCAAACGAAAACCCACTTCCGCTTCTGCCGGATCCTCTTGAGGATCTGCCGCTGCAATTACCCGCAGCTGCTCCTGCTCTCCAGCTGGAAACAGCGAGTAAATCTACTTCAATTAAACCTCGTCGCAATCTTCTACGAGCCGGTTTAATTTCTGCTGGTGTCTTAGTTTTGTTACTAGTCATCTTATTCGGTCCTCGCTTAACTACACTACTGAATCTGCGGGGGAGTAAGGCCGGCGAATCGGTAACCTTGAGCAATACCACCACTCCTAAATTTATGGATTCTGGCTGGTCTGCAACACCAAGCAACGATGCTTTTGTTGTTCAAGATGGCAAATTGAAACTTAATTACACCTACTTCGACCAAGAATAATGAGACGCCTTAAACAAAAATTTAATTCTGTCATCCATCGCCACCCGTGGGCGCTCCAAGCTACAATGGCAATTTTAATTGCGGTTTGCGCGATCAGCTTTACGGTTACTAAAGGTTTAGCTGCTGAATCAGATTGGCCATGGCCAGATCCGTACAAACCAACACCAATTGCCGAATCTAAATTAAATAATTTGCAAGTCTTCAAGATGGAAGGCGGAGGCACTAATTTTTTTGTAGGTGATCAACTTCGTATCTCGTGGGGATTAAGCGAGGGAAATACAGACTGGCGAGTAGATTTGTATCTTTTAAAAGCGGGAAGCAACGAAAACAAATTCAATCACACCATCTATCCTATTGCCAAAGGAGTTGGTGCTAACAAGCTAAGTTATGATTGGCAACCTGCACTAATCGACGCTCGTCCCGATGTAAACCCAGACTTTATTTTGCCTAATATGCATGACAGATACATTTATGCAGTCATGTATGATACTTCTCTTCCTGTTGGCAACCAAGTTGTTGATTGGAATTTGACCTCTCCGTTCAATATCAAATTGTGGCAAATTACCCAACCAGCCGGTGGAACTTTGACCGTTGGAGATACAACCACCGTAAGTTGGGATACTGACTTAGTCGGTCCTGGAAGAGTTTATCTGGAAGTGGATAAAGAAATTACAAATGACCCTAAGTGCCAAGTCATTAATCAAAAATCCTATTGTTGGATAGTAAAAGAACTGCCTTTAGAAACTAAAAGCGTTAGTTGGAAAGTCGGATATTCACAAACCAGTCTAACGGGTGAGTGGGAAAAACTAAATAGTAGAATTTCTGGTGCAACAGCACATATATATTTAGTGCAGTTTGTTGATCAATTGGTTTGGCCCAACCGATATTATCCAGGTTACGATGATTATGATTTTATCACTCCTGACCAGCAAGAGGCATTCACTATCCAAGGAGCACCTCTTCCTGTTGGGAGCGACTCGGCAAATCCAATTGTCTACACTTCGCCCCAATTAAATATTGCTTCTACTCTTCCCGTAGCATCTATAGATTTGCTTAAGGCAGAATATAGTCAGCCCACAGGGTCCAACATCAAATTTTACATTGGACTATTCAAAGCAGATGGAGTTACTCCAGTCTATGTATCAATAAATGGTTTTGATGCAAGTGGTTATTATCTAATTCCCGAAGAGAGCGAAGGGTTGCTAACTGGTTCAGGCGCAGTTCTTCCTTCTCTGCCGGATGATAATCTACTCACTGAAATTAGTTCAGCTCGTTTCCGAGTTGCAATGTCTTCCACTGATTTGAATCTCTACGAACCTTCTGTCACCAGTATTACACTCAATTACACATCCGGGACAATTCCTCCAGTAGACCCAGATAATATTGGTACAATTGCTCTTACAGATTTAGTCGGTACTGATGGCAAGATCACTCAAACTATAAATTGTGGGGAAAGTAAGACGTTTGGTCTGAAGATTACGCCAACCAATTTTTCTGGTACTGTCGTTTTGAGTGTAAGTCCTATAACCAAGGTTAGCGACAGCACAGTTGTTAGCACTATCACTAGTCAGTTCGATCCATCATCTCAAGTGACTTTTCTAACGGGAGATATCGAGAAGACAGCAACAGTCCGGTTTACCGTAGCAGGGGGCACTTCGGTTGGGCTTTATAAATTTACTATTACAGGACATAAGCTGGATGATACCAGTAAGGTGTTGATTTCCGATACTCGTGGACAAATCCAAGTGGATACCTGTACCACTACCCCTTCTAATATCACTCTCAATCTCACAATCCCCGTAGAGGAAGTATCACCAGAAACCTTCGCTGGTTCTTTGGTTCATCCACTCTTTACCTTGCGGTTATACAACCCAACTACCAACGCCAAAGTTTACGAGAATCTTAATTTCCCAGGCAATCTTAGCACTGATAGAACTCAATACACCAAAGCTCTTACCGTCACTCGGACAGAACTACCAAACAATACTTACTCTGCCTACATCCGTAGCGATCGCCACTTGTGGAGCAAATCTACTGCCAACCTTACTATCAACAACGACAATATTTTTGGCATTACTTTCCCAACACTCAAAGTAGGTAACGTTGATGAAAACAATAAAATCAACATGGTTGATTTCAATAAAATCAGTCCTGATTACGGTAAAGAATTCGTCAACCTACTGGGTGATTTGAATAACGACGGAAAAGTTAACATGCAAGACCTCGACTGGATAACTAAAAACTTTGCTTTGTGGGGAAATCAGTTACCAGACGAAATTCGCCAATAATGGAACAACTACTAAATCAACTACCAGAACATAATCTTCGTCACATTGGCTGGCGGGCGATTGCACTAATCGTAATTACTTTGGTTGTTGTCGTCAGCTTTCTAATCTACGCAGGTGGTTTTGAAGTACTATCTCGCATCTTCGGTTCCAAAGCTGGAACAGAAAACACATATGTTTTAGCGGGACTTCCAAACCTTGAAGGAAATTCAGATGCAGATAGTTGGATAGTTCAATCCGGAACAGAATCTACAGACAGTGGGATAACAAGTTGGCTGGCTGCCATCTTTGCAGGCACAGGAGCATTTACCAGCTTTACCAACCAACCAGACTTCATGGTATCCAACGCCACTCAAACAGGCTTTGTTATGCCCCTAGTCACGTCTATGGAACCTGGACAAGATACATTTCCTAATCATCGCTACACTTCTCCCGCTATCAACCTAGGTACCACAGGGGTCGCTATCAACAACATTTCAATCTACGCCTATCTCCCCGAAACTTCTGCGGTAACTTTTGGATATCGTACTGCAGATGCACTAGATGAATCGGATAACAGTGAGCTACACGAATTTTCGGAACCTGTTTTCACAAACCTTCCAGAAAACGAAGATATCAAATTGACTACACTCACTCTAAATCGAGCTGTCAAACAATATCTTCGGATGGAAGTAAGCTTCAACGAATTTGTTCCAACCGATAGACCTACGGTTTACGGATGGGTAATCACTTACGGACAAGATATTTCCGTCTCTTCCGAAGAACCGATCCTGTCTACCAGCGAAGATGCCGCCCTTACTCTTACTTTTAGCGGAGGTCCTGTAATTCCAACTGATGCAACTGTGAAATTGCTTTGCACCGACCTCGCCCTAAATCCAATTTACAACAAAGACAAAATTGACCTCTCCGCAAGTAACGGGGAATACATTATTCCATTCAAGCTCCGTGCTGGTACCTATACCATAGTCATCACCAGCCCCACTACAAGAGAAATCATCGTACCTTTTGAAGCAACCGGCGAAGATACTCAAACAGTGTCCTTGGGAGCGTTTGAGGGAGGCCAGAGCAACACTTCAGGCAGTCTTGGAGACCTCAATAGTGATGGCGTAATCAACAGTGCAGACATCCATCTTCTTCTCGAGCAATATGGAGAAGGGGACTTGACAGAAAGCTAAAAGTATAGTATAATAAAAGCAAGTTGGGCAAACCAAAACAAATATGAAAAAATATTTAATTATCGCAACGTTGTTTTTGGCGATCCCGCTTGTTTTTGGCGCGCATGATTCTTTCGCGCAAACGGTAGCTTTTTCCAATCCATTGGCATTCACGACAGTGGAAGGTTTTTTGGGCT
>JAKLDB010000033.1:0-265 GCA_022703745.1 Patescibacteria group bacterium | reverse complement strand
CGTTGTGTCTGGTAGTCACTCTGCCAGGTTTTGTATTAGCTGATGCCACTCATCCTGCCACAATAACCTTTAGCCCAGCTAGCGGTTCCGTGGTTGCTAATCCTAACTTTACAGTTAACTTGGTAATCAATACCAACGGTACCAGTACGACTTCTGGTGCTGATGCAATAGTTACTTTCGATCCCACTGAAGTGCAATACGTCTCTGCCCTAAAGCCAGCCACAAACGACTTTTATGGTACAGATGGTCTAATCGTAAGAAATAC
>JAKLDB010000032.1 GCA_022703745.1 Patescibacteria group bacterium | reverse complement strand
TAGCGTCCGTTATCTAGTGGCTCCTCTGCCGGCTGACTTCCTACATTGGCTATACCACCAATGATGGCTACTTTCCCATCTAGAAGAGTGGTGACAGACTGATCTTTTCTTGCAACAACCAACTTACTATCTTTTACTTCCGACCACTTTTTTGTGACGCTATTATATTTTTCAATCTTGTAGGAAGGATTGGTGTCTCGACAGTTTCCTTGTGTTGGCGGGATAGAATCGCAGGCAGGAATTCCAGTTTGGGGAAGACCGATACGATAAGTTACACCACGGGTCTCGATAACATACCTTGCCGACTCCCCCAATAGGTTGGCTTCATAACTTTTCTGCAAAGTTGAAGTTTTTTTAACTGCAGTCCAGATGCCTTGAGCTTTGAAATCGGTACTAGGCCAGTTGGGTAGATTTGTTTTTGCTTGAGAGATCGTTTCTTGTTCGGGAGTATGTTCATTGGCAGGAGTATAGAGCACAGTTCGAGCTCCCAAGTAGAGCACTCTTCCATCTGCAAGAGTGATGTCGTTGGTAAATCCAACCCACCTATCTTGGAGATTAGTGGAAATTCTAGTTCTTGTAGTCTGGTTGGCTGGCTGAAGCATTTTGTAGCCATTTAGGTCAATCAGCCAATGATACTGGGCAATATCATAGAGACTATTGGCGGATAGTAAAATTGTTCCATCAGGAAGAAGTGAAATCCTATACTGCAATTTGAGTGGTGCTAAAGCGGTGGTTAGTTTTTCGTCTGTGAATTCGGTGATTCCAGTCAGCAGCTGTTCGCGAATAGGAAATGCAGTTGCGAGACTAATCGGTATCGATTGAAGGTTTTCGGAGTTGAATAGATAGATATCGTTGACGAGTGAATTATCTCCTGTTCGCCAGTTGCTCCAGTCAATGGAACGTTCTAGATAAGCTAACAGCAAGCCATTAGGCAAGCGTTCAACTGTTGTCGCCTTGATGGTGTTTGAAATGGGAGTGAAGGTGAGTTTGGTTTTATCGAAAATTGTTAGACGGTCGGCAAAAATTAAGATGTCACTTCCTCTATCATAGGTGTTGGTGGAAGTAGTTGTAGGAATGGCATAACTGTTTATCCCCGTGATGTCTTTTGACTCAATTTCTTTTCCAATGAGATCAAAACTTTTGACCACTCCGGTTGGAATTTTATCAAAGTCTGGATCGGTAATGAGCATATCCCTATGGGCTTTGCCTTTGATACCAGCGATAGCGAATTTTTGGTCGTTTAGTTCTGCTAAAACACGAATTTCGCCAATCTGTTCTTGGCCTATGATGTCAATTACCTCACCACTATCTAGGTTGATAATTTTTCCGTAGGTCCAAGTAGATTCCTCTCCCCCACCCAAGAGCATCTCTTCCGCTCCGCCAAAAGTTATCACTACTGTGCTGTCGTTGATGAGAAGTGCTTGGCTTATTTCGCCTGACTCAACATTTTTTCTGAAGACGATAGAGTCATGGCGGGGTATAAAAGTGGTTGTGACAGGATCAAAAATAATGGGTTCAATTTCTGTTGCAGATCTGTAGAGAATGTTTATCCTACCATCGCTCATTGTTCCAGATAGCAAAAAATTCCTAGAAGATGCAAAATCTAGGGTGCTAAATGTACCGTAGTTAGCATCTGCTACACGGGTTATGGGGTCTTCCTGGATTATTACAGGAGCAGCCTGACTGGTGGTACCGAAGAGAATCCATGAGATTAGAGCAACTAAAACTGCCCAAGAAAGCCAGGGCCATTTTGGCAGTTTTTCTTTAGATTCTAGTTGCGGTAAAACGGTATTTTGCTCCAAGAGTTCCCCCGAGTATTTACATCTCTTATATTACAGCATAACGATAGGTTGACAAAAGGTGGGAAATAAGATATAATTACATAATGGTTTGGAGGAATAAGCCTCCCGCCAAAACACAAAAATTAAAAACCAAAACCAATAATGTTCAAGCGACTTTTTGGACAACGTAAATATCTATCAGCCATTACGGCTGGTATTTTAGTGATTCAGACTTTCCTCCCCTCTTCTTGGAGCATGCCTGCATTTGCTGCTGATCCAACTTACACAATGCATTTCGTTGACGGTACGAATCTTACGCTAGATTCCAATCTGACTACTTTTGACCATGATGGTTCGGGTGATGGGATGTTGCATTCCAAAATAACCCCGGATGCCACCGGAATGGGTACGGGGCTTCCTGCGGGTGACACTATTGTTAGCATGACTTATGTACAGAATCGGTTGTGGGCGGTTTTGAGTACTGCCGGAACACTTTATAAATCGGATGATGACGGAGCAAGCTGGGCGGCGGTTGATCCACAGGTTGGTCCAATCAAGGTCTTTGAAGATGTAGTTGGTGTTGGTGGTGACGATTTGGTAGTAGGAGGTTCATTGGGTGGAGCTACTGGGCTTTATTACTCTGGAGATAATGGTGCCACTTGGAATGCATCAGCTTGGCCTGTTCCTTTTAACCCACAAACGATTATAGCCATAACTTATGACTCGACTAATGATAAGGTCTATGCGGCTGGAAGCGGGGGCGGTGTAGTAGTTAGTGCGGATAATGGGGCAAACTGGACGGAAGCAAAAACTTTTATGGCTGGTCCAAGTGAGATTGCTACGCCAACCGACATTGTTTGCTTCGGTAGCAATTCAATTGCACTGATTGGAAGCAGTCTGGATGGAACTACCATTAACTATACCCTTACTGGGGCTGACCCATGGTCTAATGGAGCTAACCCAGCTGGAGGTACCAACCGTGGCTTTTTCTCAAATGGCTACTTCTACGCCTATCATGTTGGGGCAGCTTCGTTGGCTAGAATCAGTACTACTGACGCAATGAGTGATGGTGGTAGTTGGTCAGATATTTCTGGCAATCTAATTGCCTATGATCCATGGAGAATCCAGAGTATGTTTAGCCACCCCTCCTCTGCTGGTATAATTTTTGCTATTTTGAAAACTACTCCAGGATATGAACTAGTCTCGACTATTGATGGTGGAGTAACTTGGCTGTCTCACTCTTCGGTTGCAGGAACATCTGGAAACTGGACTACTAGTCCAATGGCAATTAATGCCTCAACCCCCACTTCGCTTATTATGGGCGGACAAGATGTTGCCACAACTAACGCAACCGCATGGTCGGCTGATTTTAACCCGGCTAATACTTCGGTTGTTATTGATACTGGTATTAATAGTCTTTCTAAAATTACTGCAGCTATTACTTCTGGTTACAATATTTACCATATTGGAACTATGGGGATTGCCTTTAGTAGCGACCTTTTGAATTGGTACTACTATTCTGGCACTTGGCAACACAGTGCAGTGGACGATGCATCTTTTTCAACCGACATCAGCACCTTAACTGCTGAGATTTTTGATACCATGCCTGTTTCGGGTCATTTGTATCTGAAACTATACAACCAAACCAGTACTGGTTTTACGATCATGGATCTTCTTACTATAACCTATACTACCAGTTCGGGTGGTGGACCAGGAAATGACTTAACTTCCCCAGCTTCTTATGTCAATCCGTTGCCAGAATTTAGTACGGTGCCTGATAGATGTATTCCTAAATTAACTGTTACCGCCACAGGAAAGGATACTGACATTTCCTACGTGGATTTGTATATCAGCTACGATAAGATTAATTGGTCTTCCTTCTATAACCCCGATTACACCGTTCCATATAGCTGGGATGTTACGGTTAAAGATGGCAGAACGATGTATTTCTTTTCTCGTGCCGTAGACACCAGTGGCAATAAGGAGTTGCTTAAGTGGTCAGCTGAAACATTTACCACTATAGATCTTATGCCGCCAACGATCAGCAGCACTGTCCCCTATGACGGCCAGGGTATTAATGATACAAACTACGTTTACATAAAGCCAAGGTTGGAGGTTACTTTCTCCGAACCGATGGATCCTTCCAACTTCGAATACATATTTTATAAATTTAATAAACTTGACCGCAGAGATAAGGTTCTAGTTAAGGGATTACAGATTACCTGGAATGAAGATAGAACCAAACTATCGTCACTTCGCATGCCTGATTTGGAATATTACACCAAATATGCTTTTGAAATTATCAACGCAACTGATCGAGCTGGTAATAAATTAAACGATTATAAGTATTGTAGCGGTGACCCCTTGCCACCTGTATTGCCAACGTTCTTTAGCTTTAGAACTCAGGCTATTCCTCCATCTGGTGTGCCAGATTTAATTGCTTCGGAGATTACCGTAGCCGATGGTCCGAATGACAACAAATCCTACAATACTGGTGATAAGGCTCAGTTTACTGTCAAATTGATCAATCATGGTGCAATAGACGCTAGCAATGTAGCAGTAAAATTTGATGTACCGGATGGCTTAACCTATTTCTCCACCGATGATAAAGGCGGTGGAAATATGACTGAAATCAAGGATCTAAATGGGAAAGTTGTCCGACTAGAGTGGCGTAATGGAGCACCTATTAGTAAGGATGGTACCCCTGTGCTGATTAAATTTACAATGCAAATCAACAGCCCTGCTCTGGCATTAGATATTACTCAGTCAGTAAATATTTACGATGACTTTAGTTTCATTGAGGATGATACCCCACTGACACGTAGTGCTACCTTGAAGATTGCACGGAATCCGCAATTTACTGCGTCTTCTAAGATAGTTAAGTTTGTTGATGGCGTTACACCAACGGTTGATGAGGACGGCCGCATCTTGGTCCAACCGAACGGAGTAGTCACTTATGAAATTACGATTAAAAACACAGGTACTACTGTTGGAGATATTGAGTTCAGTGACTTTGTGCCAGAAGAGGATAATCCTGTAGAACCTTTGATTTTTTACCAGAAAGGTTCCCTGCGGTATGCAGGAAATTGGGATACAGATAACCCTC
>JAKLDB010000031.1 GCA_022703745.1 Patescibacteria group bacterium | reverse complement strand
TAAGGGTACGGAACTTAGACTACTGGAAGTTTCCAACAAAGGGATGGAAGCAGAGAACCAGAGACTGGAAGTCGAAGCAGCTAGGCTGAAATCTTTGCAGGTAATAGATGAGGGGGCGACTGGACAAGTGGAAGTGGGTGATCCAGAGAAGAATGCAACCGATTCTACTTCTGAGCAGGCAGAGACAAAGAAGGTGGTGATAGTCCCAAAGCTTGTGCCTTCCCAGCACTATACATATCTTCCTAGCTATACAGCACTTGCTCAACGGTAATCCTATATAATGTAGTGGCATGTTAGATAGGGCCACCTCATTGCAATTCGAACAGAGATACCGTATTGGTATGATCACCGGTCTTTTTGGACTGGCCTTTTTTATGCTCATCAGTATGTTGTTTGAACGGCAGGTGATTCAATACCGTCACTATTCCGAGGCAGCATTGCAACAGCATGTGAGTAGTCAAGTTGTTCCAGCACAGAGAGGCAAGATATTGGTGGAAGATAGTGATGGCGAATTATATCCTCTGGGAACCAATGTTACTTTGTTTTCTCTCACGGTAGTTCCGGCACAGATAAAGAGGCCAGAGTTAGTGGCGAGTAAACTAATGCCTTTTCTTTCGGGTGCTGGGATTGAGGAAAGCGATCTAATTGCTAAACTTTCTTCGAAGTCTAAATATCTCCCGCCCCTAAAGCGGAAGATTGAAGAAAAAGAAGCGCAGGCAATTGCTGACTTGGATTTAACTGGTGTGTATCTTACTCCAGAACTGTATAGGTACTATCCGGAGAATATCATGGCTGCCCAAGCCCTTGGTTTTGTGAACAGAGATGGGAAGGGTCAGTATGGAGTAGAAGGGTATTTGGATAAGCAACTGGGTGGGAAGGCAGGATTGCTGGAAGCGGAACAAGATGTTTTTGGTCAACAGATTGCTTTAGGCAAAAGACAGAATGTGGATCCAGAAAATGGTCTAGATGTGGTGCTGACGATTGATCGTGCTATTCAATACCATGTGGAGAAAGCATTGAAAGAAGCGGTGGAGAAGCACAAGGCAGATAAGGGGAGTGTAATTATTATGGATCCTGAGACGGGGAAGATAATTGCAATGGCACAGTATCCCAACTTTGATCCCAACAACTACAACACCCAGGATTTAGCACTGTTTAATAATCTGAATACATCACTGACTTATGAACCTGGTTCGGTCTTCAAGGTAATTACAATGGCAGCTGGTATTGATGCCGGATTGGTGGCTCCAAGTACTACGTATACCGATCCAGGAGAAGTGCAGATTAATGATCGGACTATAAAAAATTCAGATAAAGTTGCACATGGAACTCAAACCATGACTCAAGTGCTAGAAAAGTCTTTGAATACTGGTGCAATCTTTGTAGTGCAGAAATTGGGCAAGAATCTTTTCCGTAAATATTTGGAACAGTTTGGTTTCTTGTCACCGACGGGAATAGAAGTGGCTGGTGAAGTTTCGGCTCAAGTAAAACAATTGCGTAATTGGAGTGATGTAGATTTAGCAACAATGTCGTTTGGGCAAGGAATCGCAATTACACCTATCCAGATGCTAGCTGCAGTCGGGGCGATTGCTAATGACGGCAAACTTATGCAACCGCATATTGTGGACAAGATTTTGTATCCGTCTGGTGCGGTGAGCATTGGTCCAGATGTGAGGGGACAAGTGATTTCGGCACAGGCTGCACAGCTGGTCTCGGCGATGATGGTTGGAGTAGTGGAGCGTGGACATGGACAGAAAGCGGGAGTGAGAGGATATTACATTGCAGGAAAAACGGGAACTGCGCAGATACCAAATCCGAATGGTAGTGGCTACTTAGCAGAAGGAGTAGGAAGTACTATCGGTACTTTTGTGGGATTTGGGCCAGTAGAGAATCCGAAGTTTGTGATGATAGCGAGAATAGATAGGCCCAGAGATGTGGTATATGCAGAAAGCTCTGCCGCACCATTGTTTGGTGGGATTGCTAAATTTCTGCTAGACTACTGGAGAATTCCTCCTACGAGATAGAGATGAAGAGACTAATACTTAATCTGTTCGGCTGGTTGGCGGGGCAGGTGGCCAAGAGATACCAGGTCAAAATTGTTGCTATTACTGGCAGCGTGGGAAAGACCACGACCAAAGAGGCAATCTGGCTGGTTTTAAAGCAGGCGTATAAAGCCCAGCGGAGTATGTATAACGCTAATACCGAATGGGGTATTGTTGCTTCGGTAATAAGCCCTGGATTCGAACCAGCATTTACTTCATCGGGCAAAGCAAAAGTTACGCTGGTCCAAATGATACGGCTGAAATGGAAAGGGATAATAGAGCTTATAGTGAAGCAAAGATATCCTGATATTTTGGTATTGGAGATGGCAGCAGATAGGCCGGGAGATATTGGTTGGTTCAACAAATGGTTTGATTACGATGTTGCAGTAGTTACCACTATTGGTGATGCACATTTGGAGTTTTACAAAGATCGAGGAGGATTGGTGAAAGAAAAACTTTCTCTTACTCGCAAACTGAAACCAAATGGTTTGGCGATTTTAAATGGTGAATGCGAAGAATGTATGCAGCGGGAACTTGCTGGAGCACAGAGGAAATACAGTTTTGGTTTTGCTAACTCCAATGATTACTGGGCAGAAAGGCAGGAGGGAAATAAGTTTGTTCTGCATGGTTTGAGTGGAGAGTTGCGGGTGAATTTACCAGAAGGAAGGCAATTTGTTCCAGCGGCATTGGTGGCTTTTGCGGTGGGAGAAGAATTTGGATTGACTAGAGAACAGATTGCTTTGGGGTTGGCTGAATTACAGCCCATTACTGGTCGCTTTCAGGTTGTGCGGGGACAAAAGTGGACTATTATTGACGACAGTTACAATGCCAATACGGAATCAATGAAGATGGCTCTCTTTAGTTTGGGAGATATTGCTCAAGGGAGAAGAGTAGCAATTTTAGGTGGGATGAGAGAGATTGGGAGTGCAACACAAACAGGATATGAGCAGGTGGGGCAGTGGGTGGCGAAACAAGTTGATTTGCTAATTGGGTTAGGAGAAGAGGGGGGACTAATTGCGAGATCGGCTTTAAATGCTGGAATGAAACAAGAAAATGTAGTGAAGATTCCATGGGATGAGAAGAATCCAAATGTTGATTCTGCTATCTCCCAGATTTTGCCTATCTTAGAGGAAGGTGATACCGTGTTAGTAAAGGCATCCCGAGCGTTGTATCTGGATAAGTTAGTGGCTCGCTTGGTGGCGCAATCCAAAAACTAATATGCCAGAAGCACTTCTCCAAACGGAACTGTTACGAATATTCATTATCTCGATGATAGGTTTTTTTGTTGCACTCTTGGCCACACCATTTTGGGCCAACTTTTTGTATAAGTACCGTTTTTGGAAAAAACCAAAAGAAGAAACTTTGTATGGTCAGCAAGCGACAGTGTACCAACAGTTGCATGGAGAGAAGCATCGACGGAATATCCCGACAATGGCGGGCGTTTTGTATTGGTTGGTAGTACTTTTGGTGTCGTTAAAATTCAATCTAACTCGTTCCCAAACTTATTTGCCTCTCTTTGCTTTGTTGTCGGTTGGGGTGATTGGAGCAATTGACGACTGGTTCAATATTCGCGGGATTGGAGGAGTGAAGGGGATTCGGGCACGGCACAAAATGCTCTGGCTGTTTGTGGTGGCGGGTCTGGGCGCGTGGTGGTTCTTCTATAAGCTTGGATTTAATAGCTTCCATTTGCCGGGAATAGGGGATTTCATTGTCGGTTGGTGGTATATCCCAATATTCATCTTTGTCATCCTGGCAGTAGCAAATGCTTTCAATATTACAGATGGATTAGATGGACTATCTGGCGGATTGTTCACAATTGCTTTTTCGGCTTACGGAGTGTTGGCATTAGTAAATGGCCAAGTTAGCTTAGCTATTCTCTGCGCCACAGTGGTGGGAGTTCTTCTCGCTTATCTTTGGTTCAATATTTTCCCAGCACGTTTCTTTGGCGGGGATACCTATGCGCTGGCGTTCGGAGCTATGTTGGGAGTGGTGGCGATGCTGATTAAGGGTGGAGTGGGTGTAGTCGTCTTGCCGTTTATTGCTTTTATTCCCTTAATTGAAACACTGTCTGTAATGTTGCAGATGACATACAGAAGAGTGTATAAGAAAAAATTGTTCCTGATTGCACCGTTACATCACCATTTTGAGGCGATTGGTTGGCCGGAGCCAAAAGTGACGATGAGATTTTGGGTGATTGGAGCAGTACTGGCGACAATAGGGGTGGTGATTGGGATGTTGGGAGCAGTTTAGTTGGTTTTTTTACAGATTGATACTCTGCCCGCGCTTGGGCAGGAGGGTTTTGTTTTTCAGTTGGCGAGAAATCTTGTTGGAGAGAACTTGGCGAGGTTCTTCTTCACCATGGGTTAGGATAATAGTTGGATTGGTGGTAAAGCCAGACAGCCAATTCATTAGTCCTTTTTGGTCGGCATGGGCAGAAAAGGCGTTGATAGATCGAATAGTGGCTTCAACTCTAATATTCATATCTTTGATTCGCACACGGGTAGCTCCATCTACCAGTTTTCTTCCAAGGGTGTGTGGGGTTTGGAAGCCAACGAATAAAACTTGGTTGTCAGGATTGCCGAGCTGGTGAATCAGGTGGTGTTGGACGCGACCACCATCTGCCATGCCAGAGCCGGCGATAATGACTGCAGAATCTTCTAGTTCGTTTATTGTCTTAGATTCTTGAACAGTTGGAGTTTGATTGAATCCGGGGAAAGAAAAAAGATCTTTATCCACCTTCAGATATTGTTGGAAAGTTTCATCAAAGAGTTTGGTGTATTTTTTATAGATGTCAGTAATTTTTATAGCAAGAGGACTGTCTAATATTACTGGTACATGGGGCATCTGGTTAGTGTTGCGGAAAAGATTAAAGGTGTAGAGCAAGTCCTGTGTCCGTTCCAATGCAAAAGAGGGGATTATAAGTTTGGAATGGTGTTTGTGAGCATGGCGAATAGCGGCCAAAAGTTTTTTCTCTCGGTTGGTTAGTGGTTCATGCAAACGATTGCCGTAGGTAGATTCGCAGATGACATAATCTGCTTTAGGGATTAGGGTGGGGTCTCGCATGATTGGTACAGGACTATTACCCAAATCTCCAGAGAAAACAATCTTTTTGCTCTCTATCCAGATTTCAACGATAGCGGAGCCTAGGATATGGCCAGCATCTTGTAGGCATATTTTTATGTTTCCAATAGTAAAAGTTTTTCCGTAATTATATGTTTCGAAAAGTTTTAGTGCGCCTTCCACATCTTTTTTGGAAAAAAGAGTGTCTATTTCTTTCTCGCTGACACCATGTTCTTGGATGTGAGCGGCGTCAGTTAGGATTGCTTCGGCTAAATCTCGTGTGGCAGGAGCGGAGAAAATTTTTCCTCGA
>JAKLDB010000030.1 GCA_022703745.1 Patescibacteria group bacterium | reverse complement strand
AAAAGTTACAGCTACGGTGCCCAATGGATGGGGCAGACGGGAGTAGTTTCAGCGGATGGGTATGCCCATGAAGTAAGTGGCACTCCCGGTCAAGTACTAGATCTTGAGTTAACACTCAAAAACGTAGGCAACAGTCCCTGGCTGACCGGCCTTACCGATGGAGCTAACTGGATTAAACTGGGTACATGGAAGCCACAAGACGGCACATCTTCGCTGTACCATAGTTCATGGTTATCGACCAATCGTCTAACTTATGCCAATGTTCAGGTAGATAAGAACGGTCAATATACTTTCCGGTTCCAGATCCAAATCCCTTCAACTGCGACAGTCGGCTCATACTATGACCTGTATGTCAGGCCAGTTGCTGAATTTGTGAAGTGGTTTGGTCCAACCGGTATCTTCTGGAGAGTCAGAGTTGTCTAAGATTTAACTAGTCCAAACTTTAACCAGTGAGGGGAGACTGAAAAGTCCCCCTCACTGCAGTTGAAAGGAACAAAATATGCAGATAAACAAACTAATGAGTACTGCTTTGGGCAAGTTCGTCGCCGTAATAATTCTAGTGGCTATCGTTGGCGGGATAATTCTCGGATGTCAGTATTACAGCTCAACAGCCAAATTTATTCCTATAACCCAAATCCCTCCGGCTAGTGAATATAACCTGACCGATGCAATCAATCAGGCGGCCTATGAACGACTTCAGCAGGCATATATAGAGCTAGATACCTTCAAGGGCGAGAACCTACTTAAATCTCCCATCATTGATCCGGCCATCTCTAGGGCAAACGCTTTCAAGGACCTAGGCGACACTGGTCGGGCTATTCTATCTTACCAATGGCTGAATAAATATCGTCCAGCTGGCTTACAGGGCTTCAATAACCTCGCTAACCTCTATGTCAGCATTGGTGAATATAGCAAAGCGGAGAAAAATTATCTGATTGCGATAAAAAACAGCAAAGGTATGCACACCGACCCTTATGAAGGATTACTTAATCTCTATAGCGGTTATATGAGAGACAAGTTGCCACAAATAGAAGGAATTCTGCTAACTGCCATCAGCCAAGATCCCACCCAAAGCAGGGCTAGTTATCACATAATGTTGGCGCAGTATTATGAGTCAGTTGGACGCACGGGGGATGCAATTGTTCAATATCAAGAAATTTTGAAAAACGATCCCCAAAATACCGCCATCAAAGATAAAATCCGCGAGCTAGGAGGCAAATAATGGAGATGGATTTTTCTAAGAAAAATTTGAAGGCAACTCTGCTACTTGGCATTGGCGTAATAGCAATAATCGTGTTTCTTCTGATTGTGTGGCTTATACCTAGTGGTTCAACTATTGACTCCGCCGTTGAAACATACAAATCAGGCAATGTTTCGCAGGCACTGGATTTGTTTGCTGAAGCTCGGGATAAGAACCAAATCAATACTGCCGAGGAGTGGAACATCTACGGCAATGTATATCGTGATAACAAGCACCTCCCGGAGGCCATAGAAGCCTATAAGAAGGCCATCGAGCTCGATTCTGGGTATGAGACTGCTTACCGCAATTTGGCCTATGTTTCCGTCGATCTGGCGGAGGAAGAGAAAAATAACCAGCGTATTCAGCAGGCGATTGGTATTGTTGAAAAGGGCCGCAAATCACATTCCAAGTCCGTGTTGCTGGTAGAAGATTTAATAATGCTCTACGGCAAAGTAGGGGATACCGCCAAAGTCGCTGAACTGACTGCCCTCCGCACAGAATTACTGAAGTAGCTCTCCGCTGTCATTCTGACGCTAGGAAGAATCTAAACCGAAGGTCGCTACCTTAGATCCTTCGTTCTGTGCTATACAGCAGAACTCGAGTATGACAATACGCAAAAAGAAAGCCGACCTATTTTGGTCGCTGTGATGTAATATCGAGCGCCCTAGGCCGGCTTTGAGGTACAACCCCAGAGACCATTCCGCCGTATTCCCCCCGAAGGAAGAAGAACGTATGGGGCATCAAATTTTTGTTTTGGTTTTTGTGCCTAAGATCTTTCGAACCTAGGCTTTTATATGTGCCCCGCGGGACAGTAGCGGGGAACACAGAGCCATTTCCTTGTGTAAATGTCGCTGTATTTTCCGTTACTCTCCGTTCAAGTTGTTAATGTCACCACCAAATTATATCAGTATACATAAAAAGTACCCCCTTGGCAATACCATAGGGGTGTTTTGGGCTAAAAGTGGGCTCTGGGACTAAAAAGATTTTTTTACAAGAAACTCACTTTCTGCTTATTACAGGGAAATGAAACAGTCGGAACAGGTTCTTGAACTTTCTCCCAGAGTTAGGGACACATTCTTGGAATCGAATGAGATGTTTTCAACTCTGAATGGCAGTCCATTAAGAGTCTGGGTGGATTGGGATACCGATAAGAGAGCACTTACTCCATTGATATCCAATACTATTGTCCCGCCACCAAACATATTCCGGATAATGCCTAGTAAGGTAATAGCCCAAGTCTGACTCTGATTGATCTTCTGTGGTTCTAAAGGAGGGTCTAGATGGGGGAGACAAGCTCCGTTAGAACAGCCATTAGGACAGGCATACCACTTGCCAGTAGAGGTACAACTTGTTTCATCGCAGTACTGTTCCCGTACCCAAGTGCCAGAACAGTAGTCTTCTCTGGTTGGGTTAGTGACTTTGCCCTTGATGTAATACTGGTCGGGGAATTTGCCACCATCTGTATCTGAGCAAGCCACTCTTTGGAATGGTACTTGCTTGGTTTCACCAATAGCGAGGACAATCTTCTGACCGGTACATTGTTTATCTCCACAAACGCCAACAAACTTCTGCTTACAGTCGGAGCAATCGGTATTTTCTCCGAAGATCAGATTTACTTTAGGTGGGTATTCAGAGAGCTGATAATTAGTCTCCTGAATCTTTATTGGCAATCCACCAATTTTAGTAGTCTGCCACATTGTTACAGTGCCTTCTTGGCTTCCAACTCTAACTTTTACCCAGTTTGCAGAGATCTGTATGACAGTGACGGGCCAAACATTATTACCGAAGGCTATTAGTTTTGATTCGCCAGCAGACATTCTGGCAGTGATACTAGTACAGATTTTGTCTGAACAGACACCAGGAAAAACCGGGCTCAAACTTCTATCCACAACAGTTATCTTGATAGTTTCTTGATCCCATAAGCTACCATCTGTAACTTTGAAAGTTACAGAATATACACCAGATTCAAGACTGCTGGGCGTCCAAGAGAATTGCTGACTAATGAAGGTTGCGCGTGGCGGAAGACCATAAGCCGAATATGCCAAGGTGTCTTTATCTCCATCTGAGGCACTAACAGAGAATTGTAATAGTTCATTTTCGTAAACAGATTTATTTCCGATTGGGAGAAGCTGTGGTTGGTAGTTGTATGCCGTAACGGTTATTTTGACAGTTTCCTCATCAGATAAATCTCCATCAGTGACACTAAAGGTAACATTGTATTCTCCAGCTTGGCCAACGCTTGGAGTCCAAGAAAAATTTTGGTTGACGAAGGTAGCACCCGTAGGAAGAGTGGAAGCATCATAAGTTAGAGGATCATTATCTGGGTCGGAGGCACTGACGGTAAATGTGAGCTTTTCTCTTTCGATCAGATTTCTGTTACCAATAGTAGATAGAACAGGCGCTCTATTGTTAACTGTTATCTTGATAGTTTCCTCATCAGATAAATCTCCATCAGTGACACTAAAGGTGACATAATATTCACCTGCCTGATTAGAAGTGGGTGTCCAAAGAAAATCTTGTCCAATAAAAGTTGCGCCCAACGGCAAATCGGTTGCATCGTAAATTAGAGAATCGTTATTCGGGTCCGAAGCGCTAACCGAAAAACTAAGCAACGAATTTTTATTAACCGACTTATCTCCAATGGGAGATAGAACCGGCGCTCCATTAGCATCATTTACGGTTATCTGGATAGTCTCTTCGTCGGACAAATCACTATCGGTGACGGTAAAGGTAATTGAATAGGTGTTGGCCTGTTCATAAGTAGGGGTCCAACTGAATGTTTTACCAATGAATGTGGCTCCAGATGGTAGCTCGGAAGTGGAGTAAGTTAACTTGTCTTCGTTGTAATCAGAAGCGTTGACGGAAAATTCTAATTTTACATTTTCGTCGGTCGATTTGTTACCAATTAAATCCAAGATTGGTGCTTGATTAGCCACTCTTCTGACTCTGGGGTTAACTAACTTTAAGTTTTCGTCACCAGCAAATCTCATACAATCATAACTCGAACAGGCCGGGTAATCTGCGTTAGCTTGGTCAAAAGCCGCTTTGATTGTATAGCCTTGATTAGCGTAATCAAACAAAGCATCCTGCCAGTCCACCGCTTCTGACCAACAATCCGAGGAGACGCAGGTTTCTGGGTCATCCATGCCGCAGTAACCAACAGTGACCGTACCGACATCCGAACCTTTTCTAAATTCATACGAAAAGTTGTTAGACCATGTGTTGCACATGCCCTCGCAGCTAGCCAAAAATGTGAACGGCATTTTTTCGTAATCAGCAATCCATTCTCCAATGTAACTTGCATATGTCATTTCGTACGATGAGCCACTGCATCCTGCCGCAAAAGAAAGGGATGTGCCATGCGCTACTTCGTAGAATAGAGCTACGGTATCGGTTTTAATTCGGTCCTCTAATTCAGTTCGGGCTGGCCAGATATCTGTTTCGGTGTCGTAACCCATGGTTTTAAACCAGTATTCAGCATTTTTATACCAAGCATCCCAAGTGCCAGCACAAGGATTACTAAATAGTGGTCCAGAATAAGAGAAACCGGGCGGATACGGTGGGGGAACGCCTTTACCTAATATCGCGCCCGTGATTCCATCAATAATGATGATATCTGCATTTTCTTTAGTAACTACCCAGCAAGGGTTGGACTGATTTATTTTAAGGGGGAAGACATGGGAGTTGGGGGAGATGTAGTACAGTTTAACTAATTTAGCTTTTCCACCAGCCAAAGATATCGCCTTAGCTTCAGAGATTAGGTTATCAGGCAGGGTTAGGGGAACATCCTCTCTCCACTGAATTCTTTCTTTCAATAGTTTGCCAGTACCTTTATCGTATTGGCATACTACCTGATCTTTTTCTACCCGAGCGTTATCTATCTTTCTGAGGTAGTAATAAATTACTTTGCCATTTTCTTCCAACTGACTAAATCTATTATCAAAAGAACCATTAAGGTTTATCGGACAGATTGGCCTAGAAGCATACCCAATCTTATTTGAATCAAAACCAAGAGATGGATTGGTTAGAGTCATGCTTTTGCCAAAGATGACAGCCAGAACAAAAAGCACTACTACAGCAGTGAGCGCTGACAAAGCCGCCGGAGTTACAATCGGTTCTTTGCGAAGTTGGCCTGAAAAAAAACTGCTTTTTGACTGATACATGGGGGAGTGTTTAGGGCGATTAGATAATAGGGAAAAAGGGGGTTGAAGTCAAGTTT
>JAKLDB010000003.1 GCA_022703745.1 Patescibacteria group bacterium | reverse complement strand
GACAAGGAAAGTAGCATAGGTATAGTAACAGGCAAGAACGATGGACGACGAACTGCAATAGTAAACGCAATTCGTAACCAAAAAGAAGTTGTATTCGAAATTTTTGGCACGTTAGGATGCCAGAACTTCGATTTCATCGGAGCACTCGAGAAGGTACTCGATGAAATCGAGAGTTTCGGAAAGGCTCCATGGGTAAACACGATCGTCATTCTTGACGATGTGGTAACCCGTGAAAGCTACGACCGGATTAAAGCGCTCTTTCCAGAGTTCGAGCTCGAACCGAAGGAAAAAAGCATAACTATCGTCTCAACTAGGCGACAACCAATCATTTGGACTACCAAGTCCTTACGTGAAAACACGTTGTCGTCAGTCGCGACGGTATCTGCATCGGCCTAACGGTCTCATCTGTTCTTTGATGCGCCGACTCTGGAGCAACTACCAGAGTTACGCAATATATACGATAACCCCCTGCCGAAAGGTGGGGGGTTTCTCTTATCTAGGATTATCCGCTCTGAAAGCAGATAATCTTGACATTTCTCCTGTTTAGGAGTAAGCTACTCATATTCCATTTATAGAGGTTCCTTGCAATGTCTCCTAGCGCAACCTTTCTAGTAACGGGTTCACTGTTGTGGATGCTTGTAATCCACTTCAGTCTGTCGAGGCTACATCACTGGTTTTTCCGGGTGATGTCAGTCCTCGCTCTCGGCGGTTTCTTCTACCTGATGTCCCAACATCGGCCAGAAGAAATTAGCCCACATATTCTGTGGGTGACGCCGCTTGTCGGTCTGATCATCGTACTCTGGGGTATGGTGGTCCGACTAGACAGAAGAGCAGTCATCAGCCTGCTCATTGGAGCACTGGTGATTGGCCTGGCCGTTTGGGCAACAACTGCCCAAGCACAACCAGACTCGACAAACCAGCTCCCTTCGAAACAGGAGCTGACAGCACCCGTCCCTACTGAGCCACCAGGTATTAGTAGAGTGTTTCTCTACGAAATGTACCATGGTGAAAATCAGTAGACTGGCGCCGCTAGGAGGAAGGTAGAAAGAATCAGCCCCGCATCAGTGCGGGGCTTTTCTCTTGTTCAAATTACTTAACCAACTTCAGAAACTCTTCTTCGGAAATAATTTTTACACCCAATTTTTTCGCAGTATTGTATTTGCTCCCAGGATTTGCGCCCACTATTACAAAATCAGTTTTAACCGATACTGAACCACTCGCCTTCCCACCCATTTCTCTTACTTTTGCTTCTACCTCTTCTCGGCTCATTGAAGAAAGCGTTCCTGTCACCACAAAAGTTTTTCCACCTAATTTATTCGACTTGGGTTTTTCTGGTAGCTGTATTTTTACACCAACCTTCAGTAGTTTATCCACCAATTCAAGATTGTGTTCATCTTGAAAAAAGTTCAAAATACTTTCGCCCACTTTCGGTCCCACCCCGTCTATTTCTATCCAATCCTCTCTCCATGCATGTTTTACTGCCTCTAGGGTATTAAATGCGTTTGCGACATCTCGCGCTGTCTGCGCTCCTACATGGAGAATCCCTAAGGCATAGATGAATCTGTCTAAGCTAATCTCTTTTGCTTCATCAATTGCCTTCACTAGGTTCTTAGCACTTTTCTCTGCAAATCTTTCTAATGGCTCTATATCCCCTTCTTTCAATGTGAAGAAATCTGCCGGATCTCGTACTAATCCTTCTTTGAATAGTTGTTCAATTATTTTCTCACCCAGTCCTTCGATATCAAAAGCATCACGAGAGACAAAATGCTGGAGTTTGCGAAGTTGCACCAGAAAACAATTCTTATTCACACATTTATGCGCCGCTTCTCCTTCTACCCGCACAACTTTTCCTCCGCAAATCGGACATTTATCTGGCATCTTAAAGACTTTTGCAGATTTACTCCTCTTGCCTTTTATTACCTCCACAACTTCAGGAATTACATCTCCCGCCTTCTGTACCACCACCATGTCCCCTACTCGCACATCTTTTCTTACAATTTCATCCTCGTTATGCAATGTCGCTCGACTAACCGTCGAACCTGCAATCCGAACTGGCTCAAGAACTGCTACTGGTGTGAGTGTTCCCTGTCTTCCTACTTGGACGATAATATCTAGAATCTTAGTTTGCTTTTGTTCTGCAGGAAATTTGTAAGCAATCGCCCAACGAGGAGACTTTGCTGTGGTCCCTAGAACCAACCTTTGACGAATCTCATTTATTTTCACCACTATTCCATCTACTTCATACGGCAAACTATCCCTCTTACTGGTCCATCCCTGAATAAACTCCCCCACCTCATCCATACTGTGAGCCAGCTTGTGTTCCTGATTCACCGAGAACCCCAACTCCTCCAACACTCCCAAAACTTCTACTTGTGTTTTGGGTTCCAGATCTCCTTCGATATCATAAACAAAGCTATGCAACTTCCTTCCTGACGCAACTTTTGGATCAAGCTGTCTTACTGTCCCTGCCGCTAAGTTACGAGGATTGGCATACACCTGCCCACCAGACTTTTTCTGTTGGTCGTTTATTTTATCAAAATCTTTTTTGCCAATGTATATTTCCCCCGATACCACAATATCTATTGGCTTAGAAAGTTTGAGTGGGATATCTCGCACTGTTCTTACCGTATGCGTTACATCTTCTCCTGCCCTTCCATCTCCTCTCGTTGCTGCCGTTACCAACAGCCCCTTCTTGTATGTCAAAACCATCTGCAATCCATCTATTTTGAGCTCACAGACGTAATCGAAATGCTCATCTAGTATTCTCTTGGCTCTAGTCTGAAACTCTCTCACTTCTTCTAAAGAAAATGCATCGTCTAAACTTAACCTCTGACGACTATGCTTAACTTCCGCAAATTCACCAGATATTTTGTCTCCTACTCTTTGGGTTGGAGAATCTGGGGTTACAAGATCTGGATATTGAGCTTCCAAATCCACCAGCCGCCGATACATCTTGTCGTATTCGGCATCCGAAATCTCCGGCTTATCTAAAACATAATAAAGCCTGGAATGGTAATTCAACTCCTCCCGCAGCTTCTCAACCTCTTTCCGAATAGATACCTTAGTCGTCATCGCTAGTATTATAGAGAATTTTGGTCTTCTCCGCCCTTTGCCCGGTCTATCTCCTTTTGTTGCTTGGCCCGCTCTAGAGCCTCTTTCAACGAGTTAGGCTCCTTCTTTAGATCCTCCTCTAGAGTCTTTACTAGCTCTTCTTTCTGTTCTGGCGCTAGCTTCTCTTGCTTCTTGCGCTCAATGTTGGAAATGAGACTCTTTAGTCCAGTAAGATTCGGCATCTTCGTACCTGGACGAATTGGTGTACCCATACCACTTTTTACTGGCTGTCCAGAAGGTCTTGCTGTTGCTGGTTGCACCGGACCAGTCTGGATATTCCGAATACCTTCTTCGACACCTTCAGCTTTTGCCGAGTATTTATTCCGCGAGAGTTCGATAACTTTCTGCTTATTAGTATTCTTATCTGCACTTGGAGGAAGTGTACCAGCAGAAAAAGCACCAGCAGTAAGACCGTCGATTGAAAGCTTCACGTAAATGTTGAACACGTCTAAATTCACCAAATCTTGTTCGGTGAATACTGGCGCAAATTCTTTGGTCAGAAATGCTGCATCGTCTGAGCCCACCCTAAATGCAACCAGCGTCCCTACGTTACCAAACACCGCCTTACTCACCGCTTCCGAAAGCTGAGCAATATACTGGTGAGCCATTGTCAGGCTTAAACCATATTTTCTTGCTTCGGATAAAATAGTGGCAAAAGAATCTGTAGCAAAGTTCTGAAACTCATCTACATAAAGGAAGAAGTCTTTCCGACTAGCCTCTGTCGCATCCGCTCGACTCATGGCTGCCAACTGCAACTTGGTGATAATCAAAGCACCTAAGAGTGCTGCATTATCTTCACCGATAAGACCCTTGGAAAGCTTTACTAACATAATCTTTCCTTCATCCATCAGATTGCGCATGTTGATGGAGCTCTTTGGCTGACCAACAATATTGCGAATAATATTGGACGAAAGAAATTGTCCTACTTTGTTTAGAATAGGAGAAATTGTTTCATTTCGCTGACGCTGATCTAGTTTGTTGTATTCGGTAATCCATCTGTTCTTGATAATTGGATCCTGCACTTTTGAGATAACATCTTCCCTAAATGCATCATCCGTAAACAAACGTGGCACCATAACCAACGTTGACCCTGGATAGTCCAACAGTGCCAAAATGGCAGATGCTAACCAATACTCCAATCTGGGACCCCAACTATCTCCAAATATCTTCTTGAATACCCCCACCACCCCTGAAGCTGTTACCAGCTTGTATCTGGGATCTTCTACTTCCAAAATATTGAAACCAATTGGAAAATCTTTGTCACTTGGATCAAAAATTATAACATCATCTATTCTCTTATCTGGAATCCTATCTAACACATAATCCACATATTCACCGTGCGGATCCACTACCGCCACACCCCTTCCTTCGGTAATATCATCTATCGCCATATTCTGTAGCAAAGTAGACTTACCAGTACCGCTTTTACCCACTACATATACATGTCTTTTTCTATCACTTATCTTTATTCCAAACTTCTCCTGACTTCCTCGGAAATTAGTTACACCAATGTTAGTCAAAAGTTCAGGCGGAGTTTCATCTGCCAACGGTAAATTAGCCGGTGGCTCGCCTTTCTTTGCACCTGCCCACACCAAATGCGGAGTACTTACAGATTTATTCGGCAAGTGATATATACTAGCCAATTCTGTCACATTCAAAACAAAGCCAGTTGGTGGAAATGTTCTTTGGACATATCTTTGGAAAACCTGTGCTGCTGGAATAGGCTCACTTACCGACACGAAACCGTTGAGATTAGTTGTATTAAACTGTTTAAAGGATCCAACTACCAAATCCAGCTTCTGCTGAGCAGCCGCCGGTGTTTCATCAATCGCTACTAAACGAATTAGAGTTTGGAATCCCAGCTTAGTACTTTTTTCTTCGATCTTCTTTAATGCATCCTCCACGCCCGGTGCCAACTCAATCTTCTTCTCAGGGGCAGGCGTAACTGGTGCACCCGACATGGCCGTCTTTACCACGTCTGAAGCCAGTCCAGTCAAACTCTTTACCAAACTTGCACCAAATCCCTTCCGACCAGACCTAATCGCTGAAATATAGTTAATCGCCCTATTCCTCCAGCTGTCATTCTCTGGACGAATAAGAACCTGCACCCAAATCTGAGACTTGCCTTCCAACTTACTTAAGGTTGCTGTAATTGCCGAAAGTGGATCTACCTCGAAGCTATCAAAGCTTTTTATTGGAAAGATATCTTCTCTAACAAGTTTAAGATCTGTTGAAACAAGCGCTACATTTGCACCCATCTTATGCACATCCGTATAATCTTTGAATTCACTAATCATTACCCCTGGATACTGTGCATAGATTTGTCCTTCTACATAACCTTGCAAATGTTTTGGAGTCCACACAAAAAAGCGAATAGACTTTTCTTTCGCCTGAAGTTCAAAACTTATATGTTCTTGTGCCACCCCTTTAGCTGGCCGATAAATCCCATGTAAGCTAGCGAACATCAGCTCTGCAGCCAGAGGTGTAATCTCATTGTCTTTTGGTACCTCTACCGCCAAAAGAACCCCAGAGCCACTTGGAACAAGCTTATCTACAGCCTCAAGACTAACTGGCAAAGAAGTAGCAGATTGCTCGACTGGTTGTTTGGCTACTCTTCCCCGTTGCCGCATCCAAAATAGGAGTGCAAAAAAAATCAGCCAACCTACCAGTAGCAATCCCAATACAACTAGACTAGAAGAATCCTCCCACATTCTATTCCAAAAAATTTGTTAAATTATTTCTCTTCCGAAACCAGGGTATAGCTGTTTTTATCAACTCTACGAAACAGCTTTTTATTCTGCAAATTAGCAATCACCGTATTCTTCTTTACTTCTCTATCCTTTAATACTGCCTCAATTACTTCTTCCACCGCTAGAGGCTTACCTGCTTGCTTCATTACTTTAATGATTACATCCGCTACCGCCCCTGGCTGGTATCCTTGCTCTTTTAGAGCATAGATCCCTCTACCCACCAAAACAAATCTGGTATCACCAATAAGTTCATTATGCACTGTTCTACTCAATACTGTCTTTCCTCCGACAAATGCTTGGTTTATTGCATCAGCAATATCTCTAAAATGCATTGGCTTTCCAAACTTCTGCAAAACCAAAAAGATTTTGTCGCGTATTCTTTTCGGAACAACCGTTGGCCAAGCTACCAATCCCCACTCTCCACTTTCGGTCTGTGCTAACTTTGCTCCACCAACAATATCCCATGGACAATACTCGGAGTAAGACGGGCACTGTTATCTGCATAAACAGGAGTATCTGTCAGCTTTCCCCACAGCACATCTTCTGTTACCGGCTTACCTACAGTCACTAATATCTTTTCTATCTCATCCAAAACTTTTGTTACTAAGCCCATGGGCGCATTCTTTTTTGCCCAACCAATATGCAACATATCTTCTTTAGGCAAAGCAACTACATTGCTATCCAACGCTACTGTTAGGCGTAGAGCATTCAATTCCGCGTCTCGTCTCTGATCATTCCCAATCTTAAAATACTGGGCCAATCCAGTCAGAGACATTACCCCTCCCATTTCTAAAAGATAACTGTTTACTATCTTCAACAGCTTCGCCAAATCTTTGGTAGGCTTTTCTGCTAACTTCTTTATTGCAGAATTCTCAACCTGACGAGCCCTTTCGCGCGTAACGCCAAATTTAGAACCAATCGCCTCTAAAGTAAGCTTATTGCCATCTTCCAATCCGAATCTCCCCAAGAGAACTTCCCGCTCCCGGTCTTTTAGCGAATTCACAGCACTAATTACAACCACTAACGGGTCCAGTGCTTCCCGGGTCTTTTCCTCTTGTTCCACCATTATTGATTTAATGACAGAACTAGAATCTTTTTGGTTGTAGTTATCCTCCTCCATCTAAATTCCTCTCACCCCCTTACAACTGTCCCGATTATATCATCCAACCCTTCATTTGTCAACAGTCAAGGAGTTTTTCTAAAATTGTGGATAACTAAAAAAATCCTCTGCCAGAGAGAAATATCTGTCTGTACCCCAGAAATTACTGGGCTAAATTATCGAAAATACTCCTAAATTCCCTCACAATTTGGTTTTTGGTAGCCAAATCACTGACCGAAGAATAGCGATCCAAAAGGGATTTCATCGTTACATAGTCTTCTTTGGAGACGGAAATACTATTGGGGATCTGAGCCAAGTCTATAACTTGAGCACTAGCCCCTCCACTTAAGGATGACCAGTATTGCGCTCCCAAAGCCAAAACACCCAGCACCACTATAATGCCAGCAATAACCCCGGCCGATCTTATCGTCTTGTCGTTCACTCCCCTATGTTAGCCCAAAATTCCAGAAGAGCAAATTAGATGTGTACAATTAGGATATGGCAAAACATACTTCCCTTAGACACACAGAGAAAATAAAAGTAGTTCCAAAAGTTTGGGGAGAAGAACGTTGGATCCACAACGATAAAATGTATTGTGGAAAATTACTAATCGTGAAAAAAGGCAAACACTGTAGTTTGCACTACCACAAACTAAAAACCGAAACCTTCTACGTTACAAAAGGAAAAATTAAGGTTGAACTAACCGATCTAAAAAATGCCAAACTCAACCCACCAATTATCCGTGAAACCTTCATTCTAAAAACCGGAGATGCAATTATCCTACACCCCAAAGATGTGCATCGCTTTACCGCCCTAACCGCCACTGCTCATATCTTCGAATTTTCCACTCAACATTTCGACAGCGACAGCCACCGTATTGCAGTCTAATTTCTAATCCGCTTCGCCATCTTCTCCCCCACCACCGAAGCAATCTCTGCTTCACTAGCTCTTCTTACCGCTGCCAATGAACCAAATTTACGCACAAGTTTTTTCTGGGTCACCGCTCCTACCCCAGGAATTTTTTTCAAGCCTGAAGCAACCACTCTCTTCTTTCGCAGATTGGTGTGATAAGCAATTGCAAATCTATGTGCTTCATCTCGAATATTCTGCAAGAGAATTTTGGTAGGAGAGTTATCGGGTAAGATTACAACTTTTCCAGTCGATAACACTAAATCATCTTTCGCTTTAGTCCGACTATGACTTCCTTTTGCTATTCCAATCACCACTACTGGATAGTTTTTCAGTGCTTTTGTTATTGTACTTACCTGCCCCTTCCCACCATCAATCAAAACAACGTCTGGAAGATTGCTGAATTTTGCATCCCCGGCCTGGTGAGAAAACCTTCTCCGCAAAACTTCTGCCAAACTTGCGAAATCATTCGGACCAACAACTGTCTTTATCTTAAACCTCCGATACTGCCCCTTGTCCATCTTCCCCTTTTCCCACACCACCATTGCACCAACCGAATCTGTACCCTGAATGTTTGAGATATCATATGCCTCTATTCGTTCAAGTTTTTTAAGATGCAAAATATCCCTTAACTTATCTACCCCCTCGGTTGCCACTATCTTCTCCAGTTTCCACCTACCCGAAATCTGATTGAATTTCATCTGTGCATTAGATTCTGCCAACCTCACTACCGCTCTTTGTCTTCCTTTCGAGGGCACTACTATCTTTATCTTTCTACCAGCCATCTTCGCCATCCAACTCTCAAACAAACTCACCCCTTCTATCTCTTCGGGTAATAAGATAACTTTGGGAAAATCAGCCGCTTCTAAATAATAGTCGCGCAAAAACCCTGCTAAAATTTCCGGTATTTCTGCTTCATACTTGGTTTCTATTGCATACTGTTGCTGATTCAACACTCTGCCTGAACGTACCTGTAACAAAACAATCATTGCTTTATTCAAGGAACGTGCCACCCCCAATGCATCTTCATTCACGGATAAATTAGCTTTCACAACACTCTGTCTTTCACTAATAGTTTCAAGCGACCTGATTCCATCTCTTATTCGCGCTGCCCTTTCATATTCTTTTTTCTCAGAAAGTTTCTCCATCTCCTGTTTCAATTCTTTAATTACTGGTTCATAGTTCCCCCGCAAAAAACGCACCACTTGATCTATTGTTTTGTGATACTCTCTCGAACTTACTTTTCCAACACATACCCCAGGGCAGATTTTCAGATGATAATTCAAGCAAGCACGACCTTGTCCTTTTTTTAAGCTATCGGAAGTAATTTTTTGAGTCGCTGTACAGAGAGGAAAAACTTTTTTTATAAACTTCAACCCTTCATGCACTGCTCCCGAAGATGCATATGGTCCAAAATATTTTGCCCCATCCCTAAAGACTCTGCGAGCTAATAAGATTTGGGGGAACTCTTCTTCTACCGTAATGCGAACATACAAATAGTTCTTATCATCCCGCATGATCACATTGAATTGCGGTATGTACTTTTTAATTAATTCATTTTCCAACAAAAAGGCTTCTGTTTCACTATTCACTCCAATTGTTTCAATCTTTTGCACCCGCTCCATTAGAGCAACTGTTTTTGCTGACTGATCTTTCTTCAAAAAATAGCTTGCCAACCTTTTTTTAAGATCCTTCGCTTTTCCTACATAGATTACTTTTCCCGCCTTGTCTTTCATCAAATAGACACCCGGCTTAGTCGGAGCATTTTTCAAAACTAATTTTTGATTAATAACCATCTTATTCACATTATAGGCAAACCTGTGTATTATACCGCTGGTAACTTAACAAAAGAGGTGACCCCTTATGAGGGAAATCAAGGTACTAATTGTCAATGACGATTATACATTCAGGACAAGTTTGACCGAAAATCTGCTTTACTACGGCCAAATTCCGACTGAATGTGTATCAATAGCCACCGACGGCGAACTAGCCGTGGGGTTATTGCTGGCCCCCGGAGCAGACAAATACGATCTGATTGTAACCGGAGGTAATCTGAAGGGCAGAATGAAAGGTCCTGCTCTCATCAAAGAAATCAGGAGTCTAAAGGGTTACGGGAAGACTCCAATCATCATTGCCAGCCAGCACCCAAACTATATTACTGAGGGAATTCAGGCTGGCGCAACGAATTATATGGAGAAACCCTTGGACCGAATGGAGGAATTCCTACGCAGAATCCTCAGCCTGCTCAAACTGCCCTATAAGGGCGGACGAACATTCTTCAGACCCAAAGCTGGTGGACTTATTGCTATTTACGATGGCGATAAGGTCATTGCGACCATTGGAACTCATGAAAATGGATTCCAAGTAATCCACTCTTCTGAAATCAAAACCCGCGTTGAAGAACGGGATGAGTGTCAATTCGCTACAATTTTTACAATCCCAACTGCACCTTAAACGAATTCTTACCGGCGACATCAGAGTCGCCGGTTTTTCGTTTCAAAAGGGAACTCTCCGATTCCCTACTGTCAGCACAGTCCCTATCATCGGAAATCGGAGAGTGTGGCTTCCGGGAATTAGCGCTTGTGAAACGCGTTGTACTTTAAGGCGTTCACCAAATAGTACTCGAGTGATGTTTCACACACAGCCCCTAGACCTTGTAACCGAAAGCCACAATCAAGGAGCAAGAGCTGCGCCCTCTTTTTACCTATTATAATGCGCCCAGTCAATTACTTCAGAACTTTTACCAAATATTGACCAGTGTAAGACCCTTTTGTCTTAGCCACTTGTTCGGGAGTCCCTTCCGCCACTATCTTCCCACCTAAGTCTCCACCCTCGGGACCTAGATCTAATATCCAATCTGCTGTTTTTATAACATCCAAATTGTGTTCGATAACCACAACTGAGTTACCTTTATCCACCAATCTATGCAAGACATCTAGTAACTTTTTGGTGTCTTCAAAGTGAAGACCTGTAGTTGGTTCATCTAGGATGTATAAAGTTTTGCCCGTTGCCCGACGAGAAAGCTCTGTTGCCAATTTCACTCGTTGTGCTTCTCCCCCCGAAAGCTGTGTTGCCGGCTGACCCAGCTTGATATACCCCAGTCCTACTTCCTGCAAAGTATCCAACTTATTCTTAATCGCAGGAATATTAGCAAAAAACTCTGCAGCATCATCTACTGTCAGATCCAAAACATCTGCAATGTTTTTTCCTTTGTAATGAATAGACAAAGTTTCTTGGTTGTACCTTCTCCCTTCACAGACATCGCAAGGCACATATACATCCGGCAAGAAATGCATCTCTATTTTATTCACCCCATCTCCTCGACAGTTTTCACATCTGCCACCCTTTACATTGAAAGAAAATCTTCCCTGCTTGTAACCACGCATTTTAGATTCTGGCAGCTGAGTGAATAGATCTCGAATATATGTAAAAAGACCAGTATATGTAGCTGGATTACTTCTCGGACTTCTACCGATTGGAGACTGATCGATGCTAATTACTTTATCTAGATAACTTATTCCTTCAATCGACTTGTGTGCTCCAGGTTGCTCATGAGCACCATAAAAGTCTTTTGCCAAACGTTTGGCCAAGATCTCGTTGATAAGAGTAGACTTTCCCGAACCAGATAACCCCGTTACGCACACAAAAGTCTGTAATGGAAATCTTGCATCTAAGTCCTTCAGATTAAACTCAGAAGCTCCTTTTATCTCCAACCACTTTCCATTGGGAGTACGCCTCTTCTTCGGTACTTCAATCCTCCTCGTTCCTGCAAGATATTGGCCAGTAAGAGATTTCTTATTCTTTGCAACTTGTTCGGGTGTTCCTTCCGCCACTATCTCCCCTCCTTGCTTACCCGCATATGGACCAACATCTATTACCCAATTACTTGAACGGATTGTTTCTTCATCGTGCTCCACTACCAGCACTGTATTACCCAAATCCCTTAGTCCCATTAGTGTTTGAATAAGCCGACGGTTATCGTGCTGATGCAGACCAATCGATGGCTCATCAAGAATGTATATCACACCACTCAATCCAGAACCAATCTGGGTAGCAAGTCGAATTCTCTGAGCTTCTCCACCAGACAATGTGTTGGCCGAACGATCTAGTGTTAAATATTCCAAACCCACATTACGCAAGAATCCCAAACGCTCCGATACTTCCTTTAAAACCTGTTTTACGATCATCTTATCTTGTGCAGATAGTTTTAGATCAATGAAAAAATCTGCCGCATCCCGAATCGGAAGCTTTGCCACATCCACAATCGACTTATCCCCCACCGTAACCGCCAAAACTTCTGGCTTCAATCGACTACCATGACATTCTGGGCAAATATTACTTGTCATATACTGCTCTATCTCTGCTCTAATAAAATCAGAGTCAGTTTCTTTGTAGCGACGCATAAGATTCGGGATAACTCCTTCAAATTTCACTACATATTCATTCGTTTTTCCATGGGGCGTCTGGTACTGCACCGCTACCTCTTCGTCTCCACTTCCATACAAAACAATATCTAACTTTTCTTTATCTAGTTTTTCTATCGGTATGTTGATATCAAATTTAAATTTCCTAGCCACCGCTTCCAATATTCTATTATTCCATCCTCCCCCACTAACCATATGCACTCCCCAAGGACGAATTGCTCCTTCGGAAATACTTAGTTTTTTGTTTGGTATTAAAAGATCTGGATCCAGTTCAAGCGTTACGCCCAATCCAGTACATTTCGGACAAGCACCATGGGGACTATTGAAAGAAAAATGTCTTGGTTCAAATTCTGGAATACTGATATCACATTTAGGACAGGCCAGACTTTCTGAAAAGAACCAATCTTTTGTTCCATCAGAAACTTTCAACTTCCCCTCACCTAATCTCAAAGCTGTTTCCACCGAATCAGCCAGCCGAGTGCGAGTATCCTGACTTGCATCAGATAAATCTAAACGATCGATCACCGCCTCAATCGTATGCTTCTTATTTTTGTCCAATTCAATCTTCTCATCCAGCTCATATATATTCCCGTCCACCCTTACCCGTACATACCCGCTCTTTTTTAGATCTGCCAGTTCCTGCCTGTACTCTCCCTTTCTATCTGAAATAACTGGCGCCAAGATAACCGCACTGCTTATCTTCAATCCTAAAACCTGTGCTAAGATCTGGTCTATACTCTGCCTCACCACAGCCTTTCCACACTTTGGACAGTGTGGAATCCCTATCCGGGCATAAAGCAAACGCATGTAATCATATATCTCTGTAATCGTCCCAACTGTTGAGCGTGGATTAGACGATGAAGATTTTTGGTCTATGGAAATTGCCGGAGATAGTCCTTCTATACTATCCACATCTGGTTTATTGGTGAGTCCTAAGAATTGCCTAGCATAGGCAGACAAGCTTTCCACATATCTCCGATGTCCTTCCGCATAGATAGTATCAAAAGCTAACGAACTCTTTCCCGAGCCCGACATTCCAGTAATTGTAACTAATTGGTTCTTTGGGATCTTAACGTCGACACCCTTAAGATTGTGCTCGCGTGCCCCACGAACCTCGATATAATCTTTCATAAACTTGCTAATTTACCAATTCCTACCAGATTCTCCTTACCTACTAAATCCGGAAGATTTGTTTACGGAGTATTATTTACACCAGAAGAGCTATTAGGAGTAGAAGAATTATCCTTATCAGTAGTAATTACAATGGGATTAATATATCTGCTAAATAGATCCTGGAAGAAACCTCCGCCCCTCCCACACTCTCCAACAAAGAACGGAGCCATTATAATCAACAAAATTCCTGTTAGCGCAGCAACTATCATCTCCTTAGCAGCACTAATTCCTCCCAGTCCTTCCTTTCCCCCACTGCTACCCATTGAGGTAGCATACGTTACTCCGGCAACCATAATCATCAGTACAGCTAAAGCACCAATTATCCCTCCTGCATATCCAACCGCCCCGCAAACATAATCATTGAATGTCATCGAGGTAGTTGAGCTAACTGCATTAGGATTAGGGTTCGCACTAGCCAGTTGCAATACGATAACCAAACCACTGGCTACCAAAACAGCCCAATACCCCTTAAGCAACCACCCTACCCATCCTAATTTTCCCTTGCCTCTTTTTTTAGGCATAACCCTAAGGATTATTTACGGGTGAATTATACCCAAAATCCCAGTAAGCATCAACCCTGACCCTAGCTCTTCTCCTCATACCCGCATTCAGTGCAAACCGGATAACCCTTTTTCACAGGCTTCGTCATTAGTTTGCCACAAGTTGGACAAGGCTCTGGTACAGGCTCATCCCATGCTGCAAAATCACATTTCGGATAACCGCTACAACCGTAGAATATCTTCCCTCTTTTAGTTCTTCGCACTACCACTTCACCTTCCTTACACTTCGGACAAGCCATCTGAATAGTTGGAGTATTGATATTCTCCACATGTTTGCAGGTGGGATAGTTGCTACATCCATAGAATGGACCAAATCTTCCATTCTTCTTTACCATCGGCGCACCACACTTCTCACATTTCTTATCCGTAACTTCCACTTCACTCTTTCCATCTCCATTCAAAGGCTCCGTATATTTACACTTGGGGAAACCAGAACATGCCAAAAACTTTCCAAATCTTCCTGTCTTTATTACCATCGCTTCACCACACTTAACACACTTCTTGTCTGTAACCTCATCTTCTGCAGTTTGTTTAGTCACTTCTTTATCCTTTAATTTTATTTGCTCAATAAACGGTTCATAAAATTCTTTTATCACCGGCATCCATTCTTTCTTTCCTTCAGCAATTTCATCTAGATCATCTTCCATCCGAGCGGTAAAACTGTAATCTACAATATTAGGAAAATGCTCCACTAAGAAATCGTTCACTAGCATCCCCACTTCTTGTGGAACCAAAGCTTTCTTCACTTTCTTGATATACCCACGTACACCCAAAGTAACAATAGTCGGTGCGTAAGTGGAAGGTCTTCCAATCCCCATCTTTTCCATCTGTTTTACCAACGCTGCTTCGGTATATCTTGCTGGTGGTTCGGTAAAATGCTGAGTAGGCACCACCTCAGTAAGCTTCAACAACTCATCCGCCAAAACTCTTGGTAAAACATTTTCTTGGAACGGCCATTTATCAAAAACCTTTGCAAAGCCAGGAAAAACAACCGTTGCCCCATTCGCCTTGCTCTCAATCACTCCAGACTGAACCACCACCTCCTGAGTCCGAATTTGAGCTGATTTCATTTGGCAAGCTATCATCCTCTGCCAAATCAGCCTATACAACTTAAACTGTTCTTCACTTACTCTCCCCTTAATTTGTTCGGGAAGTACTTGGGGTTGAGCAGGACGAATTGCTTCATGAGCTTCTTGTGCACCACGAGATTTGGTTTTGTAAAACCTTGGTTTCTCTGGCAAATATTCTTTACCGAACATTTTTTCAATCACTCCTCTGGCTGAAGACACTGCTGACATTGCCAAATTAGTGGAATCTGTACGCATATAGGTAATTAGACCAACTGGTCCGCTCCCATCTATGTCCACACCTTCATATAGCTGTTGAGCTATTGTCATCGTCTTCTTCACTCCAAATCCCAATTGGATACCTGCTTGTTGCTGCAAAGTAGAAGTAGTGAATGGTGCTGCCGGATGACGTTCCCGCTCTTCTTCTTTGATATCCACAATCTTATGTTCCTCGGCACCTTCTAACAGCTTCACCACCCTTTTAGCATCTGCCTCACTGACCAATACTGGATCCTTACCATTTTCTTTTGCGACCATCGCTACAAGCTTGTCTCCTCCAGTAGTTTCAAAATCTGTTTCAATCGTCCAATATTCCTGCGGATTAAACGCTTCTATTTCTCTTTCTCTTTCTACTAAAATTCGGAGTGCAACTGACTGCACCCGACCCGCAGAAAGTCTTCTAAAGATCTTACGCCACAAAAGAGGACTAAGTTTGTATCCCACTAATCTATCTAAAACCCGACGTGCTTGCTGGGCATCTACCAAGTGCAGATCTATGGAACGAGTATGACTAAATGCTTCCTTGATTGCTTCGGGAGTAATTTCATGAAAAGCCACTCTCTTTACCTTGCTATCTGGAGCCTTTAGAACAGCTTGCACATGCCAACCTATGGCTTCTCCTTCGCGGTCTTCGTCAGTAGCCAGATATATTGTTTCCGCTTTTTCTGCTAGTTCCTTTAGCTTGGTGACTGTTTTGCGACTAGCGGTAGGAATTACATATTCTGGTTTGTAATTATTTTCCGTATCTACTCCCAGCTTTGATTTTGGCAAATCCCGAACATGGCCATATGATGCCTCTACTCGATACCCAGATCCCAAAATCTTGGCAATGGTTTTTGCCTTAGTAGGAGATTCTACTATTACTAAATTATTTTTCATTCCCTATTACTTATTCTTACTTCGAGCACAAGAGAGTTATAAACGATTTACTCCACTCCCGTCAAATCAACTTGAATATTTTAGCCCACTATTTCCACTACATCACTAGGTCTAAGAACCGGTTTTGCCCCTTCGGCAATAAGCTGATTGGGACCCATCGACATTAGACTAGTTACCGGTCCCGGCACAGCCAATACCTCGCGATTATAATCCAAACCCAAGTTTGCAGTAATAAGAGCACCGCTTCTCTCCCCCGCTTCCACCACCACAATCTTCTGACTCAGACCAGCAATAATCCTGTTCCTCTCTGGAAAATGATGCTTCAAAGGCTCTGCAAGGGGCGGGTATTCTGAAATAAGCGCTCCCCCTTTTCTCAAAATTTCCTGTGCCAGTTTTCGGTGTTCTCTGGGGTAGATAGATGCATCATCTAGACCAGAACCTAAAATTGCTACTGTAACCCCTTCTTTGCGCAAGGCCGCCTTATGTACCGCTGCATCAATACCATAAGCTAACCCCGACACTATGACACACTGTTTTGCAATTACCTCGACTAGTTGTGTAGCAATTTGCAGCCCATAGCTTGTGGGTTTCCTTGTGCCAACAACTGCAACAACTTCTTTTTGTTGATCCCAATCGAGACTTCCTCTGACATATAAAATAGCTGGAGGATCTGCTATCTCCCGCAAACTTTCCGGATATTCATCATCGTTGATGCTGATTTGACGAATGTCTGTTGCAACTTCCATATCTTTTTCAGAATACATATAATAATGTAGATGAGTAAACCCAAGCCTTTTACCAGCAGCTTTTGGGGCATTATCATTGTACTGATAATTGCTGTCGTCATGTTGGGTGTCGCCAACTACCGTGGCTACCGAGCAGGATTCAATCTCCCCTTTACTCCTATTACTACCGAACAAGCTAAGCCCTCTAAAACAGAACCTAACACCGCCCACCTGTTTACCAGCCAAGTAGAGTTAGAGCGAATCTGTGATCCTCTTGATAACAATCCAATAAACTGGGATAAACAAGTAGCCCTCGGATATACTATCACCAACCTAAGTAGTGGCTACCAGCTCAATCTTTTATCTGTTCGCCGTCAAAGTAATACTATAGACATTCGCTATCATCGAACTACTCCCGAAGACAATCCAGATACCGTCTATACTCAAGTCATATCTTATCCCGTAATCCTGGCAATAGTCGACCGCACTAAGCTTATTGCATCCAGCGAACTAGTGGTAAACTTCATTATCAACGATACCGTTATACAAACATTGAAGATCCCACCGAACAAAATCTAATCCATGCCTCTAGACATCTCTATCAATTCAATATTCAAAATCTTAGCCGTCCTACTCGGTCTCTGGTTTTTGTTTGTAATTAGGGATGTAATCGCTATCATCTTCGCCTCTGTTATCGTTGCTGCCGCTCTCTCTCCTGTGATTGACCGAATGGCAAAAAGAAAAATCCCTCGCATCCTCACCATCCTGTTACTGTATTTGGTTATTATCGCCTTCTTTGGTGCACTGATATATTTCATCCTTCCTCCTGCCATTACCCAGTTACGTCAACTAGCTGACCAACTGCCAAACTACTTTTCCTATTTCAACAACTTTATCAACAACCTCCGTGAATTCGGTATTGAAAACCACCTCATCAACGATTCCCAATCTAGCCTAAATGCTGTTTCTAACTTTCTGAATAACTTCACCAGCAACATCTTCAACACTACCAAAGGTTTTATTAGTGGCTTTACCGCTGTCCTCACCGTATTTGTTCTAAACCTCTACCTACTACTGGACGAAAATGGAATCAAAAAGTTTTTTGTAGCTCTGCTACCGCTCAAACAAAAAAACCAGATTGTTACCATTTCCCACAAGGTAGGTGCTGGCCTGGGAGCATGGTTGAGAGGACAGATTCTTCTTGGTATTCTAGTCGGCATATTGGTCTATGCTGGGTTGGTTATTATCGGGGTACCCTATGCCCTAACTCTTGCCCTACTGGCAGGAGTACTGGAGATTATTCCTATTATTGGACCTATTGTTTCTGCTATTCCCGCCATCCTTATTGCCATGAGCATCAGCCCCACTATGGCCTTGGTAGTAACTGGCTTCTACGTTTTAGTGCAGGAACTGGAAAATAAGTTATTGGTACCAAAAGTAATGCAACGCACGGTTGGTTTACATCCAGTCACCATTATTATCGTCTTACTTATCGGCGCCAAACTCATGGGCGTACTAGGCATCCTCTTGGCCGTCCCAGTAGCTTCCGTTTTTTACATCATCCTCAAAGAGTGGGGTGGTCTTTCCCGCACAACCAAAGCAAAATAGTTATTTTTGCTGACGCAGAAACTCCACCCGATCACGAATCTGGGCAGCTTTTTCAAACTCTAAGTTGCGTGCTGCCAAATCCATTTCGTCTTCTAGCTGACGGATAATCGCATCTATCTCCTCTCTGTTAGCCTGCTTCCTAAACTTATCTAACTCCTTCTCCTCAGGAACATCCTCATATTCCTGCTTATGAATTGTCTTTATCTCTTTGACAATAGACTTTGGTGTAATCTTATTCTTCTCATTGAACTCAACCTGTTTCTCTCTACGCCTACTCGATTCATCTATCGCTCTTTGCATCGAACCAGTAATCCGATCTGCATACATAATCACTCTCCCATCTAAATGCCTGGCCGCCCTACCGAATGTCTGAATAAGCGCAGTATCTGAACGCAAGAATCCTTCCTTGTCTGCATCTAGTATGGCCACCAAAGAAACTTCGGGCAGATCTAACCCTTCACGAAGAAGGTTGATGCCGACTAACACATCATATTTGCCCAACCTCAAATCCCGCAGGATATCTATCCGTTCCAGAGTCTCCACATCTGAATGCAAATACTGTACTTTTGTCCCCGCCTCTTGCAGGAAGGTGGTCAGATCTTCTGCCATCTTTTTAGTCAGTGTTGTAACTAGAACCCGTTGTTTCTTTTCTACTCTCTTCTGGATTTCTTCCATGAGATCGTCTATTTGTCCGTCAATTGGGCGAATCTCTACTTCTGGGTCCAAAAGACCCGTCGGACGGACTATCTGTTCTACAATTTGCTTACTGTTGCTCAATTCCTCATGCCCCGGAGTAGCCGAAACATATATTACCTGGCTTATTAGCTTCCCGAACTCATCCTCCCGCAATGGACGGTTATCGAAAGCACTAGGCAGACGAAACCCATGTTCCACTAAGACTTCCTTCCTTGCCCTATCTCCGTTATACATCCCCCGAATCTGGGGAACAGTCATATGAGATTCGTCTATGAACATCAAAAAATCATCTGGAAAATAATGCAACAAAGTAGCTGGAGGACTTCCCGCCTCTCTCCCATCCATATATCTAGAATAGTTTTCTATTCCCGACACATACCCAACCGCCTGCAACATCTCTATATCATAATTCGTTCTCTGTTCCAATCTTTGTGCTTCCAATAGTTTTTCTCTTCCCTTCAGTTCTACCAATCTCTCCTGCAATTCATCCTGAATACTCTTAATTGCGCCCTTCAGCCTGTCTTGTGGTGTAACAAAATGTTTAGCAGGGAAAATTACCACTTCTTTCGGCTCTTCCAAAACCTCTCCTGTTAGATACTCCATCTTACGAATACGAGTAAGCTTATCTCCAAAAAACTCTAACCTGTAGGCATGCTCTGCATAAGAGGGAAATATCTCTACCACTTCTCCCCTTACCCGAAAAGTACTGCGAACAAGATTCATATCGTTCCGACTGTATTGAATATTAGTTAACTGCAACAAAAGCTTCTCTCGCTTGTATTCTTTGCCCACCTTCAGCTCAATACTCAAATTCTGGTACACTTCTGGATTCCCAAGACCATATATACAAGAAACTGAAGCAACGATAATCACATCCTTACGCGTAAGCAGTGCTTCTGTTGCCGCATTCCGCAACCTATCTATTTCATCGTTTATAGACGCATCTTTGGCAATGTAGGTATCTGTCTGTGGAATATATGCTTCTGGTTGGTAGTAATCGTAATATGAAACAAAATAATGCACTGCATTATCTGGAAAATATTCTCTGAACTCACTAGCTAACTGCGCTGCCAAAGTTTTGTTATGCGCAATAACTAAAGTTGGCTTCTGTATCTTCTCGATAACATTCGCCATTGTAAAAGTCTTGCCTGACCCCGTCACCCCTAATAGTGTCTGCTCCCGATATTTCTTATTTAATCCCGCAACCAACGCCAAAATCGCCTCTGGTTGATCTCCGGCCGGCTTTAGCTTCGATATTATTTTGAATTTTTTTTGCGCCATTGCTCAACCTTCTTATGATCTCCTGAAAGCAAGACCGGCGGAACCTTATGCCCCTCAAATACTTCTGGCCTAGTGTATTGCGGATGTTCTAAGTTATTTCCTTCAGAAAAACTCTCATATTTAGCAGAATCAGGATGATGCAAAACATTGGGTAGCAATCTTGCGACCGCTTCCACTACCGTCAACGCCCCTAACTCCCCACCCATTAGCACAAAATCCCCAATAGACAACTTCTCATCTATGGAATATCTGATTCTTTCATCTACTCCTTCATATCTTCCACAAATAAACACTAACTCCTCATAGCTAGATAGCCTCTTCACTTCTTTCTGAGTAAATCTCTTCCCCCTGGGATCTAGTAAGATGATCCTTCTCTTTCTCTTTATTTTAGTAACAAACTTAATTGCTCTAACCAAAGGTTCTATTTTCATCACCAACCCTGCTCCTCCACCATATGGCATATCATCTACTGTCTGGTGTCTATCTTTCACAAACTTTCTGGGTGTTATTGTCTTGAGCTGTATTTGCTTCTTCTTTAAAGCTCGAGACAAGATCCCTTCTTTGAAATAATCCTCTATAAGCTGCGGAAAAATTGTAATTACCGTAAACCTCATACTCCTATCTTACCAAAAGCCCCCGAGAGTTCGGGAGCTCTTGTTTTGAAATAAAAATTTTTAATTACTCTTCGGCGATTTCTTTCAAATCGTCTTTGGTTGTAGTCTCTGGCATGTCAATCTTTTCTTCCTTATCTTCCGGCAAATCAATGTGACGATTGCCACCAGTACCACCCTCTGGCTCCATAATCTTCAAGTTCACCCGAGAATGATTCTGCGCACCTAGCACTCTAAGCAGTGTACGCACTGCCTTTGCTGTACGACCTTCTTTACCAATAATCTTACCCATATCTGCTGGGTCAACACCCAACTCGAGCAAGACACCCATTTCGTCAACACTCCGATTGACAACAACTTTGTCTGGATTGTCGACGATAGCCTTAACCACGTATTCCACAAATTCCTGATCGCGTTCCATAGCTTTCCTACTATTTACTTATATGACTATTATTCCTCATTCTTCTCTTCTTCTTTGGCTTCCTCTGCTACAACCGGAGTTTCTTCAGCCACTACTTCTTCTGCTGGCGCTTCCTCAACTACCGTAGTCTCCTCCGAAGCCACTTCTACCTGTTCTGGTACTGGAGCAACCTCTACTGGCTTATTGGCCGCCTCTAGTTTGGCCTGTGCTTTCTTCTTTGGCTTAGCTTCTGCATGTAAATGAACTGGGAGACTAAAACCCTGACTATTCAACAGCTTAGCTACCGTATTGGAAGGCATGGCACCCTTTGAGAGCCAGCCCTGCACTTTTTCTTTATCGAAAACAAACGGCTTACTTTCAGCCGCAGGCTCATAGTGACCGAGAATCTCGACCACCTTGCCATCTAATTTTTCGCCCTGCTCGGCAGCTACCAGACGGTATTTCGGCTGATTTCTGCGACCGGTGCGGACTAATCTGAGTACTAACAAAGCATGCCAGCTTATCTGATATACATAGGGCATTCTAGCTGTAACCTCCCCCCTTGTCAAGCCACTTCAAATCCCATATAATGCCCCTTGTATGTCAGCACAACCAAAGAAGAAAATTAGCAAAGTACGGGGCAAGACTCGTAGAGCCCATCAGCATCCCACCATGCCTACTTTAGG
>JAKLDB010000029.1 GCA_022703745.1 Patescibacteria group bacterium | reverse complement strand
CGGGTCAGGATTACAATGGCTGCATCCCAGTCGAGGAGGTTTCACTTGCAACTTGCAAACACGGACATTAAGCAGTTCACTAACGAAGCATGTTTGACTGCTGCCAAGGCATTGGCCGGACAAGTCTGCAAAGACGGTCCGGTAGCAGTGATACTTTGTCAGCTTTCAACATGGGCGTGGGCAGGAGTAGTTGAGTTACTCACAGCTCCCCCCTACAACGACGTTCCGGCATTGCTCGACCGTCACATTGCTGCCATCCAGCGTCAAGAACCCAGCAGGAAAGTAGAGGAAGTTAAGGATGGTGGCATTTGGACCAGTCCACTTTACAACTGCCTTCCTGTGATTCGAGCGGTGGTTTGGAAGAGTGAAATGCCTGGCGATAATGGCGAGGCTAGCTATCAGCAACTCTGTGTAGCAGTCTTTGAGGAGAATACCTCCCCCAAGGCATGGTTTTACCTAAGTCTCATCCTCACCCGATCCCCAGACAAGAAGGTCTTGTGGGAAAAGTATCTGTGAACTGCGCTCACTGTTGAGCACTGAATAAGTCTTGGTTTTAACATCAAGCATCAGTGCTCTTTTTTTTTCCAAACTTCACTTATTTCTCTTTCAGATAAAGTTTCGTTTTGTTCACAATATATCCCAAGAAACCCGCTTCCATAGCGGGTTTTTGGGCTTGACCGCTTATCCCTTTTATGCTATTCTGACCCTACGCCTAATGGGGGCTATGTTTGGCGTCGGGAGGTGAAAATGGACAATCTGTTGGGGGCAATATTTGCCCTTATTTCGTCAGTTTCAACCCCTATTTATCAGCCCCAACCGGCAGTTGACCCAATTGTTGTGGAACTGCAGGGATTTTTGGATGAAAAAAAGAGCCCTCTTCCAGCAAGTGTTTTGGTGAAATATCCCAACTGGCAAATGATAGTTGCACTGTCCGCCGCTGAAAGTGGTTACGGTAAAAAATTAGCGGGCGATTACAACGCGTGGGGGATTAAAGATTTTCGTAGTGGGAGTAAAAACTATCGCGGTTACCGCGATTTTGCGTCTTGGGATGAATCGATTGCTTACACTTCCGAGCTGTTGTTTAAATACGACGAAAGTGGTTCACCGGAACCTAAGGCAATGGTGGCTCGTTGGAAGTACATTCGTCCTTTTGGCGGTTGGTTAGGGAATGTAAATTACTCCCTAAACGATATTCAGGAAAATGTTATCGCAGTTGCCAAGTCAAAAAGCGCTTAGGTTGGTATAATACAAATATGAAAATAACCAAAAAGGTAAAGGTCGATTCGACCAAAGCACTTGGTCAGTTCGCTACCGCTCTAGAAAAATACTACAACAGCTGGAGTAATTTGATGGCCCGCTCATTCGTGAGCGGTTTGTTTACTGCGCTAGGAGCAACCATTGGTCTCGCGCTAGTGCTAGGACTAGCTGGTTTGATTTTCGATAAGCTCGGATTTTTGCCAGTAATTGGAGGATTTTTTGCTCGCATCAATGAAGTGCTAGAACGCTCTCTATCTGTGATTAAATAATGCTCATTACGCCTCACTTTCTGACTGGGGTCGCAATTTCGCAAGGCATTCCCGAAACTGCTCCTGCCGCACTTGCCGCGGTTAGTTCTCATTTTGTTTTGGACGCTATTCCACACCGCGACACTGTTGGCGGACATCATTTAAATACTGGTAATGTAGTTCTCGTACTCTTGGATGGTTTGTTAGCGCTGGCACTTTGGTGGTGGTTAGTGCCAGAAACAAATCGTTGGTACGCTTTTACAATTGGAATGTTTGCTTGCCTTCCCGATTTATTTGAAGTTCCCGGCATATTTTGGGAGAAATGGAATTCACTTCCTATCCAAAAACAATTTCATCATTGGCATGGACCAATACTGCAATTTGCCCGTGAACCAGTAAGTTGGGGGATAGGGTTGTTGCCACAAATTCTAATGGCAATTGTGGCAATATATTTCATTGTTCGATAGAAACCAAAACCCCGCAGATGCGGGGTTTTGAATAGGATCATAATAAAACCAGAATAAATCCTATTTGCGGGGCATAAAGACCTCGTACAAGCCGAAAATCACGTAGATGATGCCAAGCACCACTGCTAGCGTGAAGCCCCAATCGCGGTTAATGAAGACCAAAATCAGGTCTACAATACCGATCAAGAGATAGAGATATGCCATGGTCGTCTCCTCTCTTTAGTTTATATAACTCTGTTGAAGTACAAATAAAACCATTCTTATTATATCAAGCTATTGCCAATACTTTGGGGATAACCTGATAAAAATGCTTTCCCATCCATTGGTTTTTTGCCAGACAACTGCAGTTGACGGATTTTAAGTTTACCTATGTAAAGTTGTCCATCTATCTTAGCAAGAGACCCTTTGGGATTTTCAATTGCTGATTCAAAGTCCGCTTGTAATATTTTCATCATCTGTCCGTTCCATATTGTATATGCGCTTGGCCACGGAAAATATGCGCGTACTTGGCGGGAAATGAATTCCTCATCTTTGTTCCAATCGATCAACCCATCTTCTTTCTTAATGAGTTTTACATAGGTTGCTTCGTCTTCATTCTGGGGGATAGGAATTATTTCCTCATCTAAATATTTCGGCAAGGTATCAAGCAAAGTCTTTGCCCCAACTTCGGCTAGCTTGGCCATCAAAGTTTCTGCATCATCCCGCTGAGCAATCTTTACTGGCTCACTTTTTGCAATAATATCCCCAGCATCCATTTCGAATTTCATCTTCATAATCGTTACACCAGTTTCACTATCTCCATTGAGAATTGCTGCTGCAATCGGAGAAGCTCCCCGGTACTTCGGTAAAAATGAACCATGTACATTCACCACCCCCTTCTTAGGTATATCCAATACTTCTTGTGGCAATATCTTCCCATAAGCTGCCACCACAATTACATCTGGTTCCAGATCTCTTAGCCCTTGCCAAAATGCCGGATTATTCTTTACTTTCGTTGGCTGAAATACCGGAACTCCTCTAGAATCAGCTATAGATTTTATCATCGGAGAACGCAATATCTGTTTTCTTCCGACTGGACGGTCGGGCTGAGTTACCAATGCTACCATTTGGAATCGGCTATCTTTCGCAAGCGCCAAAAACGAATGATTGGCGAAGATAGGGGTTCCCATAAAAATAACTCTATAGCGTCTTTCCATTTTTGTTCTCGTAGATGTATACATCACCATCGACTTTATCTACAAAAAGGACTCCATCGAGGTGATCATACTCATGCTGAATTATTCGCGCTAATAACCCACTAGCTTTTCCCTCTATCTTCTTTCCACTCTCATCTAATCCACGATACTTAATTTTTTCAGGTCTCCGTACCATTCCATATAAATTTGGAAAAGATAAGCAACCTTCCTCATCTGCTTTCTCTTGTTTAGATCTCCAAACAATTTCTGGATTAATAATTACCGTTCTTGGAACCTCAGGTTTTCCCTCTGTGTATTCCGCAACAATAATTCTCTGCAGTACACCAAGCTGTGGTGCAGACAAACCAATACCGTTATCGCTGTGCATGGAATCAAACATATCCGCAATCAACTTACGTGTTTCATTATTCACTTCCAAAACTTTCTGGCTCACTTTTCGTAAGCCTGCCAAGTCTCGTTGCACATCACCAAGTAAAATCTTTCTCTTCATATTTATATTCTACCTTTTTAATTCCTGCTTAACCTTCCACCAAAAAAGTTTTTCTGGATGATCCACTTCTGCCTGTATCACTTCCGCCAGAATTCGGCGGACTTTAGCTACCCCCAACCGCTTGAAAAACCCTAAGTAAAAACTAAACGAACCCACTCCCTTAGTAGCCGTTTCTCCAAACCTCTGTCGCACCTCATCTACCAGTAAATGAAGCTCCGAATGCAGGTGCGGATTCCGCTGGTGTTTAATCTCAGATAGGGTCTTTTTTAGCTCTTCCATAGCGCCCCCATTGTACCAGTCATCGGCTATTTCCAGATATGGGCTCCCTCCGTATTGACTTTTAGGGTCCAAAATGGCAAAAATCTCTTGCACGCTATTCATCTATATAGTAGAATGCTTACTAGTCGCATAAGCGACATATATATCTCACCAATTTAGCGTTTGAGTTACCTCAAAAACAACCATATTTTCTCTGCGTTTCAAGACACGGCTGATTTGAATTTACTAACTTTCACGCCTGCATGATGCGGACCTAACTTGGGTTCGAGAGCGGCAGGGTGAACCCCTGCTATTTTTGTGTCTTTTCTGCCCTCGCATTTGAAGATTTCGTTCATTGAAAATTAGTGGCATCAATGAAATAAATTAATGGTTTTCTTAAATCGCCGATTTAAGTAATAAGGCACTAGCCTTATTGAAAACAAACAAGAGCGATCAAGCTACACAAGAGCACTCGGTGGATGCCTTGGAAGAAGTAACCGAAGAAGGACGTAGTAGGCTGCGAAAAGTCTCGGGGAGGGGCCAAACACCCGCTGATCCGGGAATGTCCGAATGGAGAAATCCTACGCGTATGCGTAACCCACTATTGAATACATAGATAGTGAGGAGGGAACCGTGTGAACTGAAACATCTTAGTAACACGAGGAAAATAGAACAATCGTTTATTCCCCTAGTAGCGGCGAGCGAAAAGGGAAGAGCCTAAACCTTTCTGCACTTATAGCCTATCGGCGTTGTGCAGGAGGGGGTTGCAAGGAGATTACATTTGCTGGGCGATAGACCAGATCAGGAGTCAAAAATGATTTGCTTAGTTGAAGGTCCCTGGAAAGGGTAACCATAGAGGGTGAAAGTCCCGTAAGCGAAAAGCAAATCACTCTGAAGTATTCTTTCTTAAGTACGGTGGGACCCGTGAAATCCTGCCGGAAATTGCCAGGACCATCTGGTAAGGCTAAATATTACTTCTTACCGATAGTGAACTAGTACCGTGAGGGAAAGGTGAAAAACACCCTATATAAGGGAGTGAAATAGATCTGAAACCGTGTGTTCGTTTAAGAGTCGGAGCGGATTTATTCCGCGACGGCGTGCCTTTTGTAGAATGAGCCAACGAGTTAATCTCTACTGCAAGACTAAGTTGCATGAAGCAACGGAGTCGGAGCGAAAGCAAGTGCGAATAGCGCGATTGAAGTAGTAGGGATTAGACCCGAAACTGAGTGAGCTAACCATGGTCAGGCTGAAGCTGCCGTAAAAAGCAGTGGAGGGCCGCACCCACCTACGTTGAAAAGTGGGGGGATGAACTGTGGTTAGAGGTGAAATGCCAATCGAACTCAGAGATAGCTGGTTCTCCCCGAAATATATTTAGGTATAGCCTCAGAGCGTTCCCGGCAGTGGTAGAGCTACTGAATGGATTTGGGCCGCAAGGTACCACGTCCAATTAAACTCCGAATACTGACCGGTTAAAGCCTGGGAGTCAGAAAACGGCGGCTAAGCGTCGTATATCAAAAGGGAAACAGCCCAGATCGTCATCTAAGGTCCCTAATTCCAACTAAGTGTGAAAGGAAGTGGAGACACATAAACAACCAGGAGGTTGGCTTAGAAGCAGCCATCCTTTAAAGATAGCGTAACAGCTCACTGGTCTAGTCAAGACGTCCTGCGGCGAAGATGTAACGGGGCTCAAGCCACGAGCCGAAGCTCAGGATGCACAGCAATGTGCGTGGTAGCGGAGCGTTCCGTGATATAGCTCCATGCCTCTTCTGCGGCGCAAGCCGCAAAGGAGGCTCGGAGCTTACTGTGAAGCCGGGCCGTGAGGCATCCGGTGGAGTGATCGGAAGCGAGAATGTTGACATGAGTAGCGACAAACAGGGTGAGAGACCCTGTCGCCGAAAGTCCAAGGGTTCCTGCTTAAAGCTAATCTGAGC
>JAKLDB010000028.1 GCA_022703745.1 Patescibacteria group bacterium | reverse complement strand
ACCTTGAGAAGCGCCTTTTACAAGTCCAGCAATATCTACAAATTCAACAGTAGCAGGTACTATTTGTGCGGAGTGTTCTAGCTGTGCAAGTTTAGCCAGTCTGCCGTCAGGAACAGGTACGATGCCGGTGTTAGGTTCGATTGTACAGAATGGGAAATTAGAAGCAGCCGCTTGGTTTGCACCAAGTAGAGCGTTGAAAAGTGTAGATTTTCCGACGTTGGGAAGACCAACGATGCCGATTTTAAGAGACATGTAGTTTAGATTACCAGGGACAGACTGTAGTTTCCGTCCCTTCTATAATAGCTTGTTTGCCCCAGACAAGAGCATGATTGTTCCAAAACGGTTTGCTTTCTGGGGTTTCCCATTTATCTCCAGGGAACGGTGGGGTTTTGGGCCCGAACCAGGCACTTAGAAGAGTGTAGCTGCTATCTTCATGAATCAACCATACGGTAATTGTGTGAGTTGCTACAGGTTGGTGACTTTTAGTGAAACGGGTAAATGTTTGGCGTCCGACTCGTTTAGCGTAGACGATTTCGTCATCTGGGTTGGTTGCGACTAAGTCGCTATAGCCGATAGGCTGTCCAAGGTCGATTTCGGTATACACATTTGAATCAGTCGCATCCAAGTTGGCGAGTGCGGTTTTGGTTTGTTGTAGTAATGTCGGGTCAGCGGTAAAGTGGGTGATGGCGTGAGAAGAACCCTGCGGATCTAGCCAAACTGATTTACCGTTTTTGGTAATGGCAAAAAGTTCTTTTTTCATTGATACTACTTGGCTCTTTCGAGGTAGCTTCCGTCGCGAGTATCTACCAGAATTGTATCACCAGCATTGATAAACATTGGAGCTCGAAGAGTCATGCCGGTTTCGATAGTAATATTTTTTTGTGGGTTTGTTGCAGTGTCGCCGCGAACTGCTGGTTCTGCTTCAGTAACTTTGAAAGGCATTTTGGTTGGCAGTTGAGTGTTGATTGGCTGTCCGTTGTAGAAGATAAGGTCTACTTCTTGGCCATCTTTCAAAAAATTACTGGCAAATCCGATAATAGAGCTACCGATATTGAACTGATCAAAGTTTTGACTGTCCATAAAGACAAAATCGGATCCTTGGCGATAAAGAAACTGAGCTTTGTGGTGTTCTAGGTTTACAGGATTAAACTTTTCCTCTCCGTGAAAGGTTCGTTCGATATTGTTTCCGGTCAAAAGATTTTTGAGAGTGGTACGTAAAACGGCACCTCCGCGTCCCATCTTGGAATGCTGGTATTTGACTACTTCATAGGGAGCTCCTTCGAGCTCTATGGTTACACCCGTTTTTATTTCGTTCAGGGAGAGCATGGTATTTGTTAGCGAAGGGCGTAGGGGACAAGAGCCATGTAGCGAGCACGCTTTATTGCGGTAGCCATATCTCTTTGTTGCTTAGCGGTGAGGCCAGAACGTCGGCGTGGTTCGATCTTCATATAGCGGGTCATGTATCGACGAACAAGTCGGACATTTTTGTAATCAATGTAATTCAGCTCGTCGGTAGAGATGTTGTAGTTTCGGGGGGTCAGCGTGGTAACCCGACGACGACTAACGCTAGTAGTAGATTTTTTTATCATAGGTTTTAGAGTTTAGAATGGAATATCTTCAATATTGATTTCATCTGCGGCAGTAGCAAGTGGATCAACGGCGGCTACTGGTTGGGCAGATGCTTCGGTGGATACATTGTTCTGCAAAGGGGCAACTTCACCTGCTGGTGCACGGTCTAGCAAAATGAGGTCGGAGGCAATAACTTCAGTTTTGTATCGCTTGATCCCATCTTGCTCCCAGCTACGGGTCTGGAAACGACCTTCGACATAGGTGCGGCGTCCTTTGCGGTAGATTTGTCCGACAATTTCAGCTAACTTTCCCCAAGCAACAACGTCTATATATTCAACGGCATCTTGGCGGTTACCCTGAGCGTCGTTCCAGGAGCGGTTAGTAGCGACGGAAAAAGATGCAACTGTTTGGCCACTATTAGTGGAACGGAGTTCGGGGTCCCGAGTTAGGTTACCGATGAGCATTACTTTGTTTAGATCACGCATGATTTAAAGTTTAATGGCTAATATGCCTTTATTCTTCTAATAGTTTACCCAGCTTTTCTTCTAGCTCTTTCATACGAGTAGCTTCGTCCTTTTCGGAAGCCTTGGGAGCTTCGGGAGCTGGAGCAGTTGCACGGGTGCGAGTGCGAACGGGCCTGCTCTCTGTGGTTGCATGGACAGTGCGTTCGCTAATAGGGGCTTCTTTAAATGGGTCGACTCGTTTTAGAGTTTCCGGAGTAACACCTTCTTTTTCTAGAGATAAAGTCATGTAGCGAATGACTTCGGGGATCAATTTGATATCTCGGGTCAGTTCAGCAATTTCGGTGGTGGGGTAGGAGAAAACTAGGGTGGTATAGAATCCAAACTCAAACTTGCCTATAGGGTAAGCTAGCCGTTGTTTTCCCCACATATCGGTCGAGAAAATTCGACCGCCTTTTTGGGCGATTTGGTTCTGGAGCTTGGCGACCAGCTTCTGGACGTCCATCTCCTGTGTCTCTGGAGAAACAAGCAGGGTGATCTCGTAGTTTCCCAGAGTGATTTCCTCTTGTGTAGCCATAGTGAAAAATCCTTTTCTGTGGGTTTCCCGGCCTGAAATCAGGCTGGGAGAGAAGGTTAGAAGATATATGTGAATACAGAGGGAATATATACCGGATGGAGGAGGAGGTCAAGACGGGTATAATAATATGGTCAGGAGGGGATTTTGAATATAAGGTAAGAGGACAGGGAGGATTCGCCTAGTGGTCTATGGCGCCGTCTTGGAAAGGCGGTTGGGGAGCAATCCCCTCGTGGGTTCAAATCCCACATCCTCCGCCAACATATGACTGACTTAGATGAAATAAAGAGCAAGATTGACCTAGTCGATTTCATCGGTCGGTATTTGCCACTCAAAAAAGCGGGGACGAACTACAAAGGCCTGTGTCCTTTTCATGTGGAGAAAACACCATCATTCATGGTCAGTTCAGACAAGCAGATTTGGCATTGTTTTGGTTGTGGACGAGGCGGAGATGTATTCAAGTTTGTAATGGAAAAAGAAGGAATAGGGTTTGCCGAAGCCTTGCAGCTGTTGGCGGAACAAACTGGTGTTCAACTTTCTAAAGTACCGCAATCGGGGATAGATGCTCGTAAGACTTTGATGAATATTAACGAGGTGGCGGCGAAATTCTATGAAAAAGTTTTAGTTGAGACTAATGAAGGTAGAGCAGCAAAAGAATATATGGTTGGTCGTGGGCTAACTCCTGCTACTTTGGCAGAGTTTAGGATTGGATTTGCGCCGAAGTCGGGAAGGGCGCTAATAGATTTTCTGGTCCGTAAAGGAGCGAAAGAGGGGGATATTGAGAAGGCTGGGTTGGCGGTACGCAAGGGAAACTTTTTGCGTGATAAATTTGCTGGACGAGTAATGTTCCCGCTTTGGGACAGTCTGGGCCGAGTAGTTGCGTTTACTGGTCGAGTGTTGGATCCAAATGGGATTCCCAAGTATCTGAATTCACCAGAAACTCCTTTGTTTCATAAGAGTGAGCTGCTGTATGGTTTGCATTTGGCAAAACAATCCATTCAGCAAGAGGGCAGAGTGGTGCTGGTCGAGGGGCAGATGGATACAATTAGTTCGCATCAGGCTGGAGTCAAAAATGTAGTGGGGATTTCTGGTACTGCGCTGACCGAGCAACAATTACAGTTGTTGAATAGATACTGCAGGGAATTAGTATTGTCGCTAGATGCAGATGCAGCAGGCGGAGAGGCAACTCGGAGGGCATTAGAGCTTTCCAATAAATTTGATATGGCAATGAAAGTTGTTTTATTGGGGGCGTATAAAGATCCTGATTCGATGATCAAGGAAAATCCCGAGTATTGGAAAAAAGCGGTTGCAGAAGCAGTACCGGTGATGGATTTCTATTTTGATATTGCAGTACATAGATATGATGTAAAAAAACTGGAGGATAAAAAACAGTTAACGAGGGAGTTGCTGGCAGTTATAAACAAACTAACTGATCCAGTCGAGAAAGATTTTTATATCAAAAGATTATCTCGTACTGTGGATGTTGAACCAGCAATTTTGTACGACACATTAAAGCGTGCACCTCAGCCAGTAAAGACCGAGTCGAAAGCTATTCCTACTAAGGTGGAAGATCTATCTCCAACTTGGTTGGAGGAGAGGGCAGTGATGCTCCCTATGCTGTCTCCCAAGCTCATTCCCCAGTTACTTGAGGTTGGCGACCGAATAAAATGGGCTTCTGGACTGGCAAATACCATTTACGATGCAATCCAATCTTGGTATACTGCCAACGCTGTCCTTCAGCCTGAAGATTTTTTGAAACGGCTTCCTGAACCAGTCAAGACATCTGCTTTGGAACTGCTGTTGGTTCTAGAACAGAATTACACAGAAGTTTCGGTGGAGGATCTGGAAAGAGAAATGAAGTTCTATCTAGATTTACTGGTAAATCGTTCTGCTACCATTAAAAGGAACGAATTGGCATCGGCGATTGCCGAGGCGGAAACGAAGAATGATCAGGTAAGGGTAGCAGAGCTTTTAAAAGAGTTAAACCAATTATAGATAATAGTATTTTACTGACTTTCTATGGCGACCAAAAAATCTGCGCCGAAAAAGAAAGCAGCCTCCCGCACGGCGGGTAAACGGGCGGTGGTCCGCAAACGGGCGACCGTCGGGAAAAAGCCGGCAAAAAAAATCGTAAAAAAAGTTGTAAGAAAAATGGGGAAGAAAAAACCAGTCAAAAAGCCAGCCAAGAAATTGGTCCGTAAGAAAATTGTCTCCAAACGGGTTGTTAAGCGCAAACCGATTTTGAAGAAAAAACCGAAAAAGGTAGTGAAGAAACTAGCAAAGAAGCGTTTGGCAAAAAAGCAGGTTAAAAAGACTGTTAAGAAAGTAGTGAAGAAAGCAGTAAAGAAAGCTAAGAAGCTTGTTTTAAAGAAGGTTGTTAAAAAAAAGAAATCGGAAAAGGAAGAACTGCTTGGTGAGCCAAGGCCAGAAGAGCCAAAGCTTAAAATGTTTGAGATAGAGGATGAAGGGGAAGGTGGAAAGAAGCGCAAGCGGAAAGACTCTGGCATAGGGAATTTGCCGGGACCAGTAGCTGATTTAGTTTCCGCTGGAAAGGCAAAGGGCTTTATTACCCAACAGGAACTAGAGCAGGCCGTTCCTAATGTAGAAAAGCAGATTGAAATGCTCGATTTATTATTCCAGATCTTAATGGAAGAGGGAATCGAGGTTGTTGATGTCCGAGATGATCTAATCTGGTCGTTGGCAGAGGATAACAAACTGAGCAAGAAAACTGAAGCGACTAAGAAAAAGATGCGGAACAAGTTGGATGTGAATATAGATCCGCATTTACTAGAAGACGACATTAGCGATGATTCGGTAAGGATGTATCTGAAGGAAATCGGTCAGGTTCCTTTGCTTCGAGCTGAAGAAGAGGTCGCTTTGGCAAAGCGAGTGGAAATGGGCGATGTCTTGGCGTCTAAGCAATTAGCAGAAGCAAACCTTCGACTAGTGGTATCTATTGCCAAGAAATATATTGGGCGAGGCTTGTCCTTGCTTGATCTTATCCAGGAAGGAAACATTGGTCTAATGAAGGCAGTCGAGAAGTTTGACTGGCGAAGAGGATTTAAGTTCTCTACTTATGCGACTTGGTGGATTCGCCAAGCAATTACTCGAGCCATTGCTGATCAGGCAAGAACGATCCGTATTCCAGTACACATGGTAGAAACGATGAATCGTTTGGCACGTACCCAAAGACAGCTAGTACAGGAGCTTGGACGTGAGCCGACTCCAGAAGAAATTGCCAATGAAATGGAATTGGAGGTGGAGAAGGTTAACCACATCCTAAAGATTTCACAGGAGACTGTTTCTTTGGAAAAATCGGTAGGAGATGAGGATGATTCACTTCTTGGTGACTTTATTCCAGACGAAGACAATCTAACGCCAGAAGAAGCTTCGGCTTACGAACTTCTGAAGGGCGATGTGGGTGGAGTACTGGACTTGCTTAGTCCAAGAGAACAGAAAATTCTGAAGTTGCGGTTTGGCTTGGGTGGTGAATGGGCGCACACGCTGGAGGAAGTAGGTAAGGAATTTGGAGTCACTCGTGAACGTATTCGCCAGATTGAAGCTAAGGCTTTGATGAAACTGCGCAAGAGTAAGGATAGTAAGAAGTTGAAAGATTATTTGAAGTAAATTACAATTACCGCGTCATCTTATTGGTGACGCCCAATCCGGGGTAGCTTAGCGGTAAAGCAATCGACTGTTAATCGATGGACCGTGGGTTCGAATCCCACCCCGGAGCCAAACAAAAACGAGTAAAGTGACCGAGGTGCCCCAAAGCGCCTAGTTCGGTCTGGGAGCCAAAAAACCCACATTGGTCCAAGAAAATAACCCCTTCGCAGGGGTTGTTTTTATGGTAAGCTATGGGTGTTGTTCCACAATCTTGAAAGTTTGGATATCCAATTTTCCTAGGGATATAGGGATGTTAGTACCGATAATCGCGGTTAAAAACGGGCAGATGCTCGAGTGCCGCGATTATCTACTCCTAGGAGCAAGAGATTGTGGAACAACCACCACGAGGTCTGCCCCTTTTTGATTTATATAATAGTTGGCAGGTCATCGGGTAGG
>JAKLDB010000027.1 GCA_022703745.1 Patescibacteria group bacterium | reverse complement strand
CTACCTTAAATTCCAATCTGCTTTTGCAGACCTCGTTCCAGCCATTCTTCTTTACCAACCCAAATACACGTATATAGTGGATAAGAAAGTAAAAGGGATAACTGATAAGATTAACTTGTCATCGACGACAGATAGGTTTATAAACCTAGGGCAGTGGTACATTAAATCCAAGAAACAATAATTGTGGGCCGGTGGCGAAACTGGCATACGCGCAGCGTTAAGGGCGCTGTGGGGTAATACCCGTGGAGGTTCAACTCCTCTCCGGCCCACCAACGGGCGCGTAGCTCAGCTGGTTAGAGCACTTGGTTTACATCCAAGGTGTCGGGGGTTCGAGTCCCTCCGCACCCACCACATCGAAATGGCTTCGCTCGACGTGCGAACAAATAAATTTGTTCGGCTAATGAAGCTCAGCATTTCTCCTTTGCAAAATCATTAACAGTCGCTGCGCTCCTTAGTTCATGATTTTGGTTTAGGGGCAAAAACACCATGCGGGTGTCGTATAGCGGTTATTATACTGCCTTGCCAAGGCAGAGAGGGGAGTTCGATTCTCCTCACCCGCTCCAGAAAACAAAAGATCAACCAATGGTTGCTTTTTTGTTTTAAATAATTGAAATACAACTCTTGATATAATGCTTATCGGGAGGCTTTATGATCATTGGAGTAACTGGAACAAACGGCTCGGGTAAAGATTTAGTTGGCCAAATGCTTTGGGAAAAGCTAGGCTGGCCTCACTTTTCTTTATCCGATGAAATCCGCCAGATTGCCATTGAAAAAGGACTAGATTTATCTCGCGAGACTCTGCAGACTCTCGGTAACCAACTCCGCACTGAACATGGTCCAGACTATCTCTCTCGTCGAATTCTTGAACGCGCAGAAGGAAACTTTGTTGCTACTAGTATTCGTAATCCCAAAGAATGTATTCCCTTCAAAGAGCATGGAGACTTTATCTTAATCGCTGTTGATGCACCAATTGAAATGCGGTTCGAACGCATCTCTGCTCGCGGAAGAAGCGACGACTTTGCTCCAACCTTAGAAGACTTTAAAAATGAAGAAACCAAAGAAATGATGGGTGGAGAATTTGACCAACAACTTACACATATGTTGGAAATAGCTAACTACAAGATTGTTAACAACACTACATTCGATGAACTAGAAACAAAAGTAGATAACATAATCAAGGAGCACATCAATGAATAACCGGCCAACTTGGGATGAATATTTTTTTCAAATTTGCGCAGCAGTCGGCAGCCGTGCTACTTGTGATCGCGGAAGAAGTGGAGCCGTAATTACCAAAAACAAAAGAATTCTCTCCACTGGTTACGTTGGTTCTCCCATGGGTCTACCGCATTGTGACGAGGTTGGTCATGAATTCAAAGACACTATTCACGAAGACGGCCGCATTACCAAGCACTGTGTTCGCACTTCTCATGCCGAACAAAATGCCATCTGCCAAGCTGCTCGCTTTGGTATTCCAATCGATGGCAGTACACTTTATTGCACAATGACTCCCTGCTATGTCTGTGCCAAGATGATTATCAACTCCGGTATTACCCGCGTCGTAGTCCAACAAGATTACCAAGCAAGTGCAGAGAGTAGGCGGATTTTTAAAGAAGCAGGTATAGAATTTGAAATCCTTGATGATACAGTAAAGAAGTATCCCGAACAGACAACCACAGTTTGACAACTGGCCTGGTGGCCGAGCGGTTAGGCAGGGGTCTGCAAAACCCCGTACAGGAGTTCGACTCTCCTCCAGGCCTCCAGGGCGGGTGGTGGAATGGTATACACGCGACACTTAAAATGTCGTGCCGCAAGGCTTGTGGGTTCGAGTCCCACCCCGCCCACCAATTGGAATACGCACTTTTTACATATTCCTATCCCTTTACCATTAATGGTAAAATTAGGATATGAAGAAGCGTAGTTGGACACAGGAAAAATTAAAAGATGCCGTTAAAAGCTCTTTTAGTATTCGACAAGTTTTATTGAAATTGAATCTTCGACCTGCTGGCGGAAATTACGAACAAATACAAAAATATATCCGCGAGTACAAACTTGCTACAAAACATTTTCGCGGAAAAGGATGGAATGCCGGACTAAAAGGAATCGGAAAGCCAAGAATAAAGTTAGAAGACATTCTAGTAAAGGATAGCAATTTTCAGAGTTTCAAATTAAAAAAGAGATTGTTCTCTACCAAACTAAAACCGATGCATTGCGAGGAATGTGGTTGGTCTCAAAAAACAATCAGCGGATATTTACCTCTTGAACTGCATCACATTAATGGCAACAGTCACGACAACCGGATTGAAAACCTGAAAATACTTTGCCCCAACTGTCATAGTCTCACAGACAGTCACAGGGGGCGTAATCACAAGAAAGTTTAGGGCACGTGGCGGAACTGGCATACGCGCAGCGTTCAGGTCGCTGTGGGAGCAATCCCGTGGAGGTTCAACTCCTCTCGTGCCCACCAATGGTAAGATATACATATGGCAACATTACCCCACCAAGCTAGACGGTATGGTTACCGAGTAAAGAAGCGTTTCCGCGAGGATCCGTTTTCCGTTATTGTTCTATACGCTCTATTCTTCTCACTCATCTTCCTTATCTTCGCTTTTCGAGGCCTTATAGCCACCATATTTATCAAACCCCTTGGTATTATCAATCCTTCATTAGGGAACACCACTACGGTTTCTAATACAACTACCAACGAACCTACTGACGACAGTGGTAGCTTTACACTACGTAGTAGTGAAAAATATACCGTAAAGTCTGGAGACACTCTCTACAGTATCGCTAGTGCTCTAAATATCGAATGGCAAGAGTTGGCAGATATGAACGATCTTAAGGCTCCCTACGATCTAACAGTAGGCCAAGAACTTAAGTTGCCGTGAAATACCTAATTGGTGTAATTGGGATACTAGCCATTGTCACCGGTGTTATTATCGGTGCCGGTTTTTATCTATCTCCCCAGGACAAATTAACCAAAGCAGATGCCATTATCATCATCAGTGGGGGAGAGACTGACCTTCGAGTAAAAGAAGGAGTAAAACTCTTCCAGGCTGGCTGGGCTCCTCTTCTCATCATGTCCGGTGCCGCTAGAGATGAAGGGGAATCCAATGCTGAAGCAATGAAAAGACTTGCCATAAATCTAGGAGTAGCTTCTGAAAGTATCCTGGTAGAAAAGGAAGCTCGTAATACAATAGACAACGCCAAATTTACTCGTGACCTTATCTCAAGCAACCATATCAGCTCTATTATCCTGGTAACTTCTCCCTATCATCAGCGCAGAGCCTCCCTTACTTTCAGCTACTACCTAGGTAATTCTATTAAAATCATCAATCACTCTGCTTCAGATTCAGCCTGGCGCAAAAATGGCTGGTGGAATGACAATTGGGCCAGGAAAATTACTGCTAGTGAATTGCAAAAGATAATCTATCTATCCCTCTTCTTCAAACGGGGATAGAAAACGAGTATACTAAGCCATAGTCTCTAATCTAATCTCTAAACTATAAACAAGGAGGAAATATGTGGTGGATTATATGGATAGCTATCATCTTACTAGCCGCTTGGCTGGTCGGAATGTTCAACGGGCTGGTAGTACTAAAGAACCGAGTAAATGAAGCCGCCAGTGATATCGACGTTCAACTCAAGCGTCGGCACGATTTAATCCCTAACTTAGTAAACACAGTTCAGGGATATGCAACACATGAACGCGAACTATTCGAGAAAGTAACCCAAGCTCGTAGCAATGCAATTGCAGCAGAAAGTGGCGATTTCAAGCAAAAAGCAGCAGCAGAAAATGCCCTAACTTCTACTCTTAGAAGTTTGTTTGCAGTAGCCGAAAATTATCCCGACCTAAAAGCAAACCAAAACTTTTTGGCATTGCAAGAAGAATTGAGCGACACAGAAAACAAGATCATGTCTGCTCGTCGTTTCTACAACACCAACGTGCGGGATTACAACATCCGTCGCGAAGTGTTTCCTACCAATCTGTTCGTCCAAATGTTCAATTTTGCTCGTCGCGAACAATTTGAGTTGGAGGACATTAAAGAACGCGAGCTTCCCGAAGTGAAGTTCTAAAATGTATCGAGAGATTGCTTCAAACCGATTGCGCACGATTCTCCTAATGGCAATATTCTTTGCCGTTGTAACTGGAATTGGTTGGGCTCTCTCATATATCTACAAAGACCAGAGTCTGCTTTGGTTTGCCGTAGGTCTTAGTGTGGTAATGAATTGGATAAGCTATTTCCAAAGCGATAAACTAGCCCTCGCTACCACTAGAGCTAGGCTGATAGATCCAAATAATCTTACCGAACACAAAATCCAAAACCTGGTAGAAAATCTTAGCATTACTGCCGGTGTTCCTGTCCCTAAGATATATGTAATTGAAGATCCATCCCTCAATGCATTTGCAACTGGACGCGATCCCAAACACGCTTCCATTGCTCTTACTCGTGGACTAATTGAGAATCTAGACAAGACAGAATTAGAAGGAGTTATTTCTCACGAACTTTCGCATGTAAAAAACTACGACATCCTACTAGCAACAGTAGTTATTACCTTAGTTGGTGTAATAACTCTTTTGGCAGATTGGTTCACTCGTGCTCGACTTTTTGGTAGCAGCGACAACAATGAGGGAAACAATTGGATGGCAATCGTAGGAATAGTTCTATTAGTTCTTTCACCCATCTTTGTTACGTTAATTCAACTCGCCATTTCTCGTAAACGAGAACTTCTGGCTGATGCTTCTGGTGCAATGCTGACACGTTACCCAGAAGGTTTGGCTAGAGCACTAGAAAAAATTTCTACTCATCCTAAAACTTTGCGTACTGCCAATCGTGCTACTGCTCATTTGTTTATCGTCAGCCCATTCTCTAAGAAAGTAGGGGAGACAGTAGCGAATCTTTGGTCTACCCACCCACCAATCGAACAAAGAATTAAATTACTAAGAAGCATGGGGGCATAGAATGAAAACTTTTCACATCATCCTAGCAGGCATACTTATTTTTATGGGACTAACTGGATCCAGTTGTAACCGACCACAGGCAAACACCACAACAGATATCGCCCAGGCAGTGATTGCAACCGGTATCAAATACGATAACCAACCAGAAAACAATCTGGAAGAGGTTGGGGACAGCTCTCCTTCAATCTATCTCTCTGCTCAAGTTGTTCGCCCGACCAGTACTACTGCAATCAGGGTAGTTTGGTACAAGCTCCCAAACCAGATTCTTGCCACGGAGACTTTTTCTGGCAAACGTACCGATTCTCGTAACCAATTCGACTTCAACTACAAAACCAACTCTAGCTGGCTTAGTTCTCGAATTGAACGGCCAAGTCTAAGCTGGCCAACTGGAGATTACAAAACAGAAGTATATATTGGAGAAAATCTGGCTAAAACAGTCTTTTTCCACATTGCGACCGATGCAGAAGCAGAAAAACAGCAATTAGGGAGAATTATTACCAGCTTAAGCTTTGGAGATTCCCTGACGGGGGATAATAGGATATCTAGCGGTAAGACTTATTTTTCCCGAACCACTCCCACTATCTACATCCAGGTAGGTATAGGTAATGCACCGGCTGGAACAGATCTGGAAGTAGCCGTAAGACAGGTAAAAACCGATACCCTGGTCAATACCTTCTCCTCGGTAGTGTCTGGAAACGATACCGTCCTCTTTTCTCTTGGAAAAAGCCAATTTGGTCGCCTCTGGAGCGATAAACTTTGGCCAACAGGGAGTTTTGAGGTAACTGCCAAAATCAACCAAACGACTGTTCGAACTGCCAACTTTATTATCCAGGGATAAATAAGCATTGCACCAAGAAAAATAGTCTTATATAATACATACACCTCGAGTAGGTATTGACGGAAGCTTAGTTTTTAGTTACAGTTCGGCTATCCGTACAGACATTAAAAGCTGGTTCTATTCATAACTTTTTGATTAACTCTCCATTCAAAGAGCAGGTATTTTTATGGCAAAAAATCCCCTAGACCAGGATATTTCAATTACCGAGAACCACAATTACGAAGATAAGTGGTATACCGATAAGAAAAAAGTTCCTTCGCTTCCCGAGCTAAATAGTCTGCAAAATCGTTCCTACGAGTACTTCGTGCGCGAAGGACTGAAAGAATTGTTTGCAGAAATTAGTCCCATTGAGGACTTGACCGGGAAAAATCTGGAACTTCATTTTGTCGACTATTATTTCGAAGAACCCAAATACACCCAAGCACAGGCACGCGAACGTTATGCAACGTTTGAATCTAGTCTGCGGGTGAAGTTGCGTTTGGTGAATAAGAACACTGGTGAAATAAAAGAACAAGAAGTTTTTCTCGGAGATATTCCGGTAATGACAAGTTCCGGAACTTTTATTATTAACGGAGTTGAAAGAGTTATCGTTTCCCAGTTAGTTCGCTCATCTGGAGTGTTATTTACCCGAGAAGACGGCCTTGAACACGGACAATATGGAGCCAAAATTATTCCTGAACGCGGTGCTTGGTTAGAAATTGAAACTAACAGTAAGGGAATTATCTCCGTAAAAATTGATCGCAAGAGAAAAACTTTCATCACCACTATTCTTCGAGCATTTGGTATTAGTAGCGATGCAGAACTTACGGAGCTCTTTGCCGACATCGATGACAATCCAAAGATGACGTTTCTCAAGAACACTATCGACAAAGATCCTACTAAATCTACCGACCAAGCACTACTGGAAGTCTATAAAAAAATACGTCCTGGAGATCTTGCTACCGTAGATAACGCCAGAGCATTATTTGTAAACACTTTCCAAAACTTCCGTCGCTACG
>JAKLDB010000026.1 GCA_022703745.1 Patescibacteria group bacterium | reverse complement strand
TCAGCCTCTGAAACCAGTTTTTAGAGGCAAAAGAGTCTCCATTTAGCTCTCTGCTTGGATTACTGCATTCTCGATAGCCGCCCAATGCGAATCATCTTTGCCTTCAGGTATCAGAATAGTCACCTGGTCACCCGGAGTAAGTTTGAAGTAGGTCACAGAAGCCAGTAATACAGCGTAGGATTTACCACCCGCCACTACTTTGTACTCATCATTCTCGTAGACCAATGTACCGAGAAGCTTCTTACGATCAACAGGACCAATTTGCTTGAAAACAAATGAACCATCATCTTGGATAGTCAATTTCAATACATCCCCTACTACCAGCTTAGATTTGCTGGCATAGTTGGCAGGAACTGGGTATTTCTTACCATCCTTGTCCAACATATATTGGCCATCAAATATGCCTTCTACGACATTACCTTCAGATTTAAGATGTACGGCTTTACCAGTTACATCATCAAACTGAACACCCAACAGATCTGTTAATACCTGCTTAGCAGTCGCCAAATTAGCGGTTGCCGTTTCCAGCAGCTGCTTTACCATTTCAATTTTAGATTTGTCTGCCATTTTTATTTCCTTTCGTTTTTACTTGTATTTTAGCTGACGGCATTATATCTCATTATCTGGTTCCTGTAAACCCCGACCGGGTAAACCAGTATTCTTTGCATACTTGATTCGCTCACCTACCTGCATCTCCACAATTCTCTTATCTTTGCCGAACTTTAGGCGTGATAACTGCTTGATTGCTTCTCCAATCTTCATATTTGGCTGCCCCATAGGAGCAGGTGCTTGCAGGGTGAATGGACGACTAGCCATACCGTCGATCATAAGTTTCACGTAAGCATTTCTATTCTCTATGTTGATCAAATCATTCTGGCTAACATCTGGCTCGAACTGTTTGCCAATCGTTTCTGCATCTGGTGCACCGATTGTAAAAGCAATCAGCGAACCAACGTTACCAAAGACAGCATCTCGAATCTTTTCTTCCAACTGTGCTACAAATTGATGAGCAATAATCAGATTCAGTCTGTATTTACGAGCCTCAGAAAGAATAGTAGCAATAGATTCAGTTGTAACATTCTGGAACTCATCAATATACAGATAGAAGTCATTACGAGAATTCTCCGCCATATCTGCCCTAGAAAGCGCTGCCATCTGCATTTTAGACACCAAGATAAAACCAAGCAGGTTGCTATTTATCTCCCCAGTCAAACCCTTAGCTAGGTTTACCAACAGAATCTTTTTGTTGTCCATCACTTCGCGGATATCGAAAGAGCTCTTTGCTTGTCCAACGATATTCCGCATCATTTCATTACTGATAAATCGCCCAATCTTACTGATAATATACGAGAACAACTCCCCTACCTGATTACTTTTTTCTGCTTGGGCAAATTCTTCTTTCCAGAATCGCAATACAGTCGGGTCTGTTACATTCACCAGTTTCCCCTCCCTGAAGGACTTGTCTGTAAACACTCTAGGGATATCTATTAGCGTTGCCCCTGTTTCATCTGCCAAGAGTAGTAACATTGCGTTACGCATATAGTGTTCAAAAATTGGCCCAACAATTCCAGAACTATTAGGATCAAACAGCTTATAGAAAATGGCAATCATTTCCGACACCACCATATCCTTCTCCGCCGGCGTAGTTGCTTCCAACAAATTCAATCCCAATGGCCGATTAATATCTGGCGGATAAAAATGAATTACATCATCCACTCTTTCTTTGGGAATCCTTTGCAAAAGCCATTCAATCATATCTCCGTGAGGATCAATTACGCAGACTCCTTGGCCATCGATAATATCTTGGAACGCCATATTCTGCATCCAAGTAGTTTTACCCGTACCAGTTTTACCAATGACATAAATGTGTCTGCGTCTATCATCAGTTTCCATTCTGACTAACTTTTCCATACCACGGTAAACATTCTTTCCCAGCAGAATCCCCTGTTTAGATAAATTCTCTGGCGCCGGAAGCCTCTTCGCTTTCAGCCAGCGAATATTGGGAGTTTCTGTCTTTATTCCAGGCAAATGAAAAACTGTAGCTAATTCTTCTGTATTAAAAATAAATGAATTCCTTGGGTCACCAAACTGACGCAGGATATAATCTTTCAGAACCTCTATCTCTGGATATTTCGCTACCGTCAAACCGTTCAATTCGGGTGCATTGAACTGCAAGAAGCTATCTATCAAAGTTTTCAGATGACTTTTCGCCTGATTCTCCTCAGGTGCAGTGGCTACTAATCGGATAACTGTTTCAAAACCAGACTTGGTTGCTTTAGTTTCAATCGCCCGCACAACATCTTCTTGTCCTGCAGTAATTTGTTTCTGCTCTGGCTGTTTTCCATCTTTATTAGTAGGCGTTACTAGTTCACCCAGCCCCTTCAGTACCCCTTCACTAATAGACGAATTGGATTTACCCTGCTGTAAAGTTTTGGCAACTGCATGCGCTTGTTTAGTCCATCTTTTACCATCAATTGGCCGAAACATTATCTGAATCCCCGCTCCTGCTCCCTGATCAGCCAGTTTGCTCATTGCGTTAGTAAGTGCCGAAAGTCCATCTATTTGCAAATTCGCATAAGTACGAATTGGGAAATAGTTTGGCTTTTTTAAGGTTAATTGAGCACTGGCAATTTTCGCATCTGACGGGAAAAAGTTTGGATACGACGCTCTCTCCACAACTGCATCAGGATATTGCGAAGTAATTTGTTTCTCCAAAAAATCTACCAGACTTACAGGTACAGTAGCATAAAAAGTAATTAGTTCCTGTTCGGTAGCAATCTCAAAAGTTAGATGCCGATTTCCTACCGCATCCGCAATTCCCGCCAGATTACTGAAGATAGTTTCCATCGGCGCAATAACCGCCTTGATATCTGGTGTCTGTCCTTCCTCTTTCGGCCGTGGAACTGCAATCATCAAATTCACCCGACTACGTACATCATCAGGTCCCCTTTTAGATTTCCTTTGAGACAACCAAAACCAGCCGATACCGGCCAAAACAATAACCACCCCCAATCCTAAATACAAGCCTGTCATTTCTTTATTCTATTGAGCCTTATTGCTCATGTCTGTCAACGCATCTATAACCTTCCCGGTCAGACCCATTTCTATACCTTTTTGAAAATCAATTATACCCAACTGGTTAGGAGGAGTATTCTTACTTGATTCAACTGTAACTGTATTATTTGGCAATCCATTTCCAACCTCACTCACACGATTTAACACCTCATCAATGCCAGATTGTTCTTCCTGATCGAGTGGAACTCCAAACGCTGCCGTCGCTTCGGCTTCTTCTTGGGATAATTCTGCTGTCCCCTCAAAAGGTTTTATCCTCCCTTGTTCATTTTTTGGAAAGCGTTCTCCGCCCATCTCTAATCTCTTTCTCCCCCACGTATAGCTTCACTATACCACACTTTTATTATTCTGTCAATATTCTATTCAAAATATCCTGTGCCAGAGCGGGTTCTGCTTCACCCTTACTCTTTGCCATTATTTGCCCCATTAGGAAGCCTTTTACCCTGTCATCCCCCGCTTTTACCTTAGCAACTATTTCAGGATTGTCATCAATTACTTGTTTTACAATTTTTCCTAAGTCTTCTTCGCTTAAAGACTTCAATTCACCAACTAATTCTGCTGGTGTCTTTTTGGTCTTTGCAAGTAAGTCGTAAAGTTTTTGTGCAGAACTCCCTGATAATTTATTAGCCATTATCACTTCAACGAAATCGGTGAATGCTTTCTCACCAACAAATTCTTTCGGTAACCAATTCGCAACTAATATGGGATCAAAGTTATTATTCTCTGTCATTACACTCGCAAACTCTGCTAACTTATCTAAATCCTGTAATTCATTAACACGAGCATATGGCAAACCAAATTCTTCCGCCTTCAACCGCAATGCAGACGGGAGTAAGGGTAAATCAGCACCAACTTCATCAATCTTTTCTTTTCCTATCGTAATAGAAGGCAAATCCGGCTCTGGGAAATACCTATAGTCCACCGAGCCTTCTTTGCTACGCTGAGAAACAGTCGCATTAGCTTTTTCATCCCAACCTCTAGTTTCTTGTTCCACTCGCTCACCTTTCTCTAACAAATCCACCTGTCGTTCTATTTCATATCTAAGCGCTTGTTCCATGAAACGGAACGAATTCATATTCTTGACTTCCACCTTACTACCCAGTACATCATGTCCCAGTGGTCTTACCGAAACATTGGCATCTACTCTTAGGTGTCCTTTTTCCATATCTGCCCGAGATACCCAAAGGCTTCTCACCACCCTTTGCAGTTCTTGCAAAAATGCTTTCGCTTCTTCGGGTGATTTAATATCCGGCTCTGTCACAATCTCCATCAATGGAGTTCCGCAACGATTCAGATCCACCAATGTGGCATCTTTGGCATGTACTAGCTTCCCCGCATCTTCTTCTAAATGGATGCGAGTAATTCCAACTGCAAATTCTTTCTTCGTCTTTCTGTCCCCGGCCAGATAATCTACTTTGAGGTTGCCTTTTTCACCGACAGGATAAAAGAACTGTGAAATCTGGTATCCCTTGGGAAGATCTGGGTAGAAGTAATTCTTGCGATCAAATCTTTGCATTGGGTTTATCGAACAACCTAAAGTAATCGCAGTTTTTATTCCCCAGTCAATTGCCTGTTCATTCATTACTGGTAACACTCCGGGATAGCCCATACATACAGGACAAACATTGGTATTCGGTTCAGCATTTTCCGAATTGTTATCGCAACGACAAAACATCTTGGACTTTGTATCCAATTGCACATGGATCTCCAGTCCTATCGTTGCCTCATATTTTTCTATTGCTGTATTCATAACACTCTCAATTGCCGCAAACTATCTTTAAAAAATCTAATTGCTCTTTCTGCTTCATGCCTTGCCAACTTCGCATCTACTTCATGAGCCAACTGGTTACGCAACTTATGCGCATCCCATGCCACCTGCACATTACTAAACAAATGCTTACTGTTTTTCAATCTCTCTCCTAAATTTGCCCCAGATACATTCTTTAGGGTTAGCACATAGTCTAGAATCTTATCTGCTTCAAATACCGCCTTCACCCAAGATGCTTCTCGTTCATCTGCCATAAGCAACTCAACATTATTCCAAAACTCATGAATCTTCTGCCGTTCATTTTCAGAAATAAGCTGTCTCTTACCAGAGAAATAGACAAGCAGCCCAAATGCTATCCCAGCAATTACCAAAACAATTAATAGAAAATAGATCATCATCTTATTTTTTCGTAAGCATCTGCCACTTTTAATATCATTGGCTCATCAAACTGTTTCCCCATAATCTGCAATCCCACAGGAAGCCCATCCACAAAACCGCAAGGAACAGATATTGCCGGTAACCCCGCTAGACTAGCAGGAGTAGTCAGCAAATCCGCCTGATACATCTCTAAAGGATTATCCGCTCTTTCACCAATTTTAAATGCAATGGTTGGAGTAGTGGGAGAAATAATAACATCCACTTTCTTGAAAGCTTCATCAAACTCCTGCTTAATCAGCGCTCTTACTCTTTGAGCCCTATCATAATACGCATCCCTAAATCCAGCAGATAACGTATACGTCCCAAGCATTATTCTCCGCTTCACTTCCGCACCCAGTCCTCGCGCCCTTGTTGTGAAATACATTTGGATTAGATCTTCCACCTTTTCATCTGCACCAGTAGAAAAACCATACCGAACACCATCATATCTGCTTAAATTAGCCGAAACTTCCGCTGGCTGAATAATATAATATGTCGCCAATGCATATTTGGAATGAGGCAAACTAATCTCTACAATCTCCGCTCCCGCATCTTTCAACTTCCCTATCGCCTCATTAACGGCTTCTGCCACTTTCTTATCCACACCTTCTCCAAAATATTCTTTTGGTACACCAATCTTGATTCCCTTAACATCTCCATCTAAAAATGCCAAATAATCTGGAACGGGAATATCTACTGCTGTAGAGTCGTGTTCATCTTTCCCTGCAATTACTTGCAAAACTTTTGCCGCATCCAAAACCGTATTGGTAATTGGACCAATCCTATCCAACGAACTAGCCATTGCAACTAGACCATATCGGCTAACCCTTCCATAAGTTGGCATTAAGCCCACTACGCCACAAAAGCTGGCAGGCTGACGAATTGAGCCACCCGTGTCACTCCCTAGGGCAAAAGGCACTATTCCAGCCGCTACCGCAGCCGCAGAGCCACCCGAACTACCTCCGGGGACTCGTGTAGGGTCAATTGGGTTTTTCGTTGTTCCAAAAGCAGAATTCTCTGTCGAAGAACCCATCGCAAATTCATCTAAATTAAGTTTTCCTGCAATCCACGCTCCCGCTTCTTTCAATTTTGTAATCACAGTCGCTTCATATGGAGAAACAAACTTCTCTAACATTTTAGAAGCACAAGTAGTGGGATATTCTATTGTCGCAATATTGTCTTTAACAAAACACGGCACCGCCAATTCACCTTTACCTAACTTGCCCACCTTGTCTGCAATCGATAACAAAAAATGAAACTTCTTGTCTGCTTCTTTAGCGTTTTCAAGAAACTTCTTCAAATCTATCTTCTTTGCCTCCTCAATATCCATGCTCTATTCTCTATTGAAAACACTCTTCACCTTGATATACCCCTTCTCACTCGCAGGTGCTTGTTTAAAAAACTCTTCCCTAGTTACTTCGCTTTTTTCAACATAATCTCCAGCCATTACATTACTTCTCCCTGTAATCTGCCCTCCTACATTAGAATCCCCATCCACCGCATTTGTATCCACCTTTTGCAGTTCACCAACATACCCCAAAACTGCCGACAACTCTTCGGCATACTTCTGGCTCTCCGCCTCTGTTAGACT
>JAKLDB010000025.1 GCA_022703745.1 Patescibacteria group bacterium | reverse complement strand
ACAAAATATATATTTTAGATGAAGCACACCAGCTAAGTAAGGCGGCAAGTAATGCGTTGTTGAAGACTTTAGAAGAGCCTCCTGCTCATGCCATTTTTGTGTTGGCGACCACTGATCCAGAAAAGCTATTACCAACGGTAATTTCTCGTTGTCAGCGCTTTGATTTCCACTATGTTTCCGTGGATGAGATAGCGAAGTATCTGGGCAACATTGCCGACAAGGAGAAAATAAAGATCTCTGCAGATGGATTGCAATTCGTTGCTCGACAGAGTGGTGGAAGTGTAAGAGATGCTGTCAGTTTACTAGAACAAGCATCTTTTATCGGTGGTGAAATTACCGAAGAGAAACTGGCAGATTGGTTTGGGTTAGTCAATTGGCAAACAGTTTACCAAATCACAGATTGGCTGACAGAAAACAAAGCGAAAGAAATTCTGGCTAAGATAGATGAGCTTTACCACAATGGTTTGGATTTACATCGGCTAACAGGATCCTGGATTACATTAGTTCGACAAATACTATCCGTGAAGCTTGGGAATGCAGATACCCTTTCTCTTAGTAAAGACCAAGTAAAACAATTGCAAGCATTGGCAGAAAAGTTACCTATCCAAAAAGTCTTGGAAATATTGCAAGATCTAATGTGGGCAAGCAAGGAGATGAACGAAGCGGTAGTGTTGCAGGTTCCTTTGGAAATAGTGGTAGTGAAGCTGACTCAAACAGAAGAGCAGGTTTCATCTAAAGAGAAAAAGGAGCCACCGGCTAGTCCTGGTGTCGCTGAATCTGGTGGAGGTAGCGAGTCTACCCTTACATCCGAGGAGGTGGAGGCGGTTTGGCCAAAGGTTTTAGAAAAGGTTCGTTCCCATAGCCAAACACTAGCGGCTACTTTGGCAAGAGCACAGGTTGGCTTGGATATGGGTACGGTGGTGATAAAATTTACTAATAGGTTCCACAAGGAGAAATTAGAACAAGTACAGAGCAGAGAGTGGTTGGCAGAGGCGTTCCGAGATAACGGATGTGGTGCTAAAATTACTTGTACAGTAGAAGTCCCTCCTGCCGAGAAGCCGGTGGACATCCAGAATATTAGTGAAGTCTTTGGGGGAATGGTATGAGCAAAGATTTACCACCACAAAGTTTAGATGCAGAGAAGTCTCTACTAGGGGCACTGCTTTTGGATAAGGATTTGATAATACGGGTGGCAGACATTGTGCGTCCCGAAGATTTTTACGATGAAAGACACGGAGCTGTTTATTCCTCTATTTTAGAATTGTACGAAGACCGTCAGCCGGTGGATCTCGTTACGGTAACGGAAAAGCTTTCTGGCAAAAATAAGCTTGAGCAAATTGGAGGTGCAACTAAGTTGGCTGCACTTACTGCCAGTATCCCTAGCACTGCTCATGCAGCACAATATGCGGAGATTATTGCCAACAAAGCTACATTAAGAAGACTCATTAGTGCATCTGCAACTATTGGTGAGTTAGCATTGAATTCAGACCTAAAATTAGATGATGCCCTGGATAAGGCGGAACAAACATTGTTCAAGGTTTCCAGAAAGCATCTGAAGAATACTTTTACTTTGGTAAAAGATGTATTGAGCGAAACTTTTGAGAGGATAGATAATCTGCATGAGAATCGCGGACAACTTAGGGGAGTGCCTACGGGTTTTGCTGATTTAGATAATATGTTGGCTGGATTGCAGGGTTCGGATCTTATTGTTATCGCTGCTCGTCCTAGCATGGGAAAAACTTCATTGGCATTAAATATTGCATTGAATGCAGCGAGAGATGGGCATTTTTCGATAGGACTTTTTAGTTTGGAAATGTCCAAAGAGCAGCTGATTGATCGTCTACTTTCTGCACAATCGGAAATTGATGCTTGGAGACTGAGAACTGGAAACTTGGCAGCAGAAGATTTCGATAGATTGTCCGAAGCAATGGGAAAACTTGCAGAAGCTCCTATCTTCATTGATGATTCGGGATTTTTGAATGTAATGGAGATTCGTACTAAAGCACGGAGACTGAAGACAGAACATGGGTTGGATTTGCTGGTAATAGACCATATCCAGTTAATGGGTGGTTCTCGGACTTATGAGGGAAGAGTGCAGGAAATATCTGAAATATCTCGTTCCCTGAAGGCATTAGCTAAAGAACTAGATATTCCTATCATTGCTGTTTCGCAGTTATCTCGTGCAGTAGAACAAAGACCAAAGAAGATTCCTCAGCTTTCAGATCTTCGAGAATCTGGTTCTATCGAGCAGGATGCAGATGTAGTGTTGTTTGTTTACAGAGAGGAATATTACGAACCAGAAACAGAGCGCAAGAATATTGCAGACATCTACATTGCAAAACACAGGAATGGTCCGACTGGGAAGATAGAGCTGTATTTCGATGCCAACAGGATGTGTTTCAACGATCTAGAACGTAGACGTCTAGAAGAACCAGAAGAGACCCTGATTGAGAGCCCGGTTTAGGGAGGTATAAGGGTATATAATAGGGGTGTGGATAGGAATCATTGGCTAATCAGCCTGTTTAGGTGGGATGCGAGGGCGATATTGGCTCTGAGTTTGGGTTTGGTTATTCTAATTGGTTTAGCATTAGCAGCAACAGACCTGAATCAGATAGTGGCTTTTGATTTCGGTGGAGCTAGTTTGATGGATAAAGCATCTGGGATGGTGCAAGTAAAGGGTAGTCTGTCTATCTATCCAAAGAAGTCAGGGAATATCACATATGGATGGGCAACTACGGGGATTAGTGAGTTTTCAGACAAATTGGTGTCAGATCTCATGAAGCGAGACTACAACACTGGTCCTGCTGGTGCGATTTTTCGTATTGATGGCTTAGAGCAAGGCAACTACAACTTCAAGGCTACGGTAGGTTCTTCTGCTAGTGCTCTGTCTACTCGGATGACAATTGGAGACAGTGCAACTTCTGTAACCGTGCAGGAAGGAAGTTGGCAAATGGCAACACTAACTACGAGAGTAGATAGTGGAACAGTTGATTTAGTCTTTAATAGTGCCAATGGTCTCGATCCCTGGGGGATTTGCGGTCTGGCTGTTTACTTGGCTACAGGGGAAGTTCCGCAACCTACCTTTGCTGTTGCCATGACACCACCAGAACAGACTCTTACTGCTGGAAATGCAGCAATGTTTACAATTGGTTTTACTCCAATAGACAACTACTCTAGTGCGGTAGGGGCTAAGATTAGTGGTTTAGTGGAGGGAATCACGGCAGAATTTGCACCAGCTCAACTAAACACACTTCCGGGAACAATGAGTTTGACGATCTATACAACAAAACAAGTTCCTCCTGCAATTTATTCTTTACTGGTAACAGCAACTGGGAAAGATGCAGCTGTGACAAAGCGGACAGTGCCTTTTAGATTAGTGGTGAACTCGGAAACGACAACTACTGCTGGGGAGACTCCAATTCTTCCGATTAGGAGTTTGCAAGAAGTGGAGTCGGATTTTAATAAGCTGGATACGTTTGTTGAAGAGGAGAAGGAAAAAGTGGTGAATAGGAATAACTTGCAAGAGATTAAGGGAGTAGGTGATGATTTATCTAATGTTACTATTTACGAAGGTTTGCCTGAGCCCAAAACGACTACCGAAGCAATTTTGCAGAAGCTGGTTACTGCGGGTATAATTAGCTCAACTAGTGATAGTGCTCCGGCGGTGCAGGAAGCTCCTAAGCCGATCGGATTCTGGCAAGGTTTGTGGCAAAGTATTTTTAGAGCAGCAACATGATAAAAGCAGCCAATAGCGAATTTGTAAGAGCATTCAAGGCCGAGGCTAAGCGGCAGGAGAATTTTACCAATTCTTTTTGGCGTCAATTGGCAGTAATTTTAGTAGCGATAGGGATTATCAACGTAGTCGGGCCGAAGATAATATTCTGGCAAACAAATATCTCGGCAGATTGGGGCGGAATCCTGTCTTCCCTGAATAGATAGATATAAGAATAGGTGGGGGTCTAATAGACCGGTTTTTGGTGTGCTAGACTAAGGATATGTCAAAAAGATCAAGAGAGCGTAAAGCTAGAAAACTGGAACAGCAAAAAGAAGTTCGTAGTGAGCTTAGAGAACGTTATCGGGCACAAACGGCCAAGTTTCGTTGGTGGACTAGTCGGATTGCCCTAATGGCCACAGGAGCGGTAGTGGTGGCTTTGGTAGTGATTGGTGCAGTCTGGGGATATGGAGAAATTAGAGCTACTCGTGTTGTGAGCGGACCCTTTGGTACCATTGCTCGTACCGAGTTGGAACAGAACAAGTTTGCTTTACTAGAAACTAGTGAGGGGAATATTAAAATAGAGTTAGATGCCAAGCAGACACCCAAGACAGTTGCCAACTTTGTATTGCTTGCCAAGAAAGATTATTTCAACAGTATTGCGTTTCATCGGGTGATAAAAGATTTCATGATTCAAACTGGTGATCCGAATTCAAAAGATGAAGATCCAGCTAATGATGGCACAGGTGGACCGGGGTACCAATTTGCTAATGAAAAAATTACTGGAGAATATACTCGTGGAACAGTAGCAATGGCAAATGCAGGAAAAGATACCAATGGTAGCCAGTTTTTCATAATGCATAAAGACAATACTTCCATGCCAAAAGATTATGTAATCTTCGGACATGTAGTGGAGGGAATGGATGTGGTGGACAAGATTGCTAATGCCGAGGTGGAAGACAATGGACAGGGAGAGCAAAGTAGATTAAAAGAGAAGGTTGTAATTAACAAGATAGTACTAAGCGCCAACTAAGATGGTTTTTGATAAAGCTAAAAGAATGTGGCAGTTGCAGAGCAAGGCAAGAGCAATCCAAAAAGAGCTTCGGGATCTGCATTTTGAAGGCATTGAATTGGGTGGAAAAGTGAAGGTGGTGGTGGATGGAGAACAGAAAGTGCAAATGGTGGAGATTGCAGAAGAACTTCTAAATCCAGCAGAAAAAACTGCAGTAGAAAAATTTATTCGCCAAGCAACTAATTCAGCTATTACTAAAGCTCAGCAGGCGTCTGCACAGAAAATGAAAGGTGTAGCGGGGGATCTGGGTCTGAACATTTAAGATATGCAGACTTTACCGAAATCAATTGAAAGGCTAATCACTGCTCTTAGCCAATTGCCGGGTATTGGACCGAAGACGGCATCGCGGTTGGCGTTTTATTTAGTTAGGAACAGTACGGTAGATGCCAAGGGATTGGGAGAAGCATTTTTGAATTTGAAAGAAGATATTGTTTATTGTTCTGTTTGTCACAACATTGCAGACCAAGATCCATGCAAGATTTGTGAAGATACAACTCGGGATCAATCAGTTTTGGCAGTGGTAGAGGAACCATTGGATGTAATTGCTCTGGAGAGAGCGGGTTTCTCTGGTTTGTACCATGTTCTAGGAGGCCGAATTAGTCCCTTGGATGGAGTGGGGCCAGCGCAACTAGAAATAGATAGTCTGGTGGGACGATTAGGGCAACATCCTGAAATTACCGAAGTGGTAATTGCAACTAACCCAAATGTGGAAGGAGAGGCAACAGCTACGTATCTGATAAAAATACTTTCTGAAAGCGGAAAAAAGATATCTCGGATAGCCAGAGGTCTCCCTATGGGAGCAGATCTGGAGTATGCAGACGACCTGACGCTTACGAGAGCGCTAGAAGGTAGAAGCGAAGTGGTAAAATCAGAGTAATGGGCAATAAGTTACCTTTCTTGCTTCAGGGACTGTTCGTAGTGTTCCTGTGGTCGGCATCAAAAATAGTAATGAAGATTGGGTTGGAGGAAATTCCACCATACTTCTTTGCTGGTCTTTTGCAGTTGTTAGTATTTTTGATCTTGTTGATCTATACATGGGTGCAAGGGAAAAAATACTCTTTTGCGTTGTCTGGAAAAGATAAATATCTAATGGTTCTATCCGGTGTGATTGGTAATGGCGCGGCAATTCTGTTTGTAATGGTAGGTTTGCAATATGTTACTGGTGCTACAGCTGGTTTGATTGCTTCGACTAGCATTATTTTTACAGTATTGATGTCTAATATTTTGCTGAAAGAACGGCCACATTTAGAACAGTATTTTGGGATAGGGTTGTTAGTTGCTGGTATGGTGGTTTTTTTGGGTAATCAAGTTTTAGGTGGGACTCTGCTTGGGGTGGGACTTCTACTTTTAGCAGAATTCGCTTATGCATTTAATTCCTCTACTAGTCGAGCAATCGCTAAGGTGCATAAGAAGGATGTGAGTTTACCTTTGGCGATTGTTGGAAGCGGGGTAGGGGCAATGATATTAGTTCCCGTAGGTTTACTAATGGATGGGATGCCGCCAATAGGTTGGGATAGTCGTTTGGTAATGGGTATTTTGGCGGTGGCGCTGATATTCGCATTTGGGGAATTAATGTGGAATTCAATTTTGGATAAGTTACGGGTGATAGAGGTTTGTATTTTGACTAATACCATGATCATTCAGGTTGCTATTCTCTCGGTTATTTTTCTACATGAAACTCTGACTTCGAATAATATTACGGGAGGAGTGATGGTTTTTCTTGGAGCAGTGGTGGTAGACGGTAGATTACTATTCCCCAAAGTATTTAGGCTACAATTATCCTAATGAAGATATTCAACACACTAGGTCGAACAAAGCAAGAAATAAAGCCTTTGAAGAAAGGCCAGATTTCGATGTATTCCTGCGGACCAACGGTGTATAAGTCAGCGCATATAGGGAATCTTAGGGCCTATTTGGCATCCGATATCTTGCGGAGAGTTTTGGAATACAACGGATACAAGGTGAAACAGGTAATGAATATTACAGATGTGGGGCATCTGACATCAGATGCAGATACAGGCGAAGACAAGGTGGAGCAGGAAGCAAAGAAAAAGCATAAAAAGGCAAGTGAGATTACCAAGTTTTACGCGGATCAGTTTGTGAAAGACATTAAGGCATTGAATATTCAGTTGCCAGCTAAATTTGCGTGGGCGAGCAAATATATAAAAGAACAAATCGATTTAATAAAAAAAATAGAGAAAAAAGGATACACATATAAAACAGACGACGGAATTTATTTTAATACTGCAAAATTTAAGGGTTACGGTAAATTAGGGAAAGTCAGTACAGGAAAGTCTAGGGTGGCGCATAGTAAAGAGAAGAAACGGGAGACAGATTTTGCGTTGTGGAAGTTTTCGGGCAAAGAAAAGCGGCAGCAGGAGTGGAAATCTCCGTGGGGAGTTGGATATCCTGGATGGCATATTGAATGTTCGGCAATTTCAACTAAAGAGCTTGGTCAGCCGTTTGATATTCATACAGGGGGCGAAGACCATGTTGCAATTCATCACAATAATGAAATAGCGCAAAGCGAAGCTGCTTATGCTAAACCTTTGGCGAATTATTGGGTTCACAATGCGTTTATGGTGGTGAATGGAAAGAAGATGGCAAAGAGTGCTGGTAATTTTTATATTCTTTCTGATCTAATAAAACAGGGAATCGAACCGATGGCATTTAGATATTTGACAATTTCTAGTCATTACAGGCAGAAACTTAATTTTTCTAAATCGGCATTAGATGGT
>JAKLDB010000024.1 GCA_022703745.1 Patescibacteria group bacterium | reverse complement strand
AACTCTTTTTGCTTTAGTGATGCTGGTTATAGCTCTTCGCGGAGGAGTTCTTATCCATCCCGATTCAATTGGTACTGGATTTACATCTTACGGAGTACTGATGCTATATGGTCTCTTGACCGCGGCTGTAATTGCTTCGGCTATTCTAGGATTTGTTCCACAAGAACAGCTAGATGTAATTTATTCTAGTTCTAAGGTAGCGAAGCAACTGGTAGATTACCAAGCATGGCTTCTGATTTTGCCCTTGATTTTGATGCTAGTATCCGGGTGGGGGCATCGAGAATAGGCTGAATGCTGAATGGAGGAATGGCGAGTGGTGAGTATGGGGCTCGTCTATTATTTTTATGAAGATACAGTTTCTTAATTTGGACGGGGATAGGATTCCTTGGTTGCAATGGAGTCGTTTTAAACGAAGAGAAGAAAGTCTGTTTGTTTTTGTCTGGATAGCGACCATTTTACATTTTGTCTTTTGGGTTATATGGTATTTTTTGATCGCTCCATATCCAATTGCGTTGACTATTCCAATTTCATTCGGCTTAGGACCGTTTAGTTTTCTGCAAGACTTTCTTTGGCCCCTGATGAACACGGTGCTTTTGATTTTGAATATAGTACTTGCATTCAGGATTTATAAGAAAGATATTTTTGCCAGTTGGCTCTTGATTGGTGCGACGATTTTCTTACAGATAGTGCTATTGGCAATTACTTTTTATCTAACTTCGTTTGTAACAGGATTATAGATTATGGTATTCAGTAGAAGGATATATAGGTTTTTTGAGATTCTACCAGGTGCAACCACCTGGACTGTTTTACTTTTGCCATTTATTTTTGCTTGGATTTGGCCAGCAGGAGTAGCCTACTTTATTATTGTTTTCGATACCTATTGGCTGACCAAGGCTCTTCTGATGGGGGGCCATCTAGTATTCGGGTATATGCATATGAAGAGGGCGATGCGGATCGACTGGCTTGCTAGGTTGCATCAGACGGAAGATTTGGATAGCTTATCTGATTCTCTTATGCGCCAATATCTTCTGGCGCGAGGATTTGAAGCTAGAAAATTAAAAGAAGAGTGGGAACAGGTAGAAAAAATTAAAGATTTCCCAGAACAACAAAAGAAATGGCAGGATATTGCTCATGTTGTGATCTATGCCATATATAAGGAAAGTTACGAGGTAGTGGAGGCATCGGTTCGTTCTTGTTTGGAAAGTAATTACCCAAAGGACAAGATATTGGTTGTTTTGGCTTTAGAAGAGAGAGCAGGAGAGCCTGCCCAAGAAGTAGCACGAAAGATCAGAGAGAAGTTTGCTGGTGTTTTCATGGATATAATAGTCTCTACTCATCCTGACGGTATTGTGGGAGAGTTGAAGGCAAAAGGGGCTAATACTTACTATGCGGGAAAGATTTTGCAGGGATATGTAGATGAGAGAGGCATAAAGTACGATGATGTTATTGTTTCTTGTTTTGATGCGGACACTTTAGCAAGTCGGCAGTACTTTGCCAATGTTGCATACAACTACGTTTTGTATCCAGATAGGACGTTTAGGAGTTATCAGCCTATTCCTCTCTTCAGCAATAATATTTGGGATGTGCCAGCGATTAATCGATTGGTAGCCTTTGGTTCATCCTATTGGCAGATGATTGAATCTACTAGGCCGTATCGACTGGTTAATTTTTCATCTCAAGCAATGAGTTTGAAGACTCTGGTGGATATAGATTTTTGGGATAGAAGTGTGGTGTCGGAAGATTCCAAACAATTCTATCGTGCATACTACCAATACAACGGTAACCACAAGGTTGTTCCTATTTTTACACCCGTTTCAATGGATGCAGTATTAGGGAAGACTTACTGGGGGACTTTAAAGGCGCAATATATTCAGAAGCGTCGTTGGGCATGGGGGATAGAACATTTTCCTTATGTAATGGAAAAGTTTTTTAGTACACGTCACCAGATGACTTTGTATCAAAGAATTATTCATCCATTCAGAATCTTTGAAGGACATATTTCTTGGGCGACCTCCTCTTTGCTCATTGCTCTAGGCGGGTGGTTGCCGATTTTAGTGAATATAGATTTTAGGAGTAGTATTTTGGCGTATCATTTGCCGGTATTAGCGAGAGATTTGCTTAGTATCACTTGGTTGGGAATTGTTGTCTCAACCATTATTTCCTTCCAACTTTTACCACCTCGTCCAGCAAAGTATGGCAAAACAAGGGTGGTGGAGATGATTCTTCAATGGGTGCTAGTTCCTATTTCTGGTATTATTTTTGGTTCAATTCCTGCTATTGAGGCAGAGACTAGATTGATGCTGGGTAAGTATCTTGGTTTCCAGGTTACTCATAAGGAGAGGAAGACAGAAATAGCTCCTTCTGCGGTAGATGGGACGGTTGTTTCTAAGACGGCTTAGATAGGATGTTTTTATCTATTGACAGGGAACGTGGGGTGTTCTAGAATACTCACTAGAGTTGCATTAATTTTAAAGCTAGGTCGAGGCTATAAAAGCTAAAGGGATTCCGGTTGCCGGAGTCTATCTTTTATTTACCTCTCCCAAGGGCTTTGAGGCAGCTCCTAATAAGTCCTTTTACAACCAGAGAGTACTTAGAGAGCAAATAGTGAATTCAAATAAAATTCCAGAAGTGGAATTGAAATATACTTTTTTTGAGAGTTTGATCCTAGCTCAGGATTAACGCTGGCGGCATGCCTAACACATGCAAGTCGAATGTGCCCGCAAGGGTAACATGGCGAACGGCTGAGTAACACGTGGGTACTTACCTTTGAGTTCGGTATAACCTGCCGAAAGGCAGGATAATTCCGGATATTCTCGCAAGAGGAAAGATTTATCGCTCAAAGAGAGGCCTGCGCCCGATTAGCTTGTTGGTGAGGTAACGGCTTACCAAGGCTCTGATCGGTAGGGGGCTTGAGAGGGTGACCCCCCAGACTGGGACTGAGACACGGCCCAGACTCCTACGGGAGGCAGCAGTGAGGGATTTTCCACAATGGGCGAAAGCCTGATGGAGCAATGCCGCGTGAAGGAAGAAGGTCTTCGGATTGTAAACTTCTTTTGCTTGGGAAGATTATGACGGTACCAAGCGAATAAGGCGCTGCTAACTACGTGCCAGCAGCAGCGGTAATACGTAGGCGCCAAGCGTTATTCGGATTCACTGGGCGTAAAGGGTCCGCAGGTGGATCAATAAGTCTAACGTTAAAGACTCTGGCTCAACCAGAGGAAGGTGTTGGAAACTGTTGATCTTGAGGCCGGTAGAGGTTGTCGGAACTTATCGAGTAGGGGTAATATCCGTTGATACGATAAGGAACACCAAAGGCGAAGGCAGACAACTGGGCCGGCCCTGACACTCATGGACGAAAGCGTGGGGAGCGAACGGGATTAGATACCCCGGTAGTCCACGCCCTAAACGATGGATACTAGTCATTGGTGGCTTCGACCCCCCCAGTGACGAAGCTAACGCGTTAAGTATCCCGCCTGGGGAGTACGGTCGCAAGACTAAAACTCAAAGGAATTGACGGGGACCCGCACAAGCGGTGGAGCATGTGGTTTAATTGGATGGTAAGCCGGGCACCTCACCAAGATTTGACATCCTGCTGAAAGGCACTAGAAATAGAGCCCCTCGCAAGACAGCAGAGACAGGTGCTGCACGGTTGTCGTCAGCTCGTGTTGTGAAATGTACCGTTAAGTCGGATAACGAGCGCAACCCCTATTGCCAGTTACAAGTGTCTGGCGAGACTGCCGTGGTTAACACGGAGGAAGGTGGGGATGACGTCAAATCAGCGTGGCCTTTATATCTTGGGCGACACACGTGCTACAATGGGTAGGTCACAATGGGACGCTAAGCCGCAAGGCGGAGCCAAACCCAACAAAACTACCCCCAGTTCGGATTGGGGTCTGCAACTCGACCCCATGAAGCCGGAATCGCTAGTAACCGCAGATCAGCCATGTTGCGGTGAATACGTTCTCGGGTCTTGTACACACCGCCCGTCACACCAAGAAAGTGAGAAACACCCGAAATCTCTCGCAAGAGGGCCTAAGGTGGAGCTCATGATCGGGGTGAAGTCGTAACAAGGTATCCCTACCGGAAGGTGGGGATGGAATACCTCCTTTCTAGGGAGATCACTGACAAGATGAAAGTCTTGTTGCAGTTCTTCATTAGAACATGGTCGTTGCGCCTAAACCGTTCTCGCTGTTAGGCAGAATAGTTTGTGCGCAATTAAGTTCTCTAAGTACTTTCTGGTTGTAAGAGATTATGAGATTCCGACTGGTGTTGGGATTTCTTTTTGTATACTAAATGAGCGCTAGTTGAATAACTAGCGCTCAATGTTGGGCTCTGTTGGTCCCGGTGGCTATTCCTTCGTCCATCTAAAGTCCTGGATAAACCAAAAGAGCGGGAGTAGTCCCCACAGGGGAGTCGCTGATTTGCTTATCCAGATGCCGAATCCGATTAATACAAGTCCACCGAAAACCAACGCTAGCCCACCAACGTCTCTGACAGTCATGATTTTTGCCTCCTTCAAGACAGTAACAGTAAAGAGCATCTGCCCCCAGTAAGATGCCAACAGTATACTCTTGGAAGGAAAAAATACAACTAATTGTCTTTGGTGGTGTCTTTACGAAAAAGTTCGAACTCACTTCCAGCAGAACCCTGACTAAGGAAACGCCTCGCTCCGCTCGGCGTAACCCTCTCTGCGCGGCGGGAAGGAGGGGTGGGGGGAGGAATCCCGCCGCGCCCTTTCTTGGCCTGCCTTGGGCTCAAAAAGTTAATGGAGGTATTTAACTTGATTATACTATAAATATCTAAAGTTTGGATATTGAAAATTTGGATACATGCTGATACCATATGGTTAAGTCTATTCATACAAAAGAGTACGCTTACTTTGTCGAACGCCTCCGGCAAGCTCGACTCGAAGCAGGTCTAACACAAGTTCAGGTAGCTAAGAAACTAGACCGTCCTCAATCCCATATTTCCAATGTGGAATCTGGACAACAGAGGGTAGATATTGTTGAGCTTCAGGTATTTGCTAAATTGTACGGTAAAAAAATAGACTATTTCATCAAATAAGTATGGCTACCGAAGAAAACGATTTATTCCTGCTTCGAGATGGCGATTGGAAAATCGTTGAAGAGCGAGTTTGTCGTGTAACGCGTCTGACTCCCTTAGCCGCTAAGGTTGAGGATGATCAGGTAGTCGAGATAGGTGATAAATTTACTCCTTACGCAACAATTGGCTTAGAATCGGATGCTTGGGAAGGTGTGGCTTCGGGAGCAATTGTAAACCGAGCAGACTTTTTGAATCTATGGAGAGCGTTCCAAGAGAAAAGAGAGCACGAATCTGTATTCATTGTTTGGTCATTATCCCGAAAGCACTTGCTTACTCGTTTAATATCACCGTTGCTAACGAGACTGCGGGTTATGGTTTGGGATAAGGATGTATTCGAATACTTAAAAACTCTCCCACCGCATGAGATACCCTTTAAGGCTGCCCGAAAGTCGTGGCCAGAGATAGAATTATAAATATCTATTCATGAGTGACTTAAATAGATTACTGATATTGATTGGGCTTGAGGTGTTTATTGTGACTATCTGGGCAGGATGGGCACACTTTTATGACCGTCGCAAGATAAAAGAACTTAATCTTACAAAAGAACAAACCGAGATCCTACCTTCCTTTTGGCAGTATCTTGGCCCAGTATTAACATCTACTTTCTTTGTGGGTTGGTATCAGATTCTTAATGGGTCTGTGGTTAAGGGTATTATTCTGTTTGTGTTGTATCTGTTAGCCAATGCTAACAGCGAGACAATAACCATGTGGCCAGGTCTAATACTATGGTTCTATGCGACTAACGATGCAATTCATTTATTTCGAATACGCCATATGATTATAAAAATGGTGCGAAAAGGATATCATACTCAAATAGAAAACTAATTATGGGAGCTCTAGTGAAAAATATTTTAGCCCTACTTCTTGCGCCCATCGTGGGCTTGTCCAATCTTTCTCGACACAAGAACAACCTCATTGAGTGGTGTTGGAAATACTCAACAAATCCATCCGGCCGGATGGGCGATTGTTATCTCGAAATTAAGACATCTAGAGAGGTTGACGACAACCTTCTTGTCGCATCATTTATTTTATTTCTAGCTCGCTATTTTCTAATAGCCGATGACAGACAGAAAGGAACAGTGGCTGGAGTTTTAAACGATTCAGTAACCCGTAGTGACGAAAACCCTCTTTTACCATTTTTGCTCTACACCGAGGTTACTAAACATGCCGTGTCGGAAACAGAAAGGGAGGCTATCGTCAGTACTTTCTCTTCTGGATATAATCTCCCCACGGCTCCTTTTGGATTGCCGCCTCTAGATTATAAAGTTGAGGTGTATCGAGGGAGAACTTTGGCTAAATATGATTTTTACATTTCTGAAGCTAGTGGTCACCTCTATGACTGGTTCTACATGTCACTTGGCTATGACATCATTCTGCTCCCGGTTACTTTGGGTATGATGTACAAAGTTGTTACAGACAAACTTTCACCTAAAGGGCGCAAGTTACTGTCTAAATGTATCCTAGGATTTTTGGATGAGTGCCAGACCACTAGGGGTGCGCTTGAGTTAAATTCTCTTGCCAATAGAGTGTTGGCGGAGAACCAAACTAATCCAATAGGATAAGATCTAACTATAAACAAGTGAAAACTGAATGGCAGATTGTATTCAACTATAAGCTCGATAATGAGGGTTCAGCCCAAGAAGTTTGGGATGAAATCTTTCGGGCAGCTTTACAATATAGAGCAAGAAGTCAGGGTGTAGTTGCCATCGAAGCTACTGCTCAAAACTTAACTGATGCAATTTTTACTCTCACTGACCACGACCAAGTAGATATGGCCGGAAAAACTATTAACGGCCAAAAGGTCAAAGAGCTTTTTATTACGACAATATTTCTAAAGTATCTCGAAACAAGGTTTAAGGATGGGGGCGATCTCTTTTTGGTAGTGCCTCGGAAAGAGACATCTTGTGATACGGCGATTATGATTGCACCTAAGGAGGCTCCCGCTGAAGTTATGACTGAAAAGCAGCTTCAACTGACTCCGAATCATTACTCGTACGATTTCCAAATTAAAGAACATTTTGATTTTGAACGGATGCAACAAGAGAATCTAGAAATTCGAGACTTCGACCCCAGCAGAATAGACAAAAGTCTTAGTGGGAAAAATTATTCGGAGCTGATTTTGGTGTATATTCGCGATCTTATGATTTATACAAGCGAAAAGACAAAGGAGTTTTTTAAGAAATATCCAAATGCTTACCTTATATCCGCTACCGATAAAGCGGAGGCCGGTGGAGCTGAAGTTGTCATAGACAAGGCTAAGTATAACTTCATAGTTTCGTTCCCAGACGGAGAGACGATGTATCATGCTATCTTTGACCGCCCCAAATTTCTAGTTAGTACCGAGGACGCAAAAATGATCTTGGGGTACACCCCAAGTTAAATACCTCCATTAACTTTTTGAGCCCAAGGCAGGCCAAGAAAGGGCGCGGCG
>JAKLDB010000023.1 GCA_022703745.1 Patescibacteria group bacterium | reverse complement strand
ACTCCTGGTAGTACTACAAACTTTGGATTGGCATTTAACATCATGTTACCCATTCCAGTTATCTTCGCAGTAATGCTAGTATTTCTTGTGGCAATGATCTACCTCTTCTATTCCCAAAAGAAACTGGGAACCATTTGGGCTCTAGCACTCGGACTAGTTGTCGGTGGGGGAGCAAGTAATGTGTTGGACCGCGCTCTTCTTTCTGGTGGGGTATCAGATTACTGGCGCTTAGGAAATCTTAGTTTTATCAACCTGCCAGACATCCTAATTACTACCGGTATTGTTATCGCTATAGGAATGCTAATGCGAACATCATGGAACCAAAAATAATCTTCGAAGACACCAATCTTCTCGTGCTAGACAAACCAGCTGGTCTTGTAGTGCACGAAGGCGCAGGCCACACCGGCCCCACTCTGGTGGACTGGATAAAAAAACACTTACCTCGTTCACCACTCGCCCAAGAAAGGTTCGGTTTGTTGCACCGTTTAGACAAAGACACCTCCGGACTACTATTAGTTGCTAAAACAAAATCAACATTTGAATACCTCAAACAACTATTCAAAAAGCATGAAATTACAAAAGAATATTTAGTTCTAGTGCATGGCAAATTGAGTCCCGAAAAAGGATCAATCCAAATTCCCTTATCCCGTCATATCTCCAAGCGAACTAGATTTGAGCCTGCTTCAGGAGGGCGTTTGGCGGAAACTATCTACCAAGTAAAAAAATATTATTCTCACTACACATATCTCTCTGCCTATCCAAAAACAGGGAGGACGCATCAGCTACGTGTACATTTTAGCAGTCTGGGATTTCCAGTTGTAGGTGACAAAACTTATGGAAAACCAGATTCCGCACCGCGTCAATTTCTCCATGCTCACCAAATTTCCTTCACGGATAAAGATGGAAAAATACGTAAATTCACCTCTCCTCTAGCCCAAGATTTGGATAAATTTCTACATGGAATTAGATAAATTTTTTGTTATCACCGGTCCTTCTGCTGTAGGCAAAACTACACTTGCCCGTGAACTTCTTAAGGCCAAACTTCCCTTAGCAAAAGTAATTACCACCACTACCAGGACTATGCGCAAGGGAGAAAGAGATGGCAGGGAGTATCATTTTATTACCCCAAAAAAATTCCAACAGCTGATAGCAAAAAACCAAATGTTTGAATGGGCTACCTACAACAACCACTACTACGGAAGCCAAAAGAAAGATGTGGAAAAACTAGTAAAGTCTGGCAAGTTTCCACTCTGGGTAGTGGACGTCCAAGGAGCCATATTCCTAAAAGAACAATATCCCGAAGCTTGTACAATCTTCATTACTCCCAGCGCCTTCGATACCCTCCGTAAGCGTCTAGAAGCACGTAACCTACCCAAAGAGGAAATTCTTAGCCGTCTAAAAATTGCTCGAAAGGAAATTGCCGAAGCTCCATATTTTACCCATCGGATCATTAACTACGACGGTAAGTTAGAAAAAATTGTTTCTGAAGCAACCGATCTCATCCAACGAGAAATAACAAATTGCTAGACATTCCACCTACTGGAGTGTAGTCTGCAGGTACCTGTACTTTTATCGAGGAGGTGATTGCCATGAGTCACGAGAAGGATCGTGGAAAACGGGAAAAAAGAAAGAAAAAGCAAAAGAAAACGAACGCTGCGGAATTGGCGAGGAGAGAAAAAGACCAAAAAATTGGTCAGCGGTTCCCGCGGCGAGGAAGACCATGAAGAGAAAGTACCCTAAAAGTGTTCTGCATCTACGGCAGGACACTTTCTATTCTGGTCGGGGTGACAGGATTCGCACCTGCGACCTCGTCGTCCCGAACGACGCGCGCTACTCCTGCGCTACACCCCGTGGAGCCGATGGTGGGAGTCGAACCCACGACCTCTACTTTACGAAAGTATTGCTCTACCAGCTGAGCTACATCGGCAAATCCAAGAGCTAGGCTACACTGTTAGTATAGCTAAGTCAAAAAGATAAAACAGTAATCTAGATAGAGACCTTTTACTTCTTAGCAACTTTCTTTTTAGTTGCTGGCTTCGTTAAAGTCTTCAAACACCTTGCGCAAACTAGTACATTCTTGCCAGCTATCTTTGTAGCCACCAAGTTTGCACCAAAAGTCCGCTTGGTACGGCGTTTGGAATGACTAACGTTGTTGCCCGATGTAGCCTGCTTGTTGCAGATATAGCAAATCTTAGACATAATTGGATAGGTTAATGACCTACCAAGGTTAGCAAAAAAAGTAATTTAGGACAAGATTTTTATGTTGCTATCTGCCTTCCAAAGTATTGATATCGCAATCTTCCTGATAGTCGCTTTAGTAGTGGCGATTACTTTCCATGAATTTTCTCATGCCTGGATAGCCAACCGACTAGGGGATCCAACTGCCAAGAATCTTGGTCGACTAACCCTCAATCCATTAGCCCATCTAGACCCAATGGGCACCATTATGATCCTCCTAGTAGGTTTTGGGTGGGGGAAGCCAGTTCCATATAATCCAGCCCGTCTCGGCCGTAGTCGTTTTAATGAAGTACTGATTGCAATCAGTGGTCCTCTTTCCAATATGTTGCTCGCAATTCTATTCGCAATACCTGGAAGAATCTATCTCATCGAAAATCAAAGTCTACCAACCGGCCAAATATATACCTTCTTGGCAGTCATGGTAACACTAAATATTTTTCTTGCTGCGTTCAACTTAATCCCAATTCCACCATTAGATGGTTCTAAGATTTTGTATCTAATTTTAGATAGTTTCAATGTTAGTCAAGAGACAATTTTACGACTTGAGCAATTTGGCCCAATTGCGCTTCTACTGCTGATTTTTTCGGATAGGCTATTTAACACCAATCTAATTTATCTACTGCTAGAACCAGTAATTGCCGTTTTGCAATGGATTGTTGGCTCTAGTACTCTCCCGTTCTGACTTTTATCCACCGTCTAAAAAATCGGAAGATAACTATGGTGTAAAATAAAAGTAGCACCATTGATTTGTCTCCGTAATTTTGGCTAACAAACTTTAGATACGGGATCTCAATATTTCTCGCCCCCGTGGGGGTGGGGTGTGAGAACCCACTTGGTTGCTCGGAACCAAGATGCTACGCGGGACAAACTAGTGGTGTCTTTTAATTGTGGAGCGAGTGAGGAGAATCGAACTCCCGCTTCAACCTTGGGAAGGTCGCGTTCTACCACTGAACCACACTCGCAAACGTTAACAGGTCTAATTATACGACAGATACGGAAAGTGCCACCCTGCTGAAAAACAAGATGGCACTTAATGTTGCGTGAACAAGTTAGGGGAACACCCCCAGCCTCTGCTGCACTATCCTCAAAAGCTGGGGTGGGATATTTTTGCATCCCAATTGTCTGACTTGCCACTCAAGAGACCTCTGAGCGGTTTTCCTGTCAGATGCTCGTTCAAAGTCCCTTTGTATTGCCTCTGCTAGTTTAGCAAGTTTGGGTTTGGCACCAGGATAGTCTTCTTGGAGCCTTTCCAAACTTTTTTGCACTAGTGAGCAATACTGTTCCTTGCTACTTCTAATTCTAGCTTCCTCTTTTAGTAGCTTAGAGCTAGAGTGGGGGACAAAAGATCTTAAACGAATCCTATGTAAAATTTCTTTTGCCCCCTCACAACAACAACTTATAATGTGCAATTGCCTCATCGCCGCACCTCCAAATAATATGGGTTCGGTTGAAGCCAACCTCCGCGAGTTTAGTCCCCGAGATCAGATCTGTCAACCCATGTATAAAAATAAGCCCGAATTACTTCGAGATATTCTTCTGGTCGGGGCGGGGAGATTCGAACTCCCGATCTCAAGACCCCCAGCCTTGCGCCCTAGACCAACTAGGCCACGCCCCGATAAAAATTGTATCTGGTGCCCCTGCGAGGAATCGAACCTCGATTTAGGCGTTAGGAGTGCCTTGTTCTATCCATTAAACTACAGGGACTAATCTAATAGAACGAGCTTATTGTATAGGGTAGAATAAGACTAATGGCAAGGACTATCAATAAGATTATCCAAACCAGCCGTTCTGATTTCCGTGATCTTTTCGTCATACATTCATTATAGAGAGACTGTTTCCTTATGGCTAACCCCGAAGAATTTGTTCCCGAGTTTATCGGTCAACGAGAAGGTGAGAAGATAGAGCTCGTTCTATTTCATCATTGGTATTTTGTTGCCCTGCCTATTATCCAGGCAATAACTATTATTCTATTGTCATTAATCATCCCTATCTCACTTCATTGGATGAAATGGATCTTTAGCTACGGGCTTACTACTTTGCTGTATTACACTTGGTTGGTCTTCTGGATTGGCTTCATGCTTTATCGGTATATCAATTGGTATCGTGATCGATTCATCATCACCAGCGAGCGTATTATCGATGTCGATCAACGTGGACTATTCAGTCGCAAAGTATCGGAACTAGAATTAGATAAAGTCCAAAACATTACTCATGCAGTTACTGGTATTGCAGCAACCATGTTCAACTTTGGTACTATTGTTGTCCAGTCTGCTGGAGCAGGGGAGATTGCTCTCAAACAAGTCGGAGATCCAGCTGGATTGCAAGAAGAGATTACCCGCCTAGTCAAAGCTGCTTCAAACGATAAACCCGTTACCGCGAATGAACTTATAGACTTTATTAAGCAAAAACGAGAATGAAAATATTTTGGCAAATCTTTCTAGGGATAGTTCTTATCGCTTTATTCCTGGCCACCTATAGCCTGGTATCCTTAATCAAACCATCTTCTTTACCCGAAGGTTTTTCTAATCAGCCTCAAGTTATTGGACAAGAAGGGGGCTTTCATCTTCTTACCGACATCCAAGTTCTACGACATGACAAATACGACACAGTAGCAATCTATACACATCTCAACCGAAGCAGTGCAGTAGAAGGTATCAACACTCCCGCTACTAATATGACTGTTAACACTACTAGTGGTCAGAGTACTAGTCTTAAGATTAATCTAACAGATACCAAAATTTCAGATGAGTTATCTCCAGCAGACATTAGCCGTATTTCCAGACAATTGGTACCCAAAAGTCCTATCCAAGAAGTGATTGTGACCAACCCCAAAGATCCTGATATGCAAGAGATTCAAATTATCCTTACCAAGGCCGGTCAATATCGTCTAAACTACGATCCTAAAAACGCTGGTACTATTTTCATTGATATACTAAAATAACTTCGTTCTTGTGGGGGCGTAGCTCAGCTGGTTAGAGCGCCTCCCTGTCACGGAGGAGGTCGCGGGTTCGAGCCCCGTCGCTCCCGCCACAATGAACATATGACACAATTCTCCATATATACCGATGGCGGTGCCAGAGGCAATCCCGGGCCAGCAGCTCTGGGGGTTGTAGTAATGGATGGTACCGGCCAGGTAGTCAAAGAATTCATCCGCTATCTGGGTGAGGCGACTAATAACCAAGCCGAATACAAGGCTCTCATTGCGGGACTCGAACAGGTGTCTAAGTTAGCTCATCCATCTCAAGTTTCTTTGAGAGCATTTTTGGATAGCGAACTGGTGGTAAAGCAAATGAATGGGGAATACCGAGTAAAAGACGAGCACCTAAAACCTCTCTTTGCCAAAGCTCAAAAACTATCCTCCACATTCAAGCAGGTTGTCTTTATTCATATCCGTCGTGAGCGTAATGCCCATGCGGATAGCCTAGTCAACCGTGCGCTAGATGCTAGGAAATAATTACTAGGCCACAAATTGTTTTGTCCAAATCTCGTACTGGAGATATCTTTGCTTTGGGAAATTTTTGTTTCAACCACTTAGCCATTTGGGAATATTGCCTTTCTCCAAGTTCAATTACTACCGCAACAAATGGCAGGTTGGAAAACATTTTTTTGTACAATCCAAGTCCGTCTCCATCTGCAAATAACGCCATTGCTGGCTCGAATGCCAAATCTTTTTTATTTCTTAATTTTTCCGAAAGATATGGCAGATTGGCTACCACCAAAGCAGGTTCTTTGATGTGTTCTCCAAGATTAGCTCGCACTAATTTTATCTGCTTACTCAATCTTTTTTTCCTTATATTTTCCTTCGCTACGGTAAGTGCTTTAGAAGAAATATCGCTAGCAAATATTTTTACCTCCGGCAAACTAACAGCCAAAGCAATGGCAATTGCCCCACTACCTGTTCCTATCTCATAGATGTTTTTTATCCCTAATTTTTTAGATAAGCTAATTGTCGTCTCCACTATTGCTTCACTAGTTGGACGAGGGATCAGGACATGAGAGTTTACTTTTAATGTGATGCCATAAAATTCCTTCTCTCCCGTTATATACGCTACCGGTACACTCCGTTTGCGTTGGCTAATTGCTCGTTTGTACATTTTGTTTATACGTCCAGACATCTTTTTCTGTGGTTCATTCAGCAAAGAAGCTGTGGAGCATTGAAGTAGATTTGCCAAAATTACCCGCGCATCTAGAGCAGCTGTCTTGCTTGGCTTCAGTTTTTCTTGCCCCCACTTAAACGCTTGGCCTAAGGTCAACAATTCAGGCATTTTCAGTTGCTTGTTTAATAGCCGCTTGGTGGAGAGCATCAATGATAGGGAACAGATCTCCCTCTAGGATACTTGCAATGTTGTGCCAACTCTCATTTATCCTGTGGTCAGTAATTCTGTCTTGTGGGAAATTGTACGTCCTAATCTTTTCACTTCGGTCTCCAGTCCCAATTTGCTGACGACGGGCATCTCCACGTTCTTGTTGCTTCTCCTGTTGCTGTTTGTCTAAAAGCCGTGCTCGTAATACACCCATTGCCTTCAACTTATTTTTTGTTTGAGATTTCTCATCTTGGCAGGTAGCAGTAATTCCAGTTGGAAGATGAGTTATTCTTACTGCCGAATCGGTAGTGTTTACGCTTTGTCCGCCATGTCCTCCTGAACGAAATACATCTATACGCAAATCTTCTGGACGGATCTCTATCTCAGATTCCTCTACTACTGGTAGTACGGCAACAGTAGCAGTAGATGTATGCACTCTACCTTTAGCTTCTGTTACCGGAACTCGCTGTACCCGGTGTACTCCACTTTCCCATTTCAATTGCCCAAACACTCCCGTACCAGAGATTTGGAAAGTTACTTCTTTGAATCCATCACTTTCATTTTCACTACTGTTTAGTAGTTCTACTTTCCACCCCTTTTTTTCTGCAAAACGAGTGTACATTCTAAACAAATCTCCTCCGAAAATAGATGCCTCATCTCCTCCAGCTCCAGCTCTAATTTCTACAATTGCATCTCCTGCATCTGCTGGGTCTTTGGGGATAGTCAATTCCTGCAATTTATTCTGGAGATGTTCCTGTTCCTCTTCTAGCCTGGGCAATTCTTCTGCTGCTAGTTCGGACAACTCACCTCCGTCTTTAACTGTCTGCCGATGCTCCGTAATCTCTTTTTTCAACTTCTCTAAACGAGAAGCCATATCTAAAATCTCTTTTAATTCCCCCTGTCGCTTGAATAGCTTTCCCTGCTCGGCCGGGGAGAGAGATGACAAATCCTCCAGCTGCTGCTGGATCTTCTCGTACTCTTCTTGGAATGGTTTCATATTCATCTACCTTATTGTGGCACAAAAACAGCCCTACCATAGAGGCAGAGCTGTTGTATTTGGCAAATATTTAGGATGCTTTCTTGGTTTTTCTAGTTTTCT
>JAKLDB010000022.1 GCA_022703745.1 Patescibacteria group bacterium | reverse complement strand
AGAGAGGATGCAATAAACTTTATCCATACAGGAATGTTGGTGTATCGAGATATGCTACCGGAGAAAAAAGCAGCTAGAGGCCTTAAGCAGATGGGAGATGCAATAGAACAGATACGAGACAATGTGAATCTAAGAGGGGCTATAGACACACTTCTGTTGGCTTTGTAGGAAATGTGATAGATTGGGAGCGGTAAATCCATGGGGGCATTGAAGAAATGTTCCTTGATTTGGAGGTGAGGTGAATGGTGGAAATTCGATACCGTGGTAATCCACCAGAGGAGCTACAAAAACTTGGTTGTACGGCCAAGAAATATCGGGAAGAGATTGAGTGGCTTAAGCATCTGGATAAGCAGACTATCAGTCGGCAGGAGCATTTATTCACGACTGCCACTTTGACGGGAGTGGGACCGTCGGGTATTCCAAATCCGCACTACGGAACGACTGGTAAGGAAACCAGGATGGAGGTCAGACGGCAACTTACTCGAGAAGAGGTTCATCGTGTCTTGGGCAATATCAAAGGCTTGAACCTGATCGTAGAAACATCTCCGCACGGGGTGATTCAAGGCGTGGTGTATCAACTCTACACAAATCCTCAAGCCGACCGCTTGGCGGATGGATTGCCGGCAAGGGGTTTGTTGCAAGACGAGGGACCTATGCCCGTTCTTTTTCTTCATTGGAAGGGCTTTGAAAAGTTCTTTCAAAAGGAGTCCGAACCTCTGATTGTAGAGTTGTTTCGGATGATGGAATTGTTTTCCCATTCGGAGCTCAATCGGGCGCGGCTTGCCTACTGGGATCTCAAACTTCCTCCCGAGCTTTTCTCTTGCACCTTTTAAGTTCACGATTCCAACTTGGCCGTCCTGTCGTACAGCAGGGCGGTCATTTTATTTATCAGATTTGCTGGACTGGAACTCCCTTTCTGATATACTATTTGCGTCTAACTAAGGGGTTATTTTTATGTGGGAGATAATTGTATTTTTAGCAACGGTTCTAGTGCTTATCATGATCTTGCGGAAATTGCCGGTAGATTTGGCAATGACAGATAGGAATAAGGATGGGGTAATCAATGATGAGGACAGGGAGAAAACACCGCGAGAACAGGCGGATGAATACTTTGAAAAAGGTGAGCTGAAGAAAGCGGAAAGTATGTATTTGAAAATCTTAGCCAAAGAACCAGATGCTGCTGCTCTGTACAACAAGCTAGGTCTCATATATCTGCAAGACAAGAACTTCAAGGATGCAAAGTCTGCGCTAAAACAGGCATTGAAGCTAGAGTCGGAGAATGATACTTTCTACAACAATCTTGGTCTGCTCTATTACCAGATGGAAGATTACGATGAAGCAATAGAAGCATATGAGAAGTCTATAGCAATCAACGATAAGGTTCCATCTAGATTAGTGAACTTAGGTCTAGCCTACTTTATGACCAAGAAATATAGGAAAGCAGCAGATGCATATGAGAAAGCAATTATTCTAGATCCGAGAGACGAACAGACAAAAGAACTTTTAAAACAAGCGGAAGAGAAATTAAAGTAATGGGATTATGGGGGAAGCTGTCGATAAAATTGGGATGATGTATAAGGCAGGGATGTCGATGGCAGAGATTGCAAAACAAAATAACTGGTCGGTTCACAAGGTTCAGTGGCATCTCGACAAGCAGCACATTAGTAGGAGAAGCAGAAGTGATGCAGTTTATCTCAAGCACAATCCCAACGGCGATCCATTTTGCTTCAAAACACCTCAAACGACTGCCGAAGCTGAATTGTTGGGTTGGGGGCTTGGTCTGTATTGGGGAGAAGGAACGAAAGCCAATCCAACCGCAGTGCGACTAGGGAATACTGATCCAGCTCTATTACGAAAATTTATTAAGTTCTTGATTGAAATTTGTGGAGTATCTGAGGGTAGAATTAGATACGGTTTGCAGATTTTCGAAGATATTAATCCAGAAAACGCTGTTGCCTATTGGTTAAAAGAATTGAATATCACAAGAGAACAGTTTTTACCGACGATTGTGGTAAGTCCATCACAAGGAAAAGGTACTTATCGGAAAAAATCGGAATATGGGGTAGTTACAGTTTACTTTAACAATAAGAAATTACGCGACATTTTAGTGGGTATGCTAAAGTAGTTAGCGTATTTGCCGACGTAGCTCAGCTGGTAGAGCACCTCCATGGTAAAAATTTGCCCGTTACAGGAGAAATGCTGTAACGCACTCTCGAATAACGGTTAAAGACCGAAACACAGGTTGAGACCGTGGCGAATTATCGCCCGAACGACTGCCAAGAGAGGCTAAGTCCGATATGGATATGCCTGATATACAGTCTAATCTTCGCTATAAGGTTCAAGTAAAAGCGAAGCAATATGAAGGAGGGGGTCACCGGTTCAATCCCGGTCGTCGGCTCCAGGTTGAATTGAATAAATTTGTTTTGTGCCGGGATACCCAAGCGGTCAACGGGAGCAGACTGTAAATCTGTTGGCTCACGCCTTCCTAGGTTCGAATCCTAGTCCCGGCACCATTGCCGCCTTAGCTCAGCTGGTAGAGCAGCACTTTTGTAAAGTGAAGGTCGTCGGTCCAAATCCGACAGGCGGCTCCAGAAGGGTTCTCTTGACGGGGGTTGGTTTTGTGGTAATAATATCCCTTGTTATGGCAAAGAAAGTCAAAGCAGTCGTAAAGCTTCAGATAGAAGCTGGTAAAGCTAATCCCGCTCCTCCAGTGGGTACGGCTTTAGGACCCCATGGTGTTGCAATCATGGATTTTTGCAACCAGTACAATGAGGCGACTAGAGCTTTAATGGGTAATGTAATTCCAGCTGTGGTAACGATTTATGAAGATCGTTCCTTTGACTTTATTCTAAAACAACCACCAGCATCTGAGTTTATTAAAAAAGCATTGGGGATAGACAAAGGCGCTAAGGTTCCAAACAAAGAGAAGGTCGGTAAACTAACCAAAGCTCAGGTCAGAGAGATTGCAGAAAAGAAAATGCCAGACATGAATGCAGTAGACATTGAAGGAGCGATGAAGATTATTGAAGGAACTGCAAGAAATATGGGGGTTGAAGTAGAGAAGTAAAAATATATTCCCTAAGAGGCGGGAGCTTAAGAGCGTTTGTACCGCATAAAGGAGAAGTGAAATGGTAGAGAAGAAAGTGACTGCTAAGAAGGCAGTAAAGAAGACAGAGAAGGTTTCTAGTGCTCTAAAAAAAGAGAAGAAGCCTAAAGTACAGAAGTTCGGACATGGCAAGAAATATCTGGCTGTTTTACCGAAGGTGGAAAAGGGAAAGATGTATCCAGCTAGTGAGGCAGTTGTTTTGGCACAGGAGACTTCTCCAAGCAAATTTGATGCAACTGTAGAACTACATGTGCAGATGGGACTAGATCCAAAGAAGCCAGAGCAAAATATTCGAGGAACAGTAAGTCTTCCTGCGGGAACGGGAAAGACGAAAAAAATCTTGGTTCTGGCAGAAGAAGCAGATGCAAAGAAGGCGAAAGCTGCAGGAGCAGAACATGCAGGACTGGAAGAGATGATTAAAAAGATTCAGGAAGGCTGGATGGATTTCGACTTAGTTATTGCCACACCAGCAGTCATGCCTCAGGTAGGAAAACTAGGACAAACTCTTGGTACCAAAGGATTAATGCCTAATCCAAAGTCTGGAACGGTGACAGCAGATGTGGCAAAGGCGGTGGAAGAGTTTAAGAAAGGAAAAGTTGAATTCCGTTTGGACAAAGATGCGATTATCCATTTGGGATTTGGTAAGGTTTCCTTTAAGACAGAGGATCTGATGAATAACTTCAAGGCAATTGTAAATGCAATTCAAGCAGCGAAACCAGTGACCTCTAAGGGAACTTATATTAAAAGAATGAGTGTGGCTTCGACTATGGGGCCGGGGATTAGAGTCGACTTGGGTACGATTTAGAATCATTTAAAATTCAACATTCTAGACAGCTCTACTCTACAGGTAGGGCTGTCTTTTAGTTGGGTGATATAATGGAGCCAAGAAACAACCGGCCAACTAAGGGGGCGGGGTTTCAGTATTCTTAAAAATTCATGGAAAAGGGGGTGAGGAAGATGCCTCACAGAAGAAGATCTGCGTTTTTCGTGATCGATGGAGGGGACGGGTCTGGTAAGGATGTTCAGGCTCGGCTTCTAGATGAGTATCTCGAAAACAGTGGTTATTGCCATCTTGTATGGCTAACCAAAGAGCCCAGAGATACTCAAGAGGGGGGTGTGATCAGACAGATTCTTCGTAAGGAGATAGCCAAGCCGTCGGCGAGAGAACTGCAGTGTTTCTGGTATGCAGAAGATCGTCGTCGACACCAAAAGGAAATTAAGCATCATCTGCGCGAGGGACGTATAGTATTGTGTGTTAGATACTATTATTCATCCCTGGCTTATGGGATGGCAGATGGCGTTTCCTTCTCCGAGCTCTGGAACGTGAATAAGGATTTCTTGAAGCCGGACAAAGCTTTTTGGTTGGATGTTCCAGCCGAAGAGGTGCTTCGGAGGATTGAAAGATCACGTTCAGAGTTGGAGTTGTTCGAAAAACTCCAATTTCAAGAGAGAGTTCGGGAAGGCTATCTCAAACTCTTTCAGCGCTCTGACATCTTTCCTGAGATCATTCAGATTGATGGCAGTTGTGAGCCGGAGGTCGTGGCGAGACGGATTCAGGTTGAAGTGGCTAAGTCTCTTCGGTTGCCGGTTCATGAAGAGAAGATATACCACATAACCTCAACCTTAAGGCGCTAGTTTCGTACATTGTAAGAGCCCGCGAAAGCGGGCTCTTAACGTACAGTGATTCTTAAAGGTGCGGTTGGGTTGGGAAGGTCCATTCCGGTAGATTGTTTACAATTTCTTTTACTCCGCCGTGTAGAAGTAGTGGATAACGTTCCTCCACGATATCGGCGATCTGACCAAAGACTTTACGAATCTCTTCTTCGGCAGCACGGTTGGTACGCATCTTAATGATGTGACGCAATGCGCGCAAGTTCACACTGAATACAATGTCATTGGCCATACCGGTCGGAGAGATTCTGCGAATGGCGGAAGTCAGAATCTTCTTCAGTGCAAAATTGCCATCATCAATGTTGAAGAGTTGGTAAAGTTTCTGAATACCATCAGTGCAGGTATCAACGATATGCTCGAAGATACTTGTAGCTTCCGGATTTTCAACAATACAGGATGGTAGATACATCCCTGGACCCTCTTTGGGAATACGACAGTATCTGCCCGATTCCTGAGAGTAGCAAACACCGACACGGTGGCGCACTAATTCGTGTGTTAGTACGCGGGATACGTCGCGCAGGATAAATGTGATTTGGGCATGTTCGAAGACCGAACCATGTCCCTCCTCAATTGTCCTAACAATGTTGTCGGCAATCGAACGAGTGCGGGTGACGTTAGCGTTCTTGCCTAGACTCAGGGAGCGGTAGCAGAGTTTGGCGGAGAAGCTGATCAGCGATAAGATATCGCTTACTCCAGCAACTCTTGCTTCTTCCATCAGTTCTAGAAACTCTAAGTTGCCGGTTTCTTCAAGATACTCCGTGAGTCCATCAAGGAGTATCTTCGGTTCTTGGATCAGGTAAACTTTTGGTTCTACCCGTTTCACGGATACCTCCTAAATACTGGATTGTAAGGAGCATCAAGCATGCCCCCAGGACACTATTATACAAAAGGGCTTGACGGTTGGGATAGGGTTTTGTAAGATACTTCTGTCCTTTTGAGACAGCAGGCAAACAATAAGTCCTGCCGAGAGGGAGAAGACAGCTTTTATAGAGCTGTGACTACCTGCTCGGCTAGAGCAGTTTTTTATACCAATCAATATGCCAAAGACTAAACAACAGAAAGCAGTCGTAATTGATGATTTGACCAAGGCTCTTTCAGGGAGTGCGAATAGCGTGGTTACGGACTTCAATAAGCTGACCATGGTGGATTTGGATACTTTCCGTAAGGAAGCCAGAACTAAGGGGATGCGGTATACCGTAGTAAAACCAACCCTAGTGCAGATCGCTGCCAAACAAGCGGGTATCGATGGACTATCTATTTCCAAAACAGGAAAGAGCTATGGTCTAGTTTGGGGCGGGAAAGACGAGGTAAGTGTCTCCAAGTTAGCACATGAATTTGCAAAGAAGAGTGATGACAGAGTGCATATTGCGTTGGGAATCTTGGATGGAAAGATTGTTGGTGCGGATATGATTATGCAGTTGGCAAGCTTGCCGTCTTATGAAGAATTAATGGCAAGAGTAGTGGGAAGCATGAATGCGCCTATTTCTAATTTTGTTTACGGATTGAATTACAATTTGCAGTCGTTTTATAACGTAATAAAAGCTATAGCTACTAAGTAAGGAGAACGATATGGCAGACGAAAATACAACTCCAGAAGAGCAGGCCCCAGAAGTTGCGGAAGCGACAGTCGAGGCGTCTGCTCCTGTGGAAGAGGCCCCTAAGGCCGAACCAAAGGTCGAAGAGAAGAAAGTAGATGCGAGTAAGTTGAGTGACAAGGCTAAGAAAGTTTTGGACATGGTGAGTGAAATGACCGTGTTGGAACTAGCCGAGTTAGTCAAAGTGCTTGAAGACAAGTTCGGTGTAAGTGCTGCTCCGGTAGCAGTTGCTGCTGCGGGTGGTGCTAGTGCAGGTGCTGCGGCTGCGGAAGAGAAGAGCGAATACAATATCAACTTAGTTGATGCTGGAGCCAACAAGATTAATGTTATCAAGGCAGTCCGGGAAGTAACTGAGTTGGGTTTGAAAGAAGCTAAAGACTTGGTTGAAGGTGCGCCAAAGATGGTGAAGGAAAATGTGAAGAAGGCCGATGCTGAGGAAATCAAGAAGAAGCTTGAGGAAGCTGGTGCCAAAGTAGAACTTGTCTAATTCTGAAGAAGACTTTTATTCAAAAAGCCCGCTAGCAATAGCGGGCTTTACCTGTGTTCTTGATAATTAAAAGGTTATTTGGTAGTCTGCGGGGGTTCTATTAGGCCAATAAAAGGAGGTGTATTACTCATGGCTTTGTCGTTTGACATTCAGGCGAAAGATGGAAGGGCACGTGCTGGAGTAATTCATACTCCTCATGGGTCGATACCTACCCCAAGTATTACGCTTAACATTACTCCCGCTTTGGAAAAGTGGGGCTTTACTCCGTCCGATCTGACTATGGCAACTGATATTGCAATGTTGCGTAACTCATTTTGGATGGAATGTGATGGAGCTAATTCTCGTGATGTGGGGTGGGAAGGGCCAGTAATGACAGACTCTGGGGGATTTCAGATGGTCAGTTTGGGAGATCGGTTACGTGTTCTCTCCTACGGTGTTGAATTTACTTTCGACAACCAAAGACACCTGATTACTCCGCGGAGTGTTGTGGTTAATGCACGAGAGCAAGGATCGGACATGATCATGCCTCTGGACTATGTGGTCGATACTACAAATTCCCAGCAATGGAGATTTATAGTGTCGGCAATAATGACTGCATGGTGGCACAAACTTTCGCGTGGAGTTGTGGATAAGCACCTGTACTATATTGTACAGGGTGGTCTGAATTACTTTGCTCGTAGAATTAGTCTCTGGGATGCAAACAGACAGCTTGCCGGGGGAATTCCGGCAGTAGCAATCGGTGGCTTGGCGGGCAAAGAAAAAAGAGAAGACATGTACAAGATGATAGGATTTTGTACTAAGCGT
>JAKLDB010000021.1 GCA_022703745.1 Patescibacteria group bacterium | reverse complement strand
CTACCGCATGTCCCGCCTCGTGGTAGGCGGTAATTTCCCGCTCTTTCTCGGACAATAACTTATTTTTGCGCTCGGGTCCGAGTAGTATTTTTTCAATTGCCTCGTCCATTTCCAGCTGACTAATAACTTTCTTATTTCTCCGCGCTGCCAAAATAGCCGCTTCATTTACTAAATTTTGCAAATCAGCACCAGCAAAACCTGGAGTCTTAGCAGCCACTATTTTCAAGTTTACCGTAGAATCCAATGGCTTATTCTTGGTGTGCACCACTAAAATCGCTTCCCTATCTTTTATATCTGGCCTCTCCAATGCCACTCTTCTATCAAAACGACCGGGACGAAGTAGGGCGGGGTCCAACACATCGGGTCTGTTAGTAGCTGCAATAATAATTACATTAGTATCTGTTTCAAACCCGTCCATCTCCACCAAAATCTGGTTGAGCGTTTGTTCTCGCTCATCATGTCCTCCTCCCAATCCTGCACCGCGCTGACGACCAACCGCATCTATTTCGTCAATAAAAACAATTGCCGGAGCATTGCGCTTGGCTTTTGCAAACAAGTCGCGAACCCGAGAAGCTCCTACACCAACAAACATTTCCACAAATTCACTACCGCTAATATTAAAGAATGGAACATTTGCCTCCCCCGCAACTGCTTTTGCCATTAAGGTTTTTCCCGTTCCCGGTGGCCCCACCAACAAAACGCCTTTGGGAATTCTTGCACCCAAATTAATAAACTTAGTCGGATATTTTAAAAACTCCACTACTTCCATTAGCTCCTGTTTCGCTTCCTCTTCTCCCGCCACATCCTTAAAAGTAATTTTATTCTTCGTCCCCACCATCAATCGTGCCCGTGATTTACCAAAAGAAAGCGCCTGATTCCCACTACCCTGCGCCTGACGAAGCATAAACCACAAAAACCCGATAACCAATAAGAAAGGTAATACCGTACCCAAGAGACTTACCCAAATACCGGCAGTCTGGTTATCCAACACCTCTACCTGCGTCTTTGTAATATCTACCCCACTTTCCCCAAGCGACACTCCCGTCTCTTTACGTGACACGAGCTCCTTGCCATCAGTGGTGTATATCCTAAGAATATCTCCCCGAATTACAATCTTCTCCACCCGTCCAGCATCCACCCTCTCGATTACATCACTCAAAGACACCTCCTGGGGGGGCTTACTGCTATACCCAAACAGGCTGTACGCCAAAGCCGCCACTAATATGACAGCTAAGATATATCCTAAATTTCTGTTGGAATTTGAGCGCATAGGCTAGTTTTGACTAACCGTAATCTTATCATACGCCTTTGAAGCAAACAATTCGCCTCCTAGTCGTCTTTTTGCAACCTGTTTCTTGGGACTTGCAATTAGCTTCATTACCTCGACAAAATGAGTCTTCTCCAAATCCACTAATCCCCCTCCTGCCATTCGGATTGCTGCCTTAATAACCTCTACCTGCATCAAGGGAGATAACTCCTTAAGTTTGGAGATGGATAGCACGACCCCCGCTCTAGTTCTTTCGCCAACTTTTTGCAAAAACTCTTCAGCTAATTGGCCAAGAGCATTGTCTGCCTGTTGCCAAATTCGACTGTTGTGTAATATCTGCATATCCAAATGGGAATTAAACTTCCGTAATTGTGGTAATAGTTGTCTACGAATCCTATTACGTGTAAATTGCAAATTCGTGTTGCTACTGTCTATAGCGTACCTTAGCTTATGCTTCTTGGCATATTCCAATAATTCTTTTTTCCAAACATTTAGAAGTGGTCGCACAATATTCCCGCTTACCATCCTTATTCCTCCCAGCCCACGTACTGCGCTCCCTCGCAACCAATTTGCAATAACTGTCTCCACTTGGTCATCTGCTGTATGTGCTGTTACAATCCACCTCGCTCCATATTCCCTTGCAACATCTTGCAACGCAGCATAGCGCAAATCTCGCGCTCTTTCTTCGATACCCGTCTTCCGACTACCCAAAGAAACTTTCCGTGAAACAAATTCAAGTTTGTATTTCTTTGCATATCCAGCTACTATCTTCTCTTCTTTATCCGCCTCTTTCCTCAGTCCGTGATTCACATGCACCACCACTATTCTTTGATCTTTTTCCTTCCTTAGCAGTTCCAGTAACACCATTGAATCTGGACCACCCGACACCGCCACAACTAAAACATCTCCCAGGCCAACTCCGACCCTACCCAGCTCTCTTCTAACCAGTTTTGTTAGTTCTTGCTTTTCCATCTCGTCAAATCTACTATACTAAAGTCGTGCTCCCCAACAGGAGCTATACTGTACCGCATAACGATCCGCCAGGGTAGCTCAGTGGTAGAGCAGTGGACTCATAAGCCATTGGTCGTGAGTTCGATCCTCACCCCTGGCACCAAGCATATGAACAAGTCAGTTGTAAAAATTAAACTACCGCAGGGCAAGGAATTGCGTGCGAGACTCTTAATGACCACCGGAGCCATTCTCCTTGTATATATCGCTGTTTCCACAATTCAAGCAATTTGGCAAAACTACCAGATAGATAAGGAGTTGGGACAACTCCGAGAAGAAAATGCCCAATTGAAACTCAGAAACAAGTATCTGCAAAATCTCATCGCCTACAGACAAACTGATGCATTCAAAGATAAGGAGGCAAGAGAAAAATTGAACTACCAAAAACCTGGCGAATCGGTGCTTATCGTCCCCAATGAAGATATCGAACGGTTTACCGAGGGAAATATCCAAGACCAGGAAACAACCATCAAACACACTCCCACCAACCCAGAAAAGTGGTGGCAGCTAATCTTTAATTTCCCCGACGTCGGATAAAGAGAGTGGACAGATACAAAATGAGTTGCTAACATTGGCTCGCGGGGTAGAGCAGTGGTTAGCTCGTCAGGCTCATAACCTGAAGGTCGTGAGTTCGAATCTCACCCCCGCAACCAAGAGCATCCATCCCCGGGTGATCTTTTTTGTGGTGGGCGTGGAAGGGATCGAACCTCCGACCCATCCCTTATGAGGGGACTGCTCTACCACTGAGCTACACGCCCGCACCATCTAAATTATATCCTGCCTCCCAACCTCTCTCCACCGGCCCGGCTGAAGATCTTCCAGCTTAAGCTTCCCTATTCTTACCCTCTTTAGGTCAATCACCTGGTATCCCAACTTCTCCGCAACCTTTCTAATCTGTCTTTTCCTTCCCTCTTTCAATACCAGCCCAACCAACCATTGGCGCTCTTTTGTCTGTTTTACCCCCAATAGCTTCATTGGCTGAGTACGATATCCGTCAATTGTAAACCGCTGTTCCAATTTGGAAATATTATCATCATTTCTGCCCTGCAACAAAACCTCATATTCCTTTTCATGTTCATACCTGGGATGGGTTAAGGTAAGAGCTAAATCCCCATCATTTGTTACCAACATTAACCCTTCACTATATTTATCCAACCTCCCCACTGGATACACCCTTTTTCCTTTGAAAAAATCTGCGATAGTCTTTTTCGCATACGGATCACTCATGGTAGAGGTTACCCCCGCTGGTTTGTAAAATGCATAAATTACTGGCTCAGCCAAACTAACCAATTTACCGTTGTATTCAACCTTATCTTTAGAGATATCGCATTTGGTCCCTAATGTGGTGACTACCTTACCATTTACCCTCACTAAACCTTTGGTAATATATTCCTCCGCCTTTCGGCGGCTAGCAACCCCAGCCTGTGCCAATACCTTTTGTAATCTTTCTTGCATCTCTACTAATATAACAAAACGGCCCCGATCCCTCGGAGCCGTTTTAAATAATACCGTGACTATTTCTTCAACCAGGTTCCAATCGTCACCAGCATGTAGAGAGCGGCCAAGCCGACTAAGCCGTAGATGATGCGAGGAACCATGGCGAACATATCACCGCCGCCGAACAGGTTGGCTACTAAATCCCACTGCAGGAAAGCGACCAAGCCCCAGTTCAAACCACCGATGATAACTAGAATTAAAGCAATAATATTTAACATATCGGATAAGTCCAAATTGATTGTATAAAGATCGACCCTACCAATATTTTACCATTTTTAACTCTCTTCAACTAAAAACCCGCCCTAGAATTGCTTCCAGAGCGGATTTCATAGACTTTCAGTCAATTACCGACGAAAATCGCGACGTGGTGGGCGTTCACCCATTGGACGCGCTTCGTTTACGGTAATGGTTCTGCCATCAAGCTCAGTTCCGTTGAGAGCGGCAGTAGCGGCATCCGCCTCTGCATCAGACTCGAACTCAACAAAACCAAAACCCTTGGACCGACCAGACATCTTGTCGAAGATGATCTGGGCAGAAGCCACGGTTCCGTGCTGCGCAAAAGCATCGCGCAAAGTGTCCTCAGTTGTATTCCAACTAAGTCCACCAACAAACAATTTCTTAGCCATGTTTCTTTGGATCTGTGAATAATATACGAGTAGGGTGACCCCGTCTGGCCTTCTACTCCCCACCTTCTCCAAAGAGACATGAGGGAAAACGAAACCTACAACGACAAAACCTACCAACGAGGGTATTATACACACTTCCCAAGTAATAGCAATAACTATCTCTGGAAGCTAATTTTGGGATATTTTGCCTGTAAAATCTTCACCACCTCTCTTGAATTACTTGCTCGCATCAACTTGCCCCGCAAACTCACCGCTCCATCAAAGCCTACAATATAAGCTTTAAAATGTTTCCTCATCACGGCAAAGTTCTTCTTACCAAAGATCTTCTCAAACAGTCTGGCATGTTCCACTAAAACCTTTAATTTTTCTTTCAAGCTAACCTTCTTTTTTCTTTTATTAAAAAACCACGGATTCCCAAATATCCCCCGCCCAACCATCGTGCCATCCGCACCAGATTGCTTTATTTTCTTCTTAGCATCTTCCAAATTCTTCACATCGCCATTGCCGATTACCAGAATATCTTTATTAGACTTTTTCACTAAACCTACGACTTCTTTTATTGCCTTCCAGTCTGCAGGTACTTTAGACATCTCTTTCCGAGTACGAGCATGGATGATTAAAACATCTGGCTCTGCTTCAATCAAACTTCCTATCCAACCTTCCAAATCTTTTTTGTTGTAGCCAATTCTGGTTTTGACAGAAACAGGTAATCCTCCCGCTCCCCGTTTGGTTTGCCGAATAATTTCTTTTGCAAGAACGGGATTTAGCATTAGCTTTGCCCCTCCACCTTGTTTTTCTACTTTTCTGTCTGGACATCCCATATTTATATCGATGCCATCAAATTTTAGTTTTTTCAGCAATTTTGCACATTGGTAAAAATTCGCAGGTCTTGCTCCGAAAATCTGTGCAACAATAGGACGCTCCGCAGGAACATATTTCAAACTAGCCAACAAAGCCTGTCTGCCCTTTGGCGAACACAAACCATCACATGAAATAAACTCCGTCCACATCACATCTGGTTTGCCGTATTTAGCAATCAACCGGCGAAAAGCTGCATCGGTAACATCCGCCATTGGTGCCAATGCCAAGATCGGTCTCCTCAACTTTCCCCAAAACCCTTTTGCCATAGCATTATCCTAGCACAGCCTCCCCCACTTTAGTCATCAACCTTATAGGTGTACACTACTGGCATAATCTCCATGAACACGCTTCTGTCAATTTTTGCCCACCCCTACTTTATAGTTTTCTCCTATATCGTAGCTGGAGGTTTTGCCATCAGCGGTCTCGACGACCTCCTTTTTGATGGACTCTATTTCAAATGGCGAATTAATCGGTTCTTTAACCGTAAACGAATTCGCAACTTTACTATTCATTCACTTGAACCTCACAAAGAACATCGAATTGCAATTTTAGTCCCCTGTTGGCGAGAAAGTTCTGTAATCGGAAGAATGGTACACAACGCAATAAAAACTATCAAATATTCAAACTATTCCATTATTTTAGGAGTTTACCCAAACGACAAACCCACCCTAATCGCTGCACGTAAACTAATAAAACGTTTTCCCGAACACGTAAAAATTATCGTCAATCAGAAACCTGGACCGACTACCAAAGCCGACAATCTCAACTCCACCTTCATTGCCCTGGAGACAATTGAAGGAAAAAATCCTTTTAGCATCATCATCACCCACGACAGTGAAGATGTTGTCCACCCCTATTCCTTACGAGTTTTCAACTACCTAATCTCCCAACGCAAAAAACATATGGTGCAGATCCCCGTTCTTCCCCTCTCTATGCCATGGTGGGAGTTGATTCATTGGACTTATGCCGACGAGTTTTCCGAAAACCATCTTCGCCATATGATTACCCGCGAACACATTGGTGCATTTGTCCCATCCGCAGGAGTAGGCACCGCTTACGATCGGACATCTTTGGAAACACTCGAGAAACATCATGGACGAGTTTTTAATGATGAAAGTTTGGTAGAAGACTACCATAGTGCAATTGAATTGCACCATACTGGCCACGGTACAATATTTGCCACCATGTTTACAGACCGCGGAGAGATTGTTGCTACCCGTTCAATCTTCCCCCGTCACTATCGAGAAGCAATTCGTCAAAAAACCCGGTGGATTACCGGTATCGCCCTGCAAACTTGGCAACAAACTGGCTGGCAAGGTGATGTCAAAATGAAATACTGCCTATTTCGCGACCGCAAACAAGTCATTACTGGTTCACTTAATCTATTCGGCTACATTATTCTAATTCCATTTTTTATTCTGCCATTTTTCTTTGAAATTAACCCCATCCACCACATCCCAATTATTCTCTGGTATCTCTTCCTATTTGATACACTCCTATTTCTACTGCGGATAATACTACGAATGTCAGCCGTATCTGTTTTCTATGGTTTTGGAAATTCCATTCTAGTTCCTATCCGTTATGTCATGGGTAATTTTATTAACTTTTCCGCTTCAGTGAGAGCCATTCATCACTTCTTCTTCCGACCAAATCGCCAATCTATCCCTTGGGATAAAACCAGTCACGAATTCCCCACCCAAGCAATGTTAAAATAAACTTACCAACCCCAAAGGCATAATAAGAATAATTAATAAAAATATCTTATGAAAACTTTTCTTATTTTCATTGGTCTGATTATCCTCGGTACCATAGGTGCTCTCACTTACGGCTACATAAAAACCAATACCAGCAACCAGCTCATTGGAGGAGACAAAGACAGTCACGGCTGTCTAATAGCCGCTGGCTACAGCTGGTGCGAAGCAAAACAAAAATGTCTACGCACCTGGGAAGAAACTTGCGACATCAACACTACCGAACACGATATCTTGGCACTTTTTGCTGCAAAGTACAAAAAGCCAACTTCTGATATCAGAATCGAATTCACGGATTCAGATGCTACTCATATTCGTGGCAACGTCAGCTTCGCTCCCTTTGACGGAGAAGGCGGTCTATTCTTGGCTGTAAAAGATGACAACAAGTGGGAATTAATTTTTGACGGAAATGGCAGTGTAGATTGCCAAGCCATCAAACTCAAATTCCCAATGAACATGCTAGAAGGAATCTGCGATTGACACGGTAACGGAGAAGGGATGCTAAATGAAGAATAACCAAACACCCAAACCGAGCATAACCAAACCGGCAATCAGATGAAGAATCTTAATATTCTTATCCTTCCATTCAGCCGTACGGGTGGCTGTTGAATATCCCCAATAGATTGCTAATAAAATCACTACTAGGGGTAGCACAAACAGAAAATTGTAATACACTAGGATCCCCATGGCTGACAGCCACGAAAAACCTTCACCAAGTAAACCAAGGGTGAAAAGATATGGCCCACCAGTACAAGGAAGCTCAAAAAAAGTCACTAGGACTCCGACCACA
>JAKLDB010000020.1 GCA_022703745.1 Patescibacteria group bacterium | reverse complement strand
ATTAAATCTCGAACATCATCTACGCCCGTATGTGATGCTGCATCAATTTCGATTAGATCAAACATTTGTTCGTTATCGAATGCCGTACACATTGCACACTTACCACATGGCTCACCTTTTTTAATATCCAAACAATTCACACTTCTAGCTAGAATCCTAGCTACCGTTGTCTTTCCTGTTCCTTTGGGACCGGAGAATAAATATGCATGACCAACTTGCCCACTAGCCAGTTGATTACCAAGTGTGATTTTTACATAATCTTGTCCGACTAATTCGGACAATGTTTTTGGCCGGTATTTACGATAAAGCGCCTGCCTCATAAAATCCTCCCTAAAAAGCACTCTCAATCATACCACACCCCCCATTTCTCTTCTTATCCCCATATGGTATCCTCAATAGTCAGGAACTTTAACAAAAAGGAGGTGTCTGGCCATGACATGGCCAATCGATTACACGCTAAAGGTAGACTACCGTCCACCAACTTCCGAAGAAGTGGATCTACTGGCGAAAAAGATGAAAAAACATCGAAATCCGCCTTGTCTGCTAGTCATCCACCAGACTTATAGCACTAGAAAACGAGTGGTATTCCGAGTCCTGGGTCCATCCCGGGAAGAAGACTACAAGACGTTCATCGAAGAAAAAACAGCATTGCTACTCTGGGTCGCCAAAGAACCGATGTACTTGGATCCCAAGGGCATACTGGTCATTCCAGCCACCCAATACGTCCGGTATCAATCACGGGCACACCCAGCCTTCTTCCGAACATTGTTCTTCTCCGACAATATGGAGTACAACGATGGACCTGTTCTCCATCCCCTGCTCAGAAATTGTCCACAGAAAGAAGTGGCCCCCACTTTGCCACCCTTCGAAAATCCATTTAGTCCGCATTGGGAAGGAACTCGTCCCAACAGCGACCTGTCTTTCACTTTCTACATTGGGAAAGAGCAAGTCATCCCCTATCTCTTCCACACGGAGGATATACTAGATGACCATCCGCTGAGTACGGACTTCCTGGTCTCCTGGGTGATGGCCTGCCAGTACTTGGGTATACGCTTACCCAAAGAGATTCTGACCCAAGCTAGAATATGTCTGGAGGAGATGAAGAAAAATCTCCGCAGCTCCATCTCAGAAAAAGCTTGGACCGGAAAGACGGAAGAAGCCAAAAAACTGGCCGAAGAGTACTTTCGGAAGTTCGGAGAAAAGATTGAGAGCATTACAATCTATTTCTAAACACGCACCCACAAAAGGGCGGCCTCATAGCCGCCCTTTCTCGTATACAAATACTGGGCTCCTCTTGCGAGAAACCCAGTAAATAAAGTTCAATCTCATCACGGAAGCCTCCCTTCCGCGATATCTACAAACAGCTTGGCCGTCCTATTCAGAAGGCCAACACTGTCGAGGGACGCCGCCAAGGAGACAGGCAGATACACCAGTACATCCTCAAAGTACTTTTCAAGTACATCGAGGGTTTCCTTGGCCTTACCTCTATCTACCGCAGAGGTAATTGCCTCCCCAAACTCTTTCCCAAATGCTCTGGCTTTATACCCCTCAAAGAGGTTAAGCGCCCTTTGGCCCTCAACCTTCCCAAGTTTGGATACATCAAGATCCATTGCCTCCTCCTTCTCAAGATTCAAGATACCAGTACCTTACTAAAAAACCCGCTCCCAGTCAAGAAAAGCATCCTTGACCCACTAACCCCCTCACTAGTATATTTACTATCGGTAAAACTACTACGGGAGGGAAGGACGGTGGCATGCAGAAATGGAACCGGAGCAGTACGTAAAGAAATCGGCAAGAGAAATCGGCAAGTCGTCAAGCTGTCCAAGACAGTAGAGAAACTTCTGAAAGATCTTGGATCTGCCGAATCTCCAGAAGAGCAGACAAGACTAAGTAAGAAACTCTCTGAAACCCTGTCCGACATGGACGACAAGATAGAAGAGGCTATCGAGTATATCGATAAACTCTAGTCTCAAACTTGTTCCTTGCAAGACCCTAGTCGAAGCTGGGGTTTTTGCCTATATAAATCTATTTATAGAACACCTTATTAGGAATCCTTAGATCCACATAGTCTTTTGGTGGATTATCTTCCATCTCCCTTAAGACCCTCACTAATGCATTCAATTGATCATCCGGTGGGCGAGTAGTGTCCAAAATTATCCGCCACTTTTGGTTCGTGTACATCTCCACCTCAAAAGTAGTTTCTGGAATTGTAATCCGCGTAATTGAAATATTTGTTTTACGGGGTAAGTTCGCTACAAAACTGGTAACGAATTCAATAAAATCTGCCGCCACTACTTTTTGATTCAAACTTACTGGAACATTCTTTAAATCTTCTATTAAAATAAGTGGAACATTGTCTCCCGCCTTGTCATACATGACTCCATATCGATTCACCAAAAACCTTTCTCCCGCCGTCTGCCATACCACTGAAGTCTGGTGTTCTGTTATTTTTATCGTCAATAAATTACTAATTAGATTTTTTCCAAACTCCACTTCACTTATCTGTGGAATCTTACTAAGTAGTTTTTTTCGCGCCCATCCCTCTGGCCATGTTACTGCATTTACCTTAGAAAATCCTCTGGGAAACAGCAGATCTCGAATTTGTTCTTGTGTTGCAAGATGATTCCCGGTAATTTTTATTTCATCCAACAAAAAAAACGAACTACCAAAAACAAAATAGATGACCGCAACTAATCCCGGCACTACCAGCCACTTTTGCCACCCACCCTTACTTAGACGAAATACCCTGAGACGTCTTCCTGTAGTTTCTTTCTTTGTGCTTCGTTGCAACTGTTTGCGGTATTCAAAACGTCTCCGGACTGCCTCATTTTGCATTAGAGGGGCGCTTCCTACTTGCGCCTTTTTCTTCATCCATATTTTCCACCCCCACCCAAGCTTCACTTTTGATTCCTCAGTTCTTCTAATAGTTCTTTTCCAAATACATTTGCTTGTCCTGCTCCAAGAGTTATAACCACATCACCAGGAAGAACAGCATCAAGCATATATTGTTTGATAGCAGAAAAGTCTCCGACATATTTCGCATTGCTACTTTCTTTGTTTATCGCCTCAACCAGATCTTCACTACTAATAGACTTCTTATCTTCCTCACTATCTCGTACTGCATATATTGGTGCCACTACCACTTCATCTGCATCATGGAAACTTTTGGCAAAGTTATCCAATAAAAGCCGAGTTCTGCTGAACTGGTGAGGATGAAAAACTACCATTAGTCTTCTCCCTTGGAAATACTGCCGAGCACCCTCCAACAGGGCATGCACTTCTGTCGGATGATGAGCGTAATCGTCTAGGAAAGTAATCCCTTTGGTTGTCCCAATAATTTCAAATCTTCTCGAAGCACCTTTGAATTCATCCTGTAGAGTATGTTTAATCGTCGCATCATCTACTCCCAATTCTTTAGCAATAGCCCAACTCATTACCGCATCTGCCACATTGTGCCTACCCGGTACTTGCAAATGCAACCTAGCACCATTCACTGAGAAATATAGCCTGCCCTCTACAAATTCTAGATCTCGTCCTCGGACATCATTCTCTTCTCCCATTCCTGCCCAGATAACCCGTGGGGGATTCGCCCTTCTCACTACTTCCCGCACATTTTCATCATCTCCATTGGCAATTACTACACCGTCTTTAGGCAACAACTTCACAAAATCCACAAAAGCCGACTCAATATCTTCTAAATCTTTGTAGTAATCCAAATGATCTGCCTCAATATTAGTCAACGCAATAATCTTGGGGCGCAAGTCCATAAAGCTACGGTCATATTCGCATGCCTCCACTACCATTACTGGACCATTTCCCATCACAAAATTAGATTTCAGATTTTTCACCTCTGCCCCAATCAATGCAGTCGGATTCCTCCCTCCGGCCTGCAGGATCAAAGTAACCATTGTAGTGGTAGTAGTTTTTCCATGCGTACCGCTAATTGCTACCCCTATTTTCTGTTGCATTAAATCACCCACTACTTCCAGTCTTCTACGAAGGGGGATACCAAGTTTCTTTGCTTGCTGAATCTCCAGGTTAGTCTCCGGAATAGCTGCAGAATAGATTACCTCACCCACCTCCTTTGTAATATGACTAGCATCATGTCCAACAAATACCCTAATCCCCGCCTCTTCTAGGTCCTGACGAGCCTCAAAATCATTCATATCGCTTCCTGCCACCGTATTACCCAAACCAGCCAGTAGTCTTGCTACTGCCTGCATTCCAATTCCCCCAATACCAATCAAAAAATATTTTTTCATGTATCTATCTCCGCTATCACCACATATCTCCTTAGCGCAGTCCCTAGTGGCCATGAAGTCTGTAGGGTCAAAAGTTTTTCTTTTCCATCTCCCTGGGACAATACACTCACATCCTTTGGCTCAACTACCTTCTTCTCTCGTACCTTGTATGTAAATTGTTGCCCTGAATGATCCGTAATATATATTTCGGCACCTGCCTCAATCTTTGGCAAAATTGCAAACACTGTTTTGTAATTTCCCTTCTTAAAGGCATAGTCTGACGAATGTCCGAAATAATATGCATTCCCAATCTCACCAGGCAATGTAGTAGATGGGTAATGTACCACTCCTTGTTCCAGTCCTCGTTGGAAAGTTACTTCGTCAGTTTCTGTTACATACACTAGGGGAGCTTCCAACCCCAGAGATGGAATAGCTAATGTATCTGGCTTCCCACTAATTACTTCTTGGGTAATCGTTGTACTCGTATCTTTATTCAGCACGTCATAGATCCACCACGCCGATGTTTGCTTGGCAAAATAACTCCAATTCGCAATCACCAAAACTAGGAGAATGAATATCCCAAGCTTGATGATATCAGGCCAAATTTTCCTACCGTTCTTTTGCTTCATCAATAATTAACTTAGCAATTGTATCTGCTGCCGTTTTAGATACTTCACCGAACTCTTTCATTTTATCCGACATCGCCCTCCTCCGAACATCATCTTCCATTAGCTCGTTAACTGCTGCCAGTAATCTACTGCCATCCAGTAAATCTGGGGAGAGCACTACTGCCGCTCCTTTATCAGCCAAACCTGTTGCATTCTTCAGCTGGTGATCACTCGCAGAATTTGGCAAGGGGATTAGCACTGCTGGCTTCCCTAATACTGCCAGCTCAAACACAAAGGAACCTGAACGAGATACCACCAAGCTTGCCTCATGCAAAGCAGAAAGAAAGATTTTCCTATCAAACTCAAATGGCAAATACCTTCCTATTATTTCTGGATTCAAATCCCCTTTGCGTCTTTCCGCTTCTCCAATATCTAGTTTGCCAATCTGATGCACAACATTGAACTTGTACAGGAGCTCAGGCAAAACTTCCCAAACTGCTGTGTTAATAGAATGTGCACCTTGCGAACCTCCTGTAATTAAAATTGTCGGCAGGGGACTAGTGAATAGTTTCTCCCCTTTCCAAGTCAAAAGATCTTGCGCTACCGGTAATCCTGTGTAAGCAAACTTATCCGCATATTTCCCCAACTTTGGTTCATTCTGCCAATAGTTTTGTATCGGCCAAGCTACCGCCAGTCTGTTTGCCGATCTAAGCGCAATTTTATTTGCTAAACCTAGATGGTTATCCGACTCATGCACTACTACCACAATACCAAGACGTTTAGCTGCTATTACCACAGGCAGAGACACGTATCCCCCCTTAGCAAAAACTACTGCTGGTTTGAAGCGTTTCAGAATCCTTCCTGCCTCCCATATCCCCAACCAGAATCTGAATAAGTCTGTAAAGTTTTCTAAGCTCAAATACCTCCGCAGTTTCCCTGCGTGAATTCCCCTGAAAGCTATTCCTGCTGATTCTACCAATCTCCTATCTTCAGCTCTTTTTGAGCCGATATACAGCAGTTCCACTCCAGGAAGCCTATCTTTGAGAGATTCGGCGATTGCCAGAGTTGGCAAAATATGTCCGCCAGTCCCCCCACCCGCCAATAAGATTCTCATCTTTGTGTGTGATTATAGTCTGCTTAGAGATATTCAGGAGTATACCAGAAGCGGCCAATACCATCACTAAGGATGTACCGCCCAAGCTAATAAATGGCAGGGGAATACCTGTTAGTGGAAAAAGTCCTACCAAAGCCCCCATATTGAGCACTGCCTGAAAACCGATCCACCCCGTAATGCCCATAGCCAGCAACCTTCCAAACATATCTGGTGCTCTTCTGGCAATCAGCAAACCTCGCCAAATAACAATAGCGAATCCAGCGATTAGAGCCAGACAGCCAATCATCCCCAGCTCTTCGCCAATAACAGCAAAGATAGAGTCCGAGGATGCCTCTGGCAAGAAATTGTATTTTTGTCTGCTTCGACCATATCCCAAACCAAACAATCCACCCGAACCAATTGCAAGCAGTGCCTGATTAATATGGTAGCCCGAACCCAGTGGGTCTGCATTTGGATTTAGAAAAGTAAGAAATCGACTCAAGCGATATGGCGCCAACTTGATTAGAACCAAAATACTACCGAGTCCCCCTCCAACTAGCGTGAAAATCTGTCCCCAAGTTGCTCCCGCCACCATGTACATAGAGCCGGTAATCAGAGCCAAAGATACTGCAGTACCCATATCCGGTTCTTGGATAACCAGAATAAAAGCTAAACCAAGCATCATTACAAACGGCAGAAAAGTATTATAGAAATCAGTTATCTTACTTCCCTTACGTTCAAACCACCATGCCAAATAGATTATCATCGCAAACTTCATCGATTCACTTGCCTGCCAAGTAAATCCACCAATCGCTATCCACCTTCTTGCCCCTCCTGCTTCTAAACCAATCCCAGGGACAAGTACTGCAATCAGCAAGACTCCACTAATCACCAAAAGTGGCCAAGCTATTTTCTTCCACCAATGGTAATCCAGCTTGGAAAAAAACCACCACAAGAATAACCCCACCAAGGCAAATCCTGCCTGGCGGAAGAAATAATAGTTGTTAGAACCTGTAGCGTCAAAAGATTGAACTACCGAAGCCGACGAAACCATGACCAACCCAAAAATCAACAGTAAAACTGTGGTAATCGCTAAATAATAATCTTGTCTGTGGTAATTTCTCACAACTTCTTCACCATCTTACTAAATTGTTCGCCCCTATCATAAGCATCTTTAAACATATCAAAACTCGCACAGGCTGGAGATAAAATCACTACCCCTTCTTTTTTCACCCCTGTGTAAGCTACTTTTATCGCTTCATCAAACTTCTTCGCAGTCTTCAAGGGAACATATGGTGCCCACTTTTTGAAAATCTTTTTAAACTTATCCGTCGACTGCCCAATCAACACAACCAAGGATACATTTGATCTAGCAATTGTTTTTGCTAATCCTTTTACATCACCTCCCTTTGCCACTCCACCTATAATCATTGCTTTAGGCATTTCTGCAAGGGCCAGTGCCGCTGCCGATGCGGCCTCTGGTGTAGTACCCAATGAATCATTTACAAAAATGGTTTTTCCAATCGTCCGCACAACCTCTAACCTATGATGCAACCCCTTAAAAGATTTCAGTCGTCCCTCAATTCGCTTTACTGGCGTACCCGCAACGATCGCCGCAGCAATTGCTGGCAGAACATTCTGCCACATATGCTCACCACGAAGTTTCATCGCAAAAACTGGTGCCACTACCTGTCGGCGTCCTTTTTCATTGCGGTAAATCACTTCTCCTCCTGCAAGATACACTCCTTTCTGCAAAATCTGTCGAGTAGAAACAGGACAGGTTTTTCCTTTGGCTTGTTGTAGTGCTGTCCGAGTAGCAGGAAAATCTTTGGATGCCACCAAGATATCTTTTTTCTTTTGGTATTTATATATATTCTGTTTGGCCAAAAGATATTTAGAAAAAGTTTTATGCCTATCCAAATGTTCTGGCACCACATTTAGCATCACTGCAATTTGCGGACTTCTATTCAAGTCTTCCAACTGGAAACTAGATAGCTCTAAAACTACCCAATCTGACTTCCTTAATTTTTTTAATAATGGAAT
>JAKLDB010000002.1:11210-22750 GCA_022703745.1 Patescibacteria group bacterium | reverse complement strand
CACGTCTCTCATTAGTACGCTAACTGACAAGGCGAATCTTAAGCCGATAGAACTTCAATTTAACGGGAGTGTATGGCAGATCGATCCTGCAAGTGTAAATTTAGAAATTAAACCAGATCAACTAGCTCAAGCTGCCTTTTTGGTAGGTCGGCGCGGAGGGCTTATCCAACAAGCTATAGAAAGTTGGAAGGGTTTATTTCAAATAAAACAACCACTTGTTATCGAGGATAGCAGTCTTTATGACTTCGATCGGGCAACTCTAGCTAAAAAACTCCAACCGCTAGTAGAGGTAATTAATCAACCTCGTCGAGATGCAAAAATTAAAATCGTTGGAGATCGGGTAACAGAATTTATTTCTCCACAAAATGGCCAGGAATTGGACATGGAGAAAACCATAGATCTAATTGCAGGAAGCATTCTTTCCGAGAATAGGACAATATCCCTACCCGTGGAAATCATCTCCCCTTCTACTAGCTTGGCTGAAACAAACTCTTTGGGGATAAACACGCTAATTAGCAGAGGAGAATCAGACTTTTCTGGGAGCCCTAAGAACCGACGGCACAACATTGGTGTTGGGGCAAGCAAGTTTGATGGGATACTAATCGAACCAGATGAAACATTTTCTTTTCTTGCTCATTTAGGGGAAGTAGATGGTTCCACTGGTTTCTTACCAGAACTTGTAATCAAGGGAGATAAAACAACCCCCGAATTTGGCGGAGGACTTTGTCAGGTGTCTACCACTGCCTTTCGCGGTATTTTACGAGCGGGATTACCAGTAATAGAACGGCGCAACCACTCTTACCGAGTAGTCTACTATGAACCAGCTGGCAGTGACGCCACAATCTACCAACCCTACCCAGATCTTAAATTCAAGAACGATACTGGCGCACACATTTTTATCGACACATATATTGACGGGAATAAGCTATATTTTGATTTCTACGGTACAGATACTGGTCGCACTGTTGAATTAGAAGGTCCTTACATTTTCAATGTAACCGCGTATCCTGATCCAATTTACATAGATACCACCACCCTACCGGTTGGAGAGATCAAGCGGGTCGATACTGCTCATCGAGGAGCCGACGCCGTACTCTATAGGAAAATCTTCAAAGGAGGAAAACTAGTTCAGACGGATACATTTAAGAGCCACTATATCCCCTGGCCAGCAAAATATTTGCGTGGAGCAGAAGATGCGACTAAAGTGGAAACAAACCTAGAAAACATCAGCGATCCCTCTACCGTTCCTAACCCGACTCCCACTCTATGATTTATCTGCTTTATGGCCCCGATACCTTTCTTATTCGCGAGAAACTCAACAGGATTCGCGAAAAATTTCTAGCTTCCCAGCCGGCATTTAATCTTACCCAGCTAAACGCCTCTCAGCTAAAATCCGCAGACGAACTAGTTGCTCTTTTGGGAGGCTCTACTCTACTAGGGGGCAAGAGACTGCTCGTACTTTTTGACTTACTGAATTCTGGAGAAGATACAGTCAAAGAGGGACTAAACAAAGCAATTCGCCAAGGATTACCAGACGATCTAGTAGTCATTCTTTGCGAGAATTTAGACTTTGATAAACGCCAATCTTTATTTAAATTATTAAATAAACCAAAGACTGCTCAATTCTTCTCCCCTCTCACAGGATCTTCTTTACTACGGTTTGCCAAGACATTAGCAGAAAAGAAAAACCTCACTATTGATGATACCCATCTGCGTCAGATCCTTTCTATTACCGGTACCGATTTATGGAGACTAGATAATGAACTTACCAAGCTCGCAAGCTACTGCAAAACACATCCCCTCTCTCCTATTGTCATCCAAGAATTAGTTACGACTAATTTAGAGAGCAACTTATTTACGCTAATGGATGCAGTTGCCAGCCATGACGCTGCTTTAGTTAATAAACTATTCAATGATTTACTAAACCACGGAGAAGATCCTATCGGTCTGTTGGCAATCTTAACTTTCCAGTTACATAATCTAATCTTAATAAAAAGCCTATCCGCAAAGAGACTTTCTGTCGGAGAAATTATTCGAGAAACAGGGCTACATCCATATGCTGTTTCCAATACCCTAAAACAAACCAATCGATTTTCTTTAGACTGGCTAAACTCGGCATACAAACAATTAATGTCTGTAGACCAGCAAATAAAAACTGGAGTAATGAATCCAGCAGATGCCCTAGACCAGTTACTGGTAAGCTTCAGCCACTAGACTATTTAACCTTTTTACTCAACCGAGACTTAATCCTGGCTGCTTTTTTACGATGAATAGTCCCTCTCGAAGCGGCTTTATCTAACGCCTTAAAAGCAGTAGACAAACTCTCCTTTGAAGGAGCCGCAACAACTTTGCCGTAAGCGGTTTTGATCGCTTTGCGACGACGCAGATTGTTTATTCGCCGACGAGCAGAGCTCCGTACCTGTTTTTGTGCTGATTTGATTATTGGCATAGAAATAAAGTTTAGTTGACCTACCCAAGATAAGCGGAATCGAGGTCGCTGTAAAGGCCCCGCCACTTATCCCCTTGTTTGACAGATGGACGGCTTTTCAGTAAGCTGACTTGTTATCTCTATGGAACCAACTCCAAAACAACAAGCTGTTAGCCTTATTACTAGGGCAGAGAGGATCCTCATTGCTCCTGGTCGTCCAGATGCCGATTCTATCGGATCAGCTTTGGCATTATCTATAGCACTGCGCAAATTAGGGAAAGAAGTTGGGATTGCTACTCTAGACCCGATCAGCCAACAACTACAATTTTTACCAGAGATTGAAACGATAAAGTCGGATATTACAGGCACCCAAGATTTTATAATCACCATAGCCAATGCGGATGATGAGCCAGAAAAACTCTCTTATGTTTTTGAGAATGGAGTATTAAATATTGTTGTTACTCCCAAGGCTGGTCGGTATTCTGCTGAACAAGTTACTTTCTCCCAAGGTAGCTTGAAATATGATCTCATTATCACCACCGATGCAGCAGAACTCACCCAACTAGGGCTTATTTACGATCAGTTCCCCGCCCTCTTCAAAGAAATACCGGTTATAAATATCGATCACCATGCCACCAATAGCTATTACGGTGCAGTCAACTTAGTGGATCTCACCGCTACTTCCACTGGAGAAGTCTTGGTGGGATTACTCGAAGCCATGGGTATTGAAATAGACGCAGACATCGCCACCTGTCTTTTGACTGGCATTATTTCAGATACTGGTTCATTCCAACACAGCAACACCACTCCGAAATCATTGACTGTTGCTGCTCAGATGGTTGGCTTTGGTGCTCGTCAGCAGGATATTATCAGACACCTATTCAAAACAAAGGCCTTTAGCACACTAAAACTCTGGGGTCAGATTTTAGCCAACTTACAGTTCGACCCAATCAACCGGTTGGTCTGGGCTACTGCTACATATGCAGATCTATCTAATACCGAATCCACCCCAGAAGCATTTTCTGGTTTAATAGATGAGCTAATGACTAGTGTCCCTGGGGCAGAAATCGTAATGCTAATAACTGAACGAGAGCCACAAGTAGTTTCGGGTAGTATTCGGACCACCCGAGGACTAAACGCAGCGGAGATCGCTGAACGTCTGGGCGGAGGTGGCCACCCGGGAGCGGCTGGCTTCAAACTGATGGCAATGTCCTTGAGTGAAGCTCTTCCACTTATCCTCGAAAAGGTTCGAGCTTACCAGGCTGCTCGTCTAGGACAAGTTGCCCCAACTCCTACGGAACCTGCTCCAGAAGCACAAAATATCATATAAAGCCCTTGATTTTTTCGGTTGCCAATGATACAATGGAAACCGTTTTAGACAACACTTACTAATAATGGCTAATAAAGCGGAAAAGAAAACCAAGATTATCAGCGACAATCGTCGGCACGATCGAGATACCGGTTCGGTTGAGGTACAAGTAGCGTTGCTCACTACAAAGATCAATGACCTTACTGCTCACCTAAAAACCCATGCCAAAGATTTCCACTCTCGCCAAGGATTGTTCAAAATGGTCGGCAATCGTCGTCGTTTACTCGCATATCTACAAAAAACAGCCCCTACTGCCTATACTAATTTAATTAAAAAGTTGAAGATAAGGAACTAAGTGTCGAGTAGCTAAGAGGTTGTCAGAAGTGAATCTAGATTTGATTGCAAATGTATGTTCGCTCCTGACCTAGCTCTTACCTCTCGTGGCTTACTCCTGATCCAAACAGAAAGGTCTTATGTCGCAACAATTTACTACGCAACTTGGCGAATCCAAGTTGATTCTGGAAACCGGTAAGCTAGCGAAACTCGCTAGTGGTTCGGTTACCCTAAGGCTCGGAGATACTGTTGTTCTTGCAACCGCAGTAGTCTCCCCCACTCCTCGGGAAGGGATAGACTTCTTCCCTCTTCTAATTGATTTCGAAGAAAGATTTTATGCTGCTGGTAAAATTTCTGGTAGCCGTTTTATTAAACGCGAAGGTCGCCCAAGCGAAGACGCTATCCTCTCGGCTCGGCTTATCGATCGTCCCCTTCGCCCCCTTTTCCCAAAGGGCTTTTACAATGATGTACAGGTGGTTGTTACAGTTCTGTCTGCAGATGTCATGAACGACCCAGACATCTTGGGGATTACCGCTGCTTCCTGCGCTTTGATGCAAACAGGCATTCCCTTCAAAGGGCCAGTTGCGGGAATTAGAGTGGGTCGGATAGATGGTGAATTCATCATCAATCCCACCTATGAACAACGTGAAAAAAGTGAGTTGGATATTGTTATTGCAGGAACGAAAGATGGCATCATGATGGTTGAAGCTGGTGCTAGCGGAGTACCAGAAGAAGTTATTCTACAGGCAATTGAATTTGGCCATAAGTCCCTCCAACCAACTCTGGAGTTGCAAGCTGAAATGGCACAAGCTCTTGGAGTTACACCGATGGATGTTGTCTTTTCCGAAACTCCCTTAGACCTCAAAGAACAAATTATCGGCAAGGTTAAACCTCGATTACAGGAGGCGATTTATCATCCAGAAAAAACAGTTCGCAACGCCAGCCTAGCTAAGCTTCGCCAAGACATTTGGGAAGAATTTGTGAGCGAAACAAATCCAGAACTGGTCGTATCAGATATCTTTAATAAGGCGTTGAGTGAAGAGGTTCGCAGAAATATTTTAGTCGAGGACCGTCGTCCAGATGGTCGCAAGTTAGATGAGATTCGTCCGCTTTCAATTGAAGTTGGGTTACTTCCTCGTCCACACGGTTCCGCTTTATTCACTCGCGGTGAAACTCAAGCACTAACCACTACAACTTTAGGCTCACTGGATGACGAGCAGATGCTCGACACAATGGAATTCGAAACTACTAAGCGCTATATGCACCACTACAACTTTCCGCCCTTTGCTACCGGAGAAGTAAAACCTCTTCGCCAAGCAGGTCGACGCGAGGTTGGTCACGGTGCATTAGCCGAAAGAGCCTTATTACCAGTAATCCCCGCTCGTGAAGATTTCCCGTACACGATCCGAGTGGTATCGGAGATCTTAGCAAGCAATGGGAGTAGCTCTATGGCTTCTGTTTGTGGTAGCACTCTTTCCTTGATGGATGCCGGTGTGCCAATTAGTAAGCCTATTGCTGGTGTTGCTATGGGTCTTATTACAGACGGAGATAAGTACAAGATCCTTACCGATATTGCTGGTATTGAAGACTTCAATGGTGATATGGACTTCAAAGTAGCTGGTAGCCGAGACGGTGTTACAGCCTTGCAGATGGATATTAAAGTCGCGGGTATCACAATTGCGATTATGAAAGATGCGCTGGCTCAAGCTAAGGTTGGCAGGTTATTCTTATTAGACAAGATGGCAGAAGTCATTGCCGAGCCTCGTAAGGAATTATCCCAATATGCTCCTCGGGTGCTCACGGTAAAAATTCCACAAGATAGAATTGGAGAAGTTATCGGACCCGGAGGAAGAGTTATCAACGACATTATCGATAAAGCTGGTGGCAAGCAAGTCACTAACATTAGTATTGAAGAGGACGGTATGGTATACATTACCTCCACCGATGCCAAATTTGGAGAACAAGCAGCCGACACCATCCGCAACATGATGCGTGAAGTCGAGGTCGGTGAAAAGTTCAATGGTAAAGTCACTCGGCTAATGGACTTTGGTGCTTTCGTTGAGATTCTTCCAGGGAAAGAAGGGTTAGTCCATATCTCTGAACTAGCCAACGAACGGGTTGATCGTGTGGAGGATGTTGTCAAAGTTGGTGACTCACTAGAGGTTATTGTTACCGAAATAGATAACCTTGGTCGCACTAATCTTTCTCACAAGGCTGTGCTAAACGGTGGCCGAATCGATCCTCGTCCGCCACGTCCACCACGCAGAGACGATCGACGCCCACGTCGCTAAGACCATGAATACTCTTCGTTGTCATAATTGCGGTGAGGAAAACTCCAACAGCGCTACTTTTTGTGTAAAGTGCGCTGCTTGGCTTAAACGTCCCCAGCTTCAAAAAGAGCGTCAAAGTAAAATCTTTTTACCGCCTCAAACCGACAAAGAAAGAATAGTCAAAGAGGCAGATGTTTCTTCTAGGCCAGTATCAGGTTGGTGGTTAGTCGGTATAATAATAGTAGGCCTAATTACTTGGTGGGTAATAAGTAATGGATAAACAGTCGGTGTATCAAGAAATCTGCAAAGACATTAAACAGCATCATTGCTCGCTGAGGGATGGGTGTATCCAGGCAGTGCCGGGAGAAGGCAACCCCAATAGCCCGATAGTCTTTATCGGTGAAGCGCCGGGGAGAAAAGAAGACGAACTTGGTCGTCCTTTTGTGGGTGCTGCCGGAAAACTTTTAGAAGAAGCACTTACCCAAATAGGGCTCAAGCGGGAAGATGTATATATTACCAACGTGGTAAAGTGTCGTCCTCCAGACAATCGTGATCCCCTGCCCGAGGAAGTGGAAGAACATAAGCCATTTTTAGAACGTGAACTAGAATTAATTGAGCCTAAGCTAATAGTCTTACTCGGTCGTCATGCCTTGCATTGGTTTCTGCCAGATCTGCAAATCTCTCAAGCTCGAGGCACCGTGAAACGGCTTGGAAATAAAATCTTCTACCCTATTTATCACCCCGCCGCCGCGTTATACGATCCCAAACTTCGAGCTGTCTTTATTTCAGATATCCAAAGAATTCCCTTAATTTTAGAAAAGATTAAGGAACTTTCAACTAGCTCCTCTGTCCCAACTTCTACTACCCAAGTAACAATTTTTAATTAAAAAAGAATGAAGAAATCATTTAATCCAACTCCTGATCGAAAAAGTTCCCATCCGTCTTATAGAGGTAGGCCAAATCATTCCAAGCCTCGCTCAACCAGATCTTCCCAAAAAGAAGTTGTCGGCAAGTCTAGCAAAATGCTTCGAATAATTCCGCTAGGTGGAGTTGGTGACATGGGTAAAAACATGATTGCTATTGAATATGGCAATGATATTGTCGTACTGGATTGCGGGATGATGATGCCAGACGAAACCATGCTTGGAATCGACTATGTTATTCCCGATCCTGCCTATTTAGAAAAGAACATCAAAAAGCTCCGCGGTATTTTTATTACCCATGGACACGAAGACCATATTGGAGCTATCCAGCATCTTGCCCCGAAACTTGGTGTGCCAGTTTACGCTCCCCGACTAGCAGCAGCTCTTATTAAGGTAAACCTGGAAGAAGCAGGAAATGCAGGAAATGTCAGAGTTATTACCTACGGTGCGGATGACAAAATTAGGGCTGGTATCTTTACTGTCTCCTTTGTTCGGATCAATCACAGTATCCCCGATACTTTTTGTATTGTCGTGGATACTCCAAATGGGAAAATCATGTACACAGGTGACTTCAAGTTTGATCCCACCCCTCCTGATGGTATCAAGGCTGAATATCACAAACTCGAAGCTCTTGGTCGCGAACGACTATTATTACTACTAAGCGAAAGTACCAACGCTCACACTCCAGGCCGAACCGATTCAGAAACTGTTATCGTAGATGCCTTTATGAAGATTTTTGCCAAGACCAAAGGACGCTTAATTGTGGCATCTTTTGCTTCTAGAATTGACCGCATGCAACATGTGGTTGCTGCCGCTATTAAATACAAGAGAAAGATAGCGATTGCAGGCCGAAGCATGATTAAATATTTCCAAGTAGCGTCTGATCTGGGCTACATTAAAACTCCCAAGGATCTACTTGTCCCCCTTCATTCAGTCAAAAAAATACCAGACAGTCAGGTAGTTATCTTAAGTACTGGCAGTCAGGGACAAGAGGGCTCTGCACTTCAACGGATGGCTTTCGGTGAACACAAGCAGGTGAAAATAAAAGCAGGAGATACTGTTGTACTCTCCTCTTCTGCTATTCCTGGTAACGAACGTTCCGTCACCGCTGTCATCAACAACCTTTACCGCGAAGGTGCTAATGTAATTTTCGACAAAAAGATGCAAATCCATGTCACAGGCCACTGCTACCAAGAGGAAATGAAGGAGATGATTCGCCTTACCCGTCCTCGCTGGTTCACTCCTGTGCATGGTGAGTACCATATGCTAATTGCCCACCGGGAACTAGCCTTAGAGGTGGGTGTTCCGACTTCTAATATTTTAGTAATTGAGGATGGCGACACTCTGGAATTCAAAAACGGCAAGATGAATAAGGGCAAAAAAGTCCCCGTGGGTGGGATCATGGTTGATGGACTAGGTGTTGGCGATGTGAAAGAAGTAGTGCTAAGGGATCGTCAAGCCATGGCAACCGAAGGCATGATTGTGCTTATCACGGTAGTTGATAAGAAAGGAAAACTCATTGGTAGTCCCGACATTATTTCCAGAGGCTTTGTCTATATGCGCGAAAAGGGTGATCTAATTGAAAAAACTCGTCAGCAAGTAAAGAAGATATTTGCTCAACATCCCGCCAAAACTGCTGATGGTTGGGGAAATATTAAACTGAAATTACGCGAGAATATAGGAGAGTTCCTATTCCGCGAAACCGAACGTCGCCCCCTCGTCCTTCCTGTTGTTATCGAAGTCTAGGCAATCAAAAACCGGCACACACATGAAGCTCGAAAGCTTCTGCATGCGCCGGTATTTAGGTACAAACGATACTTACCCCCCAAGCCATACCCACTCGCCATTGTGACGAGTGAGAATTGCAGCCTGAGGCCGCGGATTCTCACATATTCGCAGTTCCAACCGCGGACAATATCCTGACTGGATCTGCGATATGCCTCTCTGTAGTAGGTACAGAGTTAGTTCTCCCGCCGGCGGTATGGTGCCGTCATGGGTCTGGAGCATTAACTCCTTACCCGACGGTGCCCAACCTAACGGGAGTGCAGGTTGATCTGTGCCAATTGTTGTTGAGGGGTATCTCTCAATTCCCCACAACTCCCACTGGTACAGAATGCGATCAAAGCGCATTACAGATAAGCTTACTGGCTCCCAGCGGACTGGAAATCGGACGTCGACAACCGGTATTGGATCGTCGACGTATTCCCCACGCCAGTAAAGACGTAGATACTTCCCATCGGGATATTCCGGTGGCAACTTCACCACTACCGGCGGGATGATCTCCGTTGTAAGTTCAGTCTCCTTCATTATCATTTCCGGTAGTCGCCAAGTCACCTCAGCAACTTCACCGGGTCCCAACCCAAGCGTTGAGACATCTTCCAGCACCTCAATACTGGAATCATCCCCACCCAATAGGCAGGTTTGGCCAAAGATCCCTTTGGATCTTTTCAGGCGATGGATCACCACCTGGTCAGCCGGGGGGTCGAGCCTGACATCAGTCCGTTTCTGGACGATGTAACTCGTGCCCTTTTGTTCGATCAAACCCTCGATGGTCGCGCCATCAAGAGTAATCGTGGTCGGCTCGTCGAGCCCGACCTTGCTACCTGTGATAACAACGGTCAGCTCATTGTCGGTGGCTCCTGCTGCCACCGATATCATCACCACCATTAGGATGGTGACAAGGAAAATAATGGCTCTCATAGAGCCACCCCCATATTACTAATAGTCAAGGGACGCTCCCCCCTGCCGCCAATAGCCTAACACAACAGACTACCCTAGTCAATTTATCCGCTTCCAGCCTTATTTTTTAGTAGGTTATCCCTCTGTATCTCCTATGGTATAATTACCTAGTAAAATTCACCTATGGCGCGTCGCAGAAGAAGAAAAACTGGGGCTCGGCGATATCGCTATCGCTCATACCAAACTAGTAAGTTCCTAAAGGACTGGAATTTTGATTTAGAACTAGATCCCGAGGTAACTCGAGAGATTTTAGCTATTGTTCTAATTGGAGTTGGTATCTTCACTTTACTTGCCATTTTGGGATTAGCTGGTAGCTTTGGTCAGATATTCTATGCTGGTCTTCGTTTGGGATTTGGCTGGACTAGTTTTGTCTTCCCCATTCTATTAGCCATTGCTGGTATTGGAATGTTTTTCCCTTCTCGTTTCAAATTCAAACTAGCAAATGTTATTGGACTAATTTTATTTGTAGTTTCTCTGACTTCTTTAATCCATGTTTTTGCAGGTCCAGATACCGCCTTTGATCTTGCTGCTTCTGGGAATGGAGGAGGCTATCTAGGACACTTCATTACACGTTTTCTTATTAGCATGATGGATTTCTGGGCATCATTCTTGTTGATTGCTGTTGCTTTTGCTGTATCACTCCTCTTTGCCTTCGGGTTGCCTCTGCGTGAAATATATATGCGAACAAAGTTTTCTCTTCCAGCTATTCCGGAGATAAAGATTAACGACAACTTACCTAAAGGAAAGCTTGGCCGCAAAGAAAAAGAAGAAGATGAAACCGATGAGCCAACTCAAGGGCCAATCAAGCCTGTCATTCATGGAGTTAAAAAAGATACAGACTTTGTTCCTCGCTTTGTTCCAAGCGGAGACTGGACTCCCCCATCTCTAGATCTTTTAAGTGATGTCACCACTAAGGTAGATAGCGGTAACATTACCAACAATGTTTCAATTATCCGAGAAACTCTAGAAGACTTTGGTATCCCAGTAGAGATGCATGAAGTAAATGTTGGTCCTACCGTTACCCAATACACCCTAAAGCCAGCTGCGGGGATTAAGCTCTCTCGAATTTCAGGGTTGTCTAATGACCTCGCCCTATCTCTGGCTGCTCACCCTATTCGTATTGAAGCACCTATTCCAGGACGTTCGCTCGTTGGTGTTGAAGTGCCGAACAAAAAAACTGCTCTGGTACGTCTGCGGGAAGTAATGGAGTCGGAAAACTTCAACAATACAAAATCACTTCTGCGTTTGCCCTTAGGTCGGGATGTTGCTGGTGTGCCAGTAGCAACCGATCTACTTAGGATGCCTCATTTGTTGATTGCCGGTGCAACGGGGGCTGGTAAAAGCGTTTTTCTAAACGATATTCTAGTCAGTTTGCTATACCAGAATTCCCCCTCTGACTTAAGACTCATTCTAGTCGATCCAAAACGAGTAGAGTTTACGAACTATAACGATGTTCCCCATCTTCTCTCCCCCGTCATTGTCGATCCGCACAAAACAATCAATTCAATGAAATGGCTGGTTTCGGAAATGGAACGAAG
>JAKLDB010000002.1:0-11200 GCA_022703745.1 Patescibacteria group bacterium | reverse complement strand
GTAATGTCAGAACTGAAAGTAAAAGAAATAACTAGCTTCAATAAACAAGCGGGTGAAGAAAACAAACTCCCCTACATCGTTTTGGTCATAGACGAGTTGGCGGATCTAATGGCAGTTTCTGCTCGCGAAGTCGAAGCATATATCTGCCGTCTTGCTCAAATGTCTCGTGCGGTAGGAATTCACCTTATTCTTGCCACCCAGCGTCCCTCAGTAGATGTTATCACTGGTCTTATTAAAGCCAACTTCCCCTCTCGTATTGCGTTTGCAGTCACCTCGGGTATCGACTCGAGAACAATTCTAGATACCGTTGGTGCCGACAAATTACTGGGTAATGGAGATATGTTGTTTATGCCTTCCGATGCTGCCAAACCAAAACGTATCCAAGCTTGCTACATTAGCGACAAGGAAATAAAGTCAGTGACCGATGCCCTGAAGTCTATAGATGCCCCTCAATATATTCCAGAAGTACTGCAAGATACCAAAACAGGTATCGGTGCTTTCGGTAGTGATGATGGCGAATCCGATCCCCTAACAAACGAAGCAATTGAACTGGTTGTAAAGACCGGGAAAGCATCTGCTTCGTACTTACAAAGACGTTTCCGAGTTGGCTATGCCCGTGCTGCACGACTGCTAGATATTTTAGAAGAAAAGGGTGTTATTGGTCCGGGTGAGGGCGCCAAACCGAGAGATATTCTAATAAAGCGTGAACAACTTGCCAGTCTAACCGGAAAACATGATTTAGATGAAAGTACTGGTGAAGAGTTTATCGAGGGCGAGGACTACTAATGTCTTCAGAGCACTCTTTCGATATCGTTTCGGAGATTGATGGGCAGGAATTAGCCAATGCTCTAGACCAAACTCGTCGAGAGTTGGCTGTTCGCTATGACTTCCGAGATGTGCCAACGGAAATAAAACAAGAGGCCGCCCAACTAGTAATTATTACTGCGGATGAATACAAACTGAAAGCAGTCAGAGATATTCTAGACACCAAGTTTTTACGTAGAGGGCTTAGTCTAAAGATTTTAGGACAACCAAATAACGAACCTGCAACTCAGGGGCAAATCCGTTCCACTATCCCACTTGTTTCTGGTGTCTCAGCCGAATATGCCAAACAAATTAACAAGCTAATTCGAGACAACTTTCCTAAATCCAAGACTGCAATTCAGGGAGAAACTATTCGGGTCAGTAGTCCTAACATAGATACCCTTCAGGATATAATGGAAATGTTGAGAAACTCTGATCTCAGCCTTCCGCTCCAATTTACTAATTACCGTTAATTTAAAAAGAAAGGATCTTATTCTATGGCCAGTAAAACTACTCCCTCCCCTGTCAGCACACTAGATGCCGCTCTCGCCTCTATCCATAAAGATTTTGGTGAAGGATCAATCATGCGTCTAGGTGATTCTAAATCACTAGATGTCGAGACAATTCCAACTGGTTCCCTTGGGCTGGATATTGCATTGGGAGTTGGTGGTGTTCCCAAAGGCAGGGTTATTGAAATCTTTGGTCCTGAATCATCTGGTAAAACGACCCTGGCTTTGAATATAGTTGCCCAAGCTCAGAAGAATGGCGAAGTTGCTGCATTTGTGGATGCCGAACATGCTCTAGACCCTGAATATGCCAAAAGGCTTGGCGTAAATACAAAGGAACTCCTTATCTCTCAGCCCGATACCGGTGAACAAGCGCTCGGTATAGTCGAGGCGCTTATCCGTTCGAATGCAGTTGGGGTAGTGGTAGTAGATTCAGTTGCTGCACTCACACCAAAGGCAGAGATTGAAGGAGATATGGGAGATTCACATATGGGTTTGCAGGCTCGGCTCATGAGCCAAGCCCTCCGCAAGATTACTGCCGTTGCTTCTCGTTCCAAAACAACCATTATTTTTATCAACCAGATTCGAATGAAGATCGGGATAATGTTTGGGAATCCAGAAACTACTACTGGCGGTAACGCGTTGAAATTCTATTCATCAGTTCGGATGGATATTCGTCGAGTAGAGACTATTAAAGAAGGTGAAAATTCTATCGGTAACCACGTTCGTGTTAAGGTAGTGAAAAATAAAGTTGCCTCCCCCTTCCGTCAAGCAGAATTTGATATCATGTTCAATCAGGGAATTTCTCGAGCAGGTGAACTAGTGGACCTAGGCACACAAGCTAGCCTTCTTGGAAAGAGCGGGGCCTGGTATGAATACAACGGTGAGAAGATTGCTCAAGGACGAGAAGCTGCTAAACAGTATTTTACAGACAACCCCAAAGTGGCCAAAGAACTGGAGGTGGCAATCCGCCATCTTCACGGGGTAAAATAACTCTTGCTTCCCCTTACCCTTTTGGGTGTATAGTAAGCAAAACAAAGCTCCAACCCTGGGGAGCACTTTGATAAGCGGTTTTCCGTCTTTCTCCACCGAAGGAGGTGGTAATAATGGAACAAAGGCGACGTACAATCCGGCTACTGGTAGCTGATGACGATTTCAGCGGTGGCCGAAAAAGATTGGTAAGCCTTTCTGTAGAAAAAGGCAGGATTGACGAGCTGACTGATCGGCTCGTAACTCCAGAAGAAATCGAACGCCTACCTTTGACGATATCGAGAATTTCAAAAGATCGGTATGAAGCATGGCTCGCAAACCATCTGACCGATCGAGAGTTTGTGGCACTATTGTGCCAAGGAGTTTCTTAGGAACACCGCTTATATGAAAGGGCGAGGACAACGAATGTCCCCGCCCTTTTCCATATATTTCTAAATTAAACAACCGTTACCGGGGTCCCGTTGGGTGCCCAGTTATATAAAATACTCGCCTCACTAATCCCCCATCTCACACACCCATGAGATACCGGTCGGCCTAAATGAGAATAACCTTCATAAAGTCTGCCTTTGGTATATAGTCTTCCTCCTGCATAAACTTTTCCTTCTGTATAATTGGAGGATTTTACTTTCCAATAAGGTAGAGAATGCATTCCATATCCGCGAAAACCATTTTTTTCACTACTCAATCCCATCCAATAAGGCATCCATAGAGCATATTCACTAGAATACGCATCTGGAATATGATTCATTATTTTATATTTCCCAGCTGGTGTAGTGTAGCCACTTTTTCCTGAAGAAATTGGCAAGGACGCCACTACATATCCATGATCCAACCATTCTCCAACCTGTTCCTTTCTGTAAATCCGTACTTCTTTTTCCACATCCGACTGGATTGTCAGAAAGTCTCCTACCTTTATTGTAAGAATAACAGGATCTCCAGTTAGCCAAGTTCCAGCTAGTACAGGACGAAAGTACTCTTTATACCATCCTGTTCGCTTTGGAGCCTTCATTGTAAATTTAAATTCCGCCACTCTATTAGCGAAAATCTTTTTCCGTTCTCCCTCCATGCCAATACGCGTGGCAGATATCCATTTCTCTGTTTTCCATGCGCTAGTACGATCCTTATCGCCTGTTGAAAACACCGTGCCTAACTGCAGAACAGCACTATCCCAAGTAGTCCCACTAGTGTTGCGGATAGATACTGTTACAGGTATTACTGCCTCGGGTTGAGTAAAGACGTCGATCGACGGAATATCCAACACAAAATCAGTAGTGCCGACCGATTGTGCAGAAGCCTGGTAAATACTCCAAAATCCCAACACTCCTACTGTTGCTAGGCTCCCCCACTTCATAAGTCGAAGCAGAAACCGATTGTGCATTTTTATTTTTGGTCTTAAATACCTATACAGTATACCCAAAAAACAGCTTCCAGTCAAGGGTTTTCACCTATAGGAACTTTATATAAGGGGCAAGAGTGCTTGTAAATGGGGTTCGGTAGCTAGGAGTTGCCACGTTATCGCTATCATCAATCCCCCGATCGCCAGTAAGGTAAACCAAAGTAACCAGTGCGGAGCCGTGTCACATTCCTCTGGCATTTCGATTATTGTCAGACGTTTTTTCGATTTTGCTCTGCTGATTGCCTCGCGCAAGATTGAAGTAGTTTTCTTTTTTGTCATCACTATCATTATAAGTCAGGCGTTATTACCATTACAAACTCACCTCGTGGTGAATGTTGATTAAAATAGAGAATTGCGTCATCCAAGGAGAGCTTTAGAATCTCTTCGTGTAGCTTAGTTAGTTCTCGGCCAATAATAACATCTCGATTTCCCAAAAATTGTCTCAGTTCACCAAGTGTCTTCAAAACACGATTGGGTGATTCGAACAGAACTATGGGTACTGCCAACTTTTCTAGTTCCCTTAGCAAGGTTTGTCTTCCCTTTTTCTTAGGTAAAAAACCGACGAACATAAAACTATCAGTCGGTATTCCCGCTACACTCAAAATTGTTGTAACCGCACTAGGTCCAGGAATGGGAACTATCTTTATATCTTCTCTTCTTGCTAATTCCACCAATTTTCCCCCAGGATCAGCCACATTTGGAGTTCCAGCATCACTAACTAAAGCAATGTCCTCCCCTCGCCTAAGTCTAGCCATTAATTGTTCGAGCTTCTCTGGCTGGGTATGCTGATGGACAGACACCGATGGTGTTTTAATGGAATATTTCTCCAAAAGCCTACGAGTCTGCCGAGTATCTTCCGCCGCTATCACGTTAACTTCCTTTAAAACTGTGACTGCTCTCAAGGTAATATCTTCCAAGTTGCCAATTGGAGTTGCTACAACAAAAAGTGTCATTTAAGAATCTCCTTAAACTGATGATAAACCTTCCCCCAGTCGGCTAAAGTTAGATCCTGCGGTCGTGTTTTTGGATCAATCTTTATTTCCTTGAGGACTTTACTAACCAGCTCATCATCAAGATTTAGTCCCCCTCCAAGGGAGTTATGTAGTTGTTTGCGTTTTTCACCGAACCCCGCTTTTACTACTCTGAAAAACAATTTTACATTATCTACTTCAAAGGGAATTTTTTTACGGGGCGTAATCCGGACAATAGCGGAGTCAACTTCTGGCTTAGGCCAAAAAGCCGTTCGTGGAACTTGAGCAATAATTTCTGGTTCGCCAAAAAACTGTACCGAAATTCCCAGTACACTCATTTCTCCGGGACCAGCAACGATGCGTTCGGCTACTTCTTTTTGCATCATTACCACAATGAGGTCGGGAGCCAGGTCGGTTTCAAGGAATAATTTTAAAATAGCAGAAGTGATGTAGTACGGTAGATTCGAAACCAGCTTGTACCCAGTCTTTCCACTTTTTACTTTAGACCATTGTTTGTATCGATCGTAAATGTAGTGGCTATCAAGCTTCAATATGTTAGAGGGAAGTATATCTAAATTGGTATATCCGCTCCCAAGTCCTCTTAAAATTTCAAGTACCTTCTTATCTGTCTCCACCGCAAGTACTCGTCCCGCTAAATCGGCCATTGGGAAAGTTAAAACTCCAAAGCCTGGACCAATTTCAATGACAAAATCCTTTTTAGTCAGTTCAGCAGCTTTAAGTGTTTGTTTTAGTACGTTTTTATCCAACAAAAAATGCTGACCCAAGCTTTTTTGGGCTGACACGTTATAGTAGGTCAATAAACTTTTTACGGTTTTTAAATCAGTTAGATCTAACTCCATCCCATATTCTTTCTATATCTTAAAATACTTCACTTTTATCTTCCCCGCCCCTAAGGGAGCAATCTTGGAAAAGGCCGGTTCGTTCAAATCCAAATCAATACCAGTAGAGGCACTGGGACCGTAATCGTTCACAACTACATCTACGGTCTTTCCAGAGGCCAGGGCAACTACTCTCAATTTAGTTCCTTTGGGGTATCTACGACTAGCCGCTGTTAGTTTATCACCAAACCGATACCAAGTGGCGAGCCCAGAATAAATTGGTGACTTTGGTTTTGTAAGGACCGCTTTGGCAGCCTGCGCTGCTTGGGCTAGTTGATTCTGTCTTGTTTTTAGATTAGTAGCAACGATCGGACTCAGGGCTTCGCTAGATTTATTAGAAATAGTGATCGTCATATTATCGGCAATCTGGGTTTCTGGTAGTGGTGTAATACCTAATTGCTCGTAGTCTCCCCATTCAGAGAGCAGAAACTCGGCAACATCTCGAGCATCTGTTGTGGTATCCCACTTAAAGCCGTTGTAGTCGACTAGTATCGAATGCCAAGCACTCGCTCGGTTTATTCCTAATCGGTTAACTCCAAGTGCAATTATTGCCAATAAAAATAAATTGATTACAGATCGCCAGAATATCATTTCGATAACTTTAATCTCGCTAGCTCAGCTGCCAACGTCTTAATCCCCGAGGAGACAAAAGCTACGGTAACAATATCTGCGGTACGGCTTATCACTACTCCTTCTCCAAACTGTTGATGGGAAACTTTTACGCCTGGTTTTAAGCTATCTGAATAAACAATTCTAGGAGAGTCTGTAACTTGGGTACGTGGAGTATGGGATTGGTGCACAATGGTCTCAGTCAACTCAACGGGTATGTCGGAAATAAAACGGGAAGGAGGATTAATTTGCGGACTCCCGTAAATTAGTCTTTCCCGTGCATGAATCAGGTATACTCGCCTACGTGCTCGAGTAATAGCAACGTAGCAAAGACGACGTTCCTCTTCCAATTCCTGTTGATCCATTAGGCTCCGACCATGAGGGAAGAGATTCTCTTCCATTCCGGCAACAAAGACGTAATTGAATTCTAGTCCTTTGGCCGAATGCACTGTCATCAAGGTTATCGCATCATCCTCTGGGGAGTAGTTGTCGATGTCGGAAATCAAAGTAACTTCTTCTAGGAATGTTTGAATAGCGAGCTGGTGTTCGAGGTGATCATATTTCTCCATTACCGACTTCAGTTCATATATATTTTCTAGTCTAGTTTGTCCCTCAATACCCGAATCCGTTAACATTTTTTTGTAACCTGTCTCAGTCAAGGTTGCATCTAGCAAGTGGCTTAAGCTAAGACTCGAAGCTTTTTTTATTAGCCTCTTCAAAATAGAAGAAAAATTCTTTAGAGGCTCAGGTAAATTGGAAGTTTCTATCAGCCAAGTTCCCGCTCCCATTCTTTCGTTCGAAGCTCTAGCCAATAGGTTTTCCCACATCTTTTTTCCCACGCCACGGGTCGGCATATTAATTATTCTCTCCAGAGCCAGAGTATTATCTGGGTTTATCAACACAGAAAGATATGCCAGCATATCCTTTATTTCCCGCCTCTCATAAAAACGCACCCCCCCGATAACTCGGTAAGGAACCCCAGCGCGAAGCAGCGATTCTTCTATACTTCTAGATTGCGCATTGGTTCGGTACAGAACTACGATGTCATTCAGGGAAGTTTTCTCTTGCTTTTTCAAACGCTCCACTTCATGGATAACAAATTCCCCTTCGCTCCTCTCGCTAGCAGCTTCGTAAATTACTATAGGCTCCCCCGCCGGTTCCTGGGTCCAAAGTTTTTTTTTCACTTCGATTTCGATTATGTACGATCACCGCATGAGCAGCATCCAGAATGTTTTGAGTTGAACGGTAGTTCTGTTCTAACTTCACTATTTTTGCCTCTGGATAATCTCTGTGGAAGTTCAGGATATTCTGGTAATTTGCTCCTCGCCACGAGTAAATAGATTGCCAGTCGTCTCCAACTACAAAAAGATTTCGATACCTATCTGCCAAAAGCCGCACTAGCTCATACTGGGCAGTGTTTGTATCCTGATACTCGTCGACCAGAATATATTTGAATTGTTCTTGGTATTTTTCTAGTATCTTCGGTTCCTGCCTAAACAACTCTACAGTTTTCATAATCAAATCGTCGAAATCCAAAGACTGATTCTCCCGTAATATTTGTTGATATACCGTATACACTTTGGCCACTACTTGTTGGAAGCTTCCCTGCGCCAAGCGTCGATACTCATCTTCGGTTAGCAACTCATTTTTTGCAGATGAAATATGAGCCCGAACCGCTTCGGGATGAATTTTTTTGGGATCTAATTCTAATTTCTGCATGGCTCGCTTTATTGCAGTCAGGGAGTCATCGCTATCCAATATTGTAAATTGCCGACTGTATCCCAAGTGGTGTGCCTCCATCCGAAGCAACCGCGCAGAAAAAGAGTGAAAGGTGCTAATAAAGAATTGTTTTTTGCTTCTAAGCCCAAGTAGTTTCACTACTCGCTCACTCATCTCCCCCGCTGCCTTATTCGTAAAAGTAATCGCCAAAATATTCGCCAGAGCCACATCATGTTTTTGGTGTAGATAGGCAATGCGGTGAGTAAGGGCCTTCGTCTTGCCAGAACCAGCGCCTGCCAACACCAAAACTGGTCCTTTGAGGATCTTGACTGCCTCTATTTGCTGATTATTTAGTTCCTTTAAGCTGTCTGACATACCTCCATATTATATACACCTTGAAAAGAGGGAGATAAGCCTGTGGAGCCAGGCTGGTATACTAGGAGCATGTCTGGACACTCTAAATGGTCTACTATCAAGCGAAAGAAGGGCGCCCTTGATGCCAAGAAAGGGGCCGAGTTTACCAAGCTTGCTCGTCTAATCGAAGTTGCTGCAAAATCCGGTCCAGATCCCGCAATGAACTTCAGGTTGAAGTTAGCTGTCCAAAAAGCCAAATCGGCCAATATGCCTTCGGCTAATATAGAAAAAGCTATCCGCAAGGGGGCTGGATTAGATAAGGACAAAAGTCAGATTGAAGAAGTTATGTATGAAGGCATGGCCCCTGGCAATATTGCAGTAATGGTCCAAGCTCTAACAGGCAACAAGAACCGTACTGTTTCTGACTTACGAAATCTCTTTACCAAACACGGTGGTACCCTAGGAACCTCTGGTTCCGTTGCTTGGCAATTTTCTAATAAAGGAATTCTAATTATTCCTAAAGGCGATCCCGACTTAGAGTTCAAAGCTATCGATGCTGGAGCAGAAGACATTCAAGACCAAGGGGATGTTTGGGAGATCCACACTTCCCCTACCGAGCTAAACCAAGTAAAACAATTTTTAACTTCTATCGGGGTTAACATCCAAGAAGACAAGTTGGCGTTAGTGCCAACTAACTTAGTTCAAGTGACAGATGCCAATATTGCTCGTAAGGTTCTAAGTCTAATGGATGCCCTGGAGGATAATGAGGACGTGACAGAAGTATTCAGCAATTTCGATATAGAAGACAATATTCTTCAATCTCTTTAAGATGACCCAAATTATTCTCGGACTAGATCCTGGAACCGCTATCGTCGGCTATGGGATCATTGCAACAGATGGACAAAAGATTAGCCACATTGCCCATGGTTGTATTACTACTTCCAAAGAACATCCAATGCCTACTAGACTGAACCAAATCGCCAAAGAGTTGCGGAATGTTTTGCGACAATTTCAGCCAGACATTGTTGCTGTAGAAGATCTATTTTTTGCCAAAAACGTCACGACTGCAATTAGTGTGGCACAAGGTCGGGGTGTTCTATTGCAAACAGTTGCTAATCTTAAAATCCCCGTAGAGCACTATACCCCGATGCAAGTAAAACAAGCTCTTACTGGATACGGAAGAGCAGATAAGGCACAAATTCAAAAAATGCTTCAACTACTGCTTGGCCTATCTACCGTTCCCCATCCAGATGATGCCGCTGATGCTCTTGCTATTGCGGTTACTTGTGCCAATTCGTCAAAACTGGCAAGTTTAAAGAGAGGCATATGATAGGAAACATCACGGGGACAGTTACATCAAAAGGACTCGACTGGGTTTTACTCCAGACTGCTGGTGGCGTGGGGTACAAAGTCTCTGCTACCCAGCAGGTTGTTTCTTCTGCACAAATTGGTGAACCCCTAGAACTTCTGACCCATCTTGTAGTGCGTGAAGACCAAATGTCTCTTTACGGATTTACAGGAAGTTCCGAATTAAACTTCTTCTCTCAGCTTATTACAATTAGCGGTGTTGGACCGAGATTAGCCCTAAGTATCTTAAACGCAGGTTCCGTCAACGACCTCAAAACGGCTATTGTCAGTAACAACCTAGCGGTACTCACAATGATTAGCGGTATCGGAAAAAAGACCGCAGAGCGTATCATGGTCGAGTTAAAGAATCGTCTTGATTTTATCGGGACTGCATATTCCCCCGATACAGAAGATCTTTTGTCGGCACTTACGGGATTAGGGTATAATTCATATGAAGTGCGGCAAATCTTAACAAGCTTACCAAAAGATCTATCGACGACTGAAGAGAAACTAAAATACGCACTTCAACACCTGGGTAAGAAATAATTATATTGGAATAATCCTATAGACCTATGAAAGGAAGTAATCACTTTCTGTTTGGCGAGATGGATCTTTTTGATCAACTCGTTCTTCTCTTGGTTGGTGTCGTAATCCTGTTAGTGAATTTGGGGATGCTCTCGATAAGTTGGCTGGCTTATTGGCCAATCGTACTTATCATCATAGCCCTCAAAGAAATGCTGCAAAATAAATAGATTTGGTTTTGAAACAGAAAAAAGTAATTATCAGCTCAATCATTTTAGGTGGCCTAGCAATCGTTTTGCTAGGCACCTATTTGTGGATGTTCGCACCAGCAAACTACAAAGGTGAACAGTATCTATTTACCGTTGAAAACGGTCAATCGATTACCCGAGTTATCTCCTCTTTACAGGATCAAGGATTTATTCGCTCGGTTTCTGGAGGACGACTTGCTTTCTGGGTTAGTGGGGTAAAGGTAATTCAATCCGGTACATACAACATCTCTCCTCGTATGGATGTCTGGCAAATTGCTTCTACCTTCCGTTCAGGTACTTCCGCAGTTTCTAATATGGTCATTCCCGAAGGATACACCATTCAACAAATTGCTGACTTGTTAAAGAAAAAAGGAGTTGCTGATTCGTCGGAATTTATCAACACCACAAAAAATTGGACTAGCCAAGATGCCTTTCTCCAGTCGCGTACCAAAAAAGATTCCCTGGAAGGGTATCTTTTTCCAGATACTTATCGGATAAACAAAGGTACACCGACTAAAGATATCATCTCTATGATGCTGAATAACTTTCAGCGTAGAATTGCTCCCCTGCAGACCCAGATCGACAAAAGTGGACGTACTCTCAACCAAATTCTTATCCTCGCCTCATTAGTAGAAGAAGAGGCTCGTACTGAAGTAAACCGCAGACTAGTTGCCCAAGTTCTACTCAATCGTATTGCCAAAGGAATGCGTCTAGATGTTGATGCTACCGTTCGCTACATTACCGGCAACTGGGATAATCCTATTACAAAAGCAGACTTGAATAGTAATTCTCCCTACAATACAAGAAAGTTTTTAGGCCTCCCCCCTACTGCAAT
>JAKLDB010000019.1:299-8450 GCA_022703745.1 Patescibacteria group bacterium | reverse complement strand
TTTAGGCACATGTGCCAAGTGTAAGACAAAGAAGCCAGCCCATATGGCCTGTCCAGAATGTGGCTACTACGGCAAAGCTAAAGTACTAAACACCAAGGCAGACAAGAAGATTGCCCAGGCACTAAAGTTGCAAGCAAAAACTGAGAAGGACAAAAAGATTGCCGAAGCTAAAGCAAAAAAGATGGAAAAAGCTGCTGAAACCAAAGCAAAGAAATCTGAAGCTAAAAAATCTGATAAGTAGTTTTTTATCCCTCAATCTGGTAAATTGTAGCCATGGCATCTAATCGCCACTTTGCCCGCATCCTGGTAATGCAAGCACTCTACGAACTTCAACAGCGTGATGCTGCTGATTTGTTGGAAATCATCAAACGCCACCTGGAAAAACATGAGTTTGAAGAGAACAATCTTACCTTTATCCACAAACTCTCCGCTGGTCTTACTAAACATTTAGAAGAAATCGACCAAGTAATTACTATTTCCGCACCAGAATGGCCGATTCCCCAAATTGCCCAAGTCGACCTGGCTATTCTTCGCTTGGCAATCTTCGAACTACTATTCGACGATGAAGTTCCTCCAAAAGCGGTAATCAATGAAGCAGTAGAACTCGCCAAATCATTTGGAGGAGAAAACTCCAGTAAATTTGTAAATGGTGTACTTGGAACTGTCTTTCGCAACTCAACCAAATACAATCCGGAAACTGACGAAAAAACTCCCCGATGAATAACTTAGCTTCTTTGCAGAAACAAATTGGTCTCAAATTCAAAAATCCTGCACTCTACGAGCAGGCTTTTACCCACCGCTCTTATCTTAACGAACATACTGATGTAGAAAACCACAATGAACGACTAGAGTTTTTGGGTGACGCTGTAGTAGAACTACTAGTGACCCAATTCCTGTATGACAAGTTTCCTGAAAAAGCAGAGGGAGAACTAACCAACCTCCGCGCCGCACTCGTTCGCAGAAATACCTTAAGTGAAGTCGGAAAAGAACTTGGATTCGAAGAATATCTTCGGATGAGCAAGGGGGAAGCTCGGAATGACGGCAAAGCCAAGTCCATGATTATCTCCAATGCAGCAGAAGCCTTTGTTGGAGCCCTCTTCCTAGATCTAGGACTTCCTGCAGTCAAAAAATTCATTGATAAGTTTCTGCTTCATCATCTAGAACCAATTATTGCCGAAGAAGGACACATTGATGCCAAGAGCCGTTTCCAAGAACTTATTCAGGAAAAACATGGTGTCACCCCCCACTACAATACCGAAGAAGTATCAGGACCAGACCATGACCGAAACTTTATTGTTGGCGTCTATGTTGACGACAAACTAATTGCCAAGGGCGAAGGAAAATCCAAACGCGAAGCCGAAACCAACGCTGCATCTGCTGCTCTAAAAACTCTTAGCTAAACGACATCAAAGGCGATAAGTTCTAGTAGCCCTTTCAGGGCTTTTTACGCTGACGCTGTAATCTTATATAGCAAACCCCTTTGAAGTTTGTAAGAATTGGCGTGACCAAAGTAGCCAAGATACGACGGGATTGCTTTTAACAACTCATTAATATCGCCACTATCTAATAGTCGCCCTATTCTCTTCTTTATTCTTGTAATTGTTTTTTGCCTCGGTAAACAATAATACGGCAAAGCTACATAACCGACATAATCAATTCCCCACTTCAGTTTTCTGAAATAAATCTTGTTTGGATGGATAATTAGTTTCAGTCTGGTTTTCAAAAAGCAATTTGATTCAACCAAACACCCCATTAGCTCATCAGCACCATATCCCAGAAAAACAAAATCATCAGCGTAACGAATATAAAATCTTACTTTTAGTCTGTGTTTCACAAACTTATCCAGCGGATCCATATAAATATTGGCAAAAAGTTGAGAAGTCAAATTACCCAGAGGCATCCCTCTACCTAGAGAGCATTCGAAGCTTCCAATAATACCCCAAAGCAACTTCAACAACTTTTCGTCCTCTATGCGGTTTTTCAATAAGTCGAATAATACTTCATGGTCAATACTGTCAAAAAATTTTCGGATGTCGCATTTCAAAGCGTAACAAGGCCGAGTGTAATTTTCAGAAATTTTGCGGGTCATTTGCGTCAAACGCTGAAATGCCTTGTGAGTACCCTTATTATTACGACAAGAATAACTGTCGAAAATGAAAGTTTTATCAAAAAGCGGATATAAAACCCGATAGATAGCACGATGCAATAATCTATCTCGAACAGATGCCTTGCTAATCACTCTAGGCTTGGGGTCGGAAACACGAAATTGGTGATAGCCACCATGAAGATAATCTCCACCCACCAAATCCTCGTGAAGAGCAAATATGTTATCTTCAAGCTGAAGCTCAAACGCTTGAACATCTAGCTTGCTTCGCTTACCTTTCCGAAATTCAGTCCAAGCCAAAAATAAATTTTCTAATGAAATAACCTCGTCAAAAACACCGGTATGGAAAATAATTTTCCTACTAGGCCCCTCTCGGACAGTTCTGTATCTCTGGTTCATAAAGTCAGTGAATTTTACCGAACAATTTACCTACTAGGTCCCAAAGTCCCAAAGCGAGATCGATTCGGCCTGTATCATACCATCGATCAACACTGTCTTAAGCTTATGTCGTTATTGGTGGGAGCAACTTGGTCCGCAACAAACAAGAAATATTCTTCACTAGAAACCGCTCGCGTACAAATTGAAATATTAAAACGCCTTATCCGAATCGCCCACGAAATTAGTATATTTACTACTAAACAATATCTCCAGCTCGAAAGAGATCTGCAAACTATTTCAAAAATGTTAAACGGTTGGATAAAATATCTCCCCAACAAACCCACTAACTAATAATCCCCGAATATTTCGGGGATTATTTTGGTAGAAACTACCTCGCGGGCACGCAGGTTGTCGTTGGCATTGTCAGGATTGTACCAATTGACGTTCAGCTTGTCACTGTTCCAGTTCACGTTCGGCACGTTGCCGTCATCGTTGCGAGAACCCGATAATTTGCCCTTTCTCGTCTAGATTGCTGATGGTTTTCACTAAAATCATCAGTAGAGCCACCACAGCGGAGTTCTTCACGAAGCATCCCGTTCCCGGAAACCTTCTCTAAAATTAGGCAAGTAGTTTCTAAGATACTCGGCAAACCGATAACCCTTGAGTCCGGTTATATTAGCCACTCTTATTGTATCGCAATAGAGATGTGGGAATAAAAAAAACCGGCCTAACAATTCTGCTTTGCAGCAAAATCGTCAGACCGGTGAAGAGAACGAGGTAAAAGGAACAAGGGTTAGCGGTCGCTTACGCGTCCGCAACTACCTCGCGGGCACGCAGGCAGTCGAAGGCACTGCCAGGAGAGTACCAACCGACGTCCAGCCAGTCACTGCGCCAGCACACGCGCGGCACGAAGCCGTCAACGTAGCGAGAACCCGAGCACAAAGTCACATTCCGAAGATCAAGATGATTTCCACCAGTCTCCAGAAAGTATTTCAGCTCAAGCAGGAGACGTTCCAATAAAGTAATGCCTGAAACTTCCTGCTCCTTCAGGAAGTTCGCCGACCGATTCTTGTACTGGGAATCGGCCTCAACCGTATCCCGCACCCAAACGGCATAAGGGCCGTCCTTTGGATTACGGTCATTGGTGGGAACTGCCGCATCAAGATCGCGATCGGTATACTTCCCGCAAGGGAAGTGTTTTCTGCACTGCTGAAAGACCTGCTCAATCGTGAGACCTTGTGCTACCACAATAAGCCAACCGAAACCCTTGCGTTGTTTCGGAATTGCCAACGACGAGAAGTCGCAGGTCATCTCGAATTCAGCAAGATAGAACTGCTGCCAGGCAGCGAGTTGGCTCGCCACATCGGTGGCAACGGCTGTTTTGCCATAGTCTTTGTTACTGATGAACAGCTGCATCTCGTCCTTGAGATGCTGCACTTGCTGCTGGTTGCGGCTACCGCTTATCACCAGCTTGACGATCGTATCACAGGCCGAGAAGAGCCATCCGAAGAACTGAATCATCCAATTCATTTCAGAACTCCTTTTTGGGCTACCAACCCAAAGCCACCTTCTGTAGTCCGCCCCGATCTCTCGGGTTACGGTGTCTAGTTGGCAAAAAACAAATTATGTTCCCAGAATAGCAGAAAACCCGCTCCTAGTCAAGAGAATTAGTAACTAACACAAAATAATATCCTAGGTAATATCCCAGCGATCTTCGCTGTTTTTTATTTTCACAGGCAGACAAAATCCTGCCGCTCTTTTGTGTCCACCCCCTCCCATCAACCGTGCCAATTTGTTCACATCAATCTTGTCACTCTGCGTCCGCAAACTTCCTTTAAGTTCCCCTTCTGGTGTCTCAGATAACAACAAAGAAAAATTCAAATCTGGCACGGTGTTGATAAGATTCACCAATCCCTCTGCATCTTCTTTAGTAGTCCCTGTTGCTTCTAAGTCTTCATTGGTAATTACAGAAATAGTCGCTTTTAATTCATCGTCATAGCGCATTCTATTAAGCACGATCCCCCACAACTTCAATCGCTCTACACTTTTCCCAATATATAAGTGTTGGGCAATCAGACTAATATTCCCTCCCTTGGAAACTAAATCTGAAGCAACCTCCAGTGTCTTCTGGGAAGTATTCGGATGTTGAAATGAACCAGTATCAAAACTGATACCAGTAAGCAAACAAGTCGCAATTTCCCTGGTAATAGTTTCACCCCAAGCCTTCAACAACTCGTACACCATCTCGGAAGTAGAAGACGTTGCTGTATCTCTGTAAGTAAGACCCATAGTAGAATCTCCCGCCTGATGATGATCAATAACAACCAATTTGTCAGGCCAGTCTATCCGCAACTCATCTTCCTCAAACCACCCAGTACGCGACCATCCTCCACAATCTAGCAATACTACGGTATCAAAATCTCTCGGCTCAAAACTATCTTGCACCTTGAAATAATATGGCAAATAAGAAAAAACTTGCGGTATCAGACCATCAGCCGCCATCGCTACATTCAGTCCCCATTTTTCCGTTAGTACACCGTAAAGCCCGATCATACTGCCCAACGCATCTCCATCAGGATTGAGATGAACCGTCAGTAGGATCTTCTTCGCTCCCCGTAATATCTCCTTTATCTCCCGAGCTAGTGTTTCCATGACTTCTAAGCGTACCAAAGATATCTAAAATCCGGAAAGTACTCTCAGGATCGGAAAGTTTTAGCTCTATTTCAGGAAAACGACGCAACTCTATCTTGGTTGCTAATTCTTTTTTTAACTCACCAAGATGCTTCTTCACAACCTCGAATTGGTGTTGTGCTTTTTCCTTTTTCCAAGGACTCAGACTTATCCAAATCTCTATATGATGTAAATCTGGAGATACGAAGACTTGATCCACCAAAGGCAATACATTCACTCCCCAATCTTGACCACATTCAACAAAAAATTCCGCTGTTGCTGCGTGAACTACTGAAGCTAACCTCTCTTTTCTTAGATTTTTATCCATTAGAGTTTATATCAGCTTCGCCTTGCGGTAATCTACTTTTACAAACTCAGCCATATCATCTGGCTGTATTTTTGCAGATGTCGCTATTAGAAACCCAAAGTCCGTACCAGGAGTGGCCTCTCCTACCTCTTCGGCTATGTGCTTAATGAGCTTTACCGTACCCTCTCCCACCTCTTCCTCTCCCCGTGTAAATCTCACCACGTTGCCAATAGTAATCCGGCCCGATACCACCTTCATCCCTACAATCTTTTCGTTCCTGTCATCACGGAAGATTTTCAACACCGTAGCTTTACCCACCTGGGTCTCAACTTTTTCTGGCTCAATTGATTCCAGTAATATCTTCGTTAGATCATCGGTGAGATTGTAGATGATGTCATAAGTTAGAATCTGAATCCTATCCTTCTTCGCCATACTGGTAGCAGAAGGAGCTACGTCCACCTTGAAGCCAACTACAATTGCTTTTTCACCTTCAGCCGATAAGACATCTGATTCACTAATATTCCCAATTCCTTCAGAAATAATCTTTATCTCCCCCTTATCTGTCCGAATCTTTGCTAATTGGTTTTTTATCGCCTCCAGAGAACCTTGCATGTCTGCTTTCAATACCACTGCAATTTGAGATGAACGAGATGCCCGAATCTGTGCAGTAAGTTTGGAAAGATCTGAAGAAGTTACAGAGATTCGTCGTGCCGTTGCCTGCTTGGCTTTGCTCATTGCCAGATCTCTTGCTACTTTCTCACTCTCTACCACTTCAAACAACTCTCCTGCATTTGGCATTACCCCGAACCCTGTCACTCTAACAGGAACCGAAGGACCGGCTTCTTTTACTCGCTTTCCGAGATAGTCTTCCATCGATTTTACTTTGCCTGCCCTAACTCCTACCACAAACGCATCTCCAATTCTTAGTGTACCGTTGTGAACTAGTAACGTAGCAGTATATCCCACTTTGGGATCATGTTTAGTTTCTATGACAAACCCTAAGGCTGGAGCTTGCTTTTGTGCTTTCAACTCTTGCAAATCTGCTGTCAGCAAAACTAAGTCTAATAATTCATCCACTCCTTCTCCAGACTTTGCTGAAACTCCCACAATTACATCCTTCCCTCCCCACTTTTCTGTAATGATATTATGCGCTGCTAGTTCTTGCTCAACTCGTTGGATGTTTGCCTCTGGTCTGTCTATTTTAGTTATTGCAGTAACAATGGGAACATTGGCTGCCCGAGCGAGCTCTATTGCTTCAACAGTCTGCGGCTTTATCCCCTCATCTGCTGCCACCACCAGGATTACCACATCTGTAACTTTAGCTCCTTGCGCTCTAATAGCCGAAAACGCCTCATGTCCTGGAGTATCTAGGAAAGTAATTTTCCTGCCCTTAAATTCCGCCTGATACGCCCCAATATGCTGAGTAATTCCACCAGATTCTTTCTCGGTAATTTTAGTCTTGCGAATGTAATCTAGCAGTGAAGTTTTTCCATGATCTACATGACCCATAACTGTTACAATCGGTGGCCTTGGTTCTCCTGTCTCTACTCGCTTCAGCTCTGGAGCCAGAGAAGAAACATCCTCTTCTCTTGGCGAGACATCGTAGCCGAGATCATCTGCAACAATCGCTGCAGTTTCAAAATCTATATTATCGTTAATCGTTGCCAAAACACCGTTGGATAACAGTTGCTTTATTACCACCGTAACCGGCACACTAAAAGACTCCGCCAGTTCGTTGACGGTCATCAGGTTGGGTAAAACTATTTTTTTCTTCTCTTCGTTCATAAAAAATGACTGCTAAAGATGTTGCTAGCAGCCATGCAATTTCATTTTACTCCGAAATCTTCTTCCGAAGTATCTTTATTGCTTTTCCATAACCGAGATAATTTTGGCTGCTGTAGTCTCACCGATTCCGGGCAATGCCACTAATTCTTCTTTGGTCTTGCCTACTAAATCGGCTTTATTTTCAATGCCTGCTCCATTCAATTTCTTAATCACCGCTGCCGTCAAACCAAGTTCTTTGAGATCACTTGTTACTTCTTTCTTCTCTTCCGCTACCGGCTTCTGCAATTCCTTTAAACTTAACCCTAGTCGGTGGCTCTCGGCACCCAGATCGATAATCTTCAACTTCAACTTATCTCCTGTTTTCACAATAGTGCTTGGATCTACGACATGTTCATGTGAGAGTTCCGAGATATGAATCAATCCATCTACCCCACCCTCCACTTCAACAAACACACCGAACGGCATAATCTGAGTTACCTTACCAGTCACTTCCTGCCCCACTCTGAAATTCTGGATGGTAGTAAGCCAAGGATTAGCTTCCAACCGTTTCATCGACAAAGATATCTTATCTGCATCAATAGCAATAACTTGCACCTTTACCGTATCTCCCACCTTGGCAAAATTGCTTGGATGATCTACCTTACCCCAACTAATTTCGGAAATATGCACTAATCCCTCTAGTTTTCCAAGAGAAACAAAAATCCCAAAATCTACAATTCCACTAATTGTACCTTCTAAGACATCGTCTACCTTAATATCTGAAACCAGTTCATCGAATTCACCCTTGCGTGCAACCTTCTCCGAGAAAATAAGCTTACTAGTACTTTTATCTAAATCTAATACTTTTACTTCCAACGTCTGGCCCTCGAACTTCGAAAGCCTACTCAAAATCTCATCTTTGTCACTA
>JAKLDB010000019.1:0-289 GCA_022703745.1 Patescibacteria group bacterium | reverse complement strand
CTGGGATAGTGCTCTGGAGCAAGCTGACTAACTGGCAAGAAGCCTCTCAAGCCATCTGCTTCCACAATCAGACCTCCTCGGTTCGCCTCTACCACCTTCACACCAAATACTTCGTCCTTTGCCATGCGCTCCTGTAATGCATCCCAGCCTTGGTTCTCTAGGGCATCCCGGAGACTAAGGATCATGAAGCCTTCATCGTTTTCGGGCATCAAAACCGAAGCTGTCACCCTATCTCCCACTGTATAGTCTGGAGCAGAAATACCTTCTTCCGCTAATTCTTTGTTGCTAA
>JAKLDB010000018.1 GCA_022703745.1 Patescibacteria group bacterium | reverse complement strand
CACCGCTAAATAATTATTGACACCCCCACCCCGCTATGCTACATTGCAAATATCTTCGAACTTCTAGGAGGGACTAACCTGATGACAGGTTACTATTAGTTCATGGCGTTTCCCCTACTAAGGGAAACGCCCAAGATGTACTGTACTTTTGGGTTTGAGGTCTCCATGGAGAGCTTATAGCTCCCCAAAAGAGACAAGATGGGATGAAAAACGGAGGGGCGCCTCGGCGCCCCTCTATTACTAGTCTCGGCAAAAGGGTGAAAATTGGTCAATTTACCCGACCACCCAGAGACTGTATCCTGTATTATCTGGCCAATCTGACAATCGAGGTTTACCAAGGCCAGAGAAAAAAGCAGAGGGACATCAGTGTCCCTCTTTTCTATTTCTTCAAATATCTTTTCAGATACTTGTCTCTCTCCTGCCCAGAAACTTTACTCGCTCTTTTAGCAGGAAAATCAAACTTGGCGTATTTAATCATTAGTCCAATTTGGACTAAAACATAAAGTACTAGTAATGCCGCCCATAACCGCCAAGAGAAGTATTTTATTCCTTCATAGCGAAATCCCAACCACAAAAGTCCTAGCCAGCCGACAACATTAGCTGTCGCCGCTGAACGCAGAGCCAATTGCCGTTGTAGAAATGGCAGTTTTTTAGTTCTGCGAGGAACAACCTGTCCCGCGATTATCATCAAGACCAATAGAACGAGAATTACCCAATATCCCCAACCCAAAAACATCATCGACAGATTACTGTCGAAATAATAAGTCCAATCGAAAATATTTAGAATATTCATATTTGTTATTTTAACTTTCTTCTTACAAATCCTTTTGGTTGTGATTTTTTCATCTTTAATCTTGGAGTAGTTTTCCCTGTTGCTTTTTTAGTTAGCTTACGAGAAATAAATGTTGCCTTCTTGGGAGTCACTTTCTTTGTCAATCTTGCAGGAGACAAAACTTTTTTCTTGAAAACAGGAGCAGATTTTTTCACCACCTGTTTTACTACCGGTTTAGTAACCGCTTTCTTCACTGCTTTCACAACCTTTTTAACCGCTTCTACTGGCTTTGCTTTTGCAGTTGGTTTCTTTTTAGCCTCTTCGGGGGCTTCTTCCACTATTTCCCCTTCACTCACATCTATCTTCGGCAACTTTGCTAGTTCCTGTTCGGTCATTTCTTCATTGGGATTAGTCAGCTTCCCATCCGCCTCTTCCATAAAGAGAACAGTAAAGGATGCCACCCTATCTGAATCCGTCTTCATCCGCATCAGACGAACCCCCTGCGTTGCTCTTCCTAAAGTCGGCACACTCTTTAAGGGTAGCCGAATAATCTGTCCTCCAGTAGAAGTAACAATTACATCTGCCACCAAAGTTCTTTCCACTAACTTTGCACCAATCACCTTGCCTGTTTTGGCTGTTACTTGCATTGTCTTTATTCCCACCCCTCCTCGATGTTGCAAAGTATATTGAGACAACAAAGTTTGCTTACCCAGTCCATTTGCTGACATTACAAACAAAGCCGATGGAATTCCTTTACGAGCCACATCTGCACCAATTACCTCGTCTCCTTTGCGTAATTTAATTGCTCTTACTCCTCGGGTTGAACGACCCAGCGGTCTCGCATCACTTTCCTTGAATTTAATCGACTGCCCATCTTGAGTGACAATCATTACTTCATCTTCATTCTGGCTCTTGCGCACCCACTTCAGTTCATCTCCCTCGTCTAGCTTAATAGCGATCAAACCATTACTTCGGATGTTTGCATACGCCGAAGTAATTGTTTTTTTGATAACCCCTTGTTTTGTAATCATCACAAAATCGCCAGTCCAAGATTTCTCTGGCATCGCCAACAATGCAGTAACTTTTTCATCAGGTGCTAGTTGAATTACATTTACTGCCGCTGTTCCGCGAGCAATCCGAGAAGCCTGAGGAATTTCAAAAACTTTTTGGCGAAAAACTCTTCCCCGATTAGTAAAGAAAAGGATATCATCATGGTTTTTGGCAACCTGAATTGTCGAGATCTGGTCTTCCTCTTTAGTGGTCATCCCAATCACTCCTTTGCCACCTCTTCGCTGAGTTCTGTATTCGCTAATCGATTGGCGTTTAATATAGTTGCCCACCGACATTGTAACCACCACCTCTTCATTGGGAATCAGATCCATATCGGTAAAGTCACCGACTGTCTTTCCACTCAACTGTGTCCGACGCTTATCTCCATAGCGGTCCTTCATCTCACCGCATTCTTTTCTAATAATTCCATCTATCTTTTTAGGATCTTTTAAGATAGCTCTAAGTTCTGCAATGAGCTTTTGCTTCTCAACATATTCATCCTCAACCTTTTTACGCTCCAATCCAGCCAAAGCAGACAAACGCATTTCTAGAATCGCTGATGCCTGAATCTCTGTCAGCTTGAACTTCTTCATCAAATTCGCATGTGCTTCTTCTTTAGTTGCAGATTTTTTAATTGTTGAAATTACCGCATCAAGGTTATCTAGTGCAATCTTCAATCCTTCTAAGATATGCGCCCTCTCTTCTGCCTTAGTAAGCTCAAACTGCGTTCTTCTGCGCACTACTACTCGTCTGTGATTCAAAAACTCCAACAACGCTTCTTTGAGTGTAAATACTCTTGGCTGAATACCGTTTTCCAATGCCAACAAATTTACATGGAAAGAAGACTGCAGAGGAGTTAGCTTAAACAATTGATTCAAAATCTTTTTGGGATACGCATCCTTACGCAAGTCCGCTACCACCCGAATGCCTTCCCGGTCAGATTCATCTCGAAGATCTGCAATCCCAACCAGTTTCTTGTCTTTCACTAGTTCCGCAATCTTTGACACCAATTCTGCTTTATTCACCTGGTACGGCAATTCGGAGATAACAATCTGGTGCGCATTGCCGTTCTCCACAATCTCCGCAACCGCTCGCATCACCACCTTCCCTTTGCCTGTCGCGTATGCTTCACGGATATCTTTGGGGTTGAATATTATCCCACCAGTCGGAAAATCTGGACCTGGAATAAATTCCATCAGCTTGTCTACATCCGCATCTTCGTTGTCTATCAGATGCATTACTGCATCCATAATTTCACTCAGATTATGCGGAGGAATATTAGTTGCCATTCCCACCGCAATACCCATTGCCCCATTCAAAAGCAGTTGAGGAATCTTTGCTGGTAAAACATCCGGCTCTTTTTTGGTATTAGAATAGTTGTCTCGAAAATCTACGGTGTCTTTATCTAAATCAGCCAACACTTCTTCGGCAATAGCAGTCATCCGAGATTCGGTGTATCGCATAGCAGCTGCACCATCTCCATCTACCGAACCAAAGTTTCCCTGGCCATCTACCAATGGATAACGCATACTCCAGGGCTGAGCTAGACGCACCAGTGTGTCATACACCGCCACATCACCATGAGGGTGATAAAAAGCAATCACCCCACCCACTACTTCAGCACTTTTCCTAAACTTTACGTTGTGTCGTAACCCTGATTCACCCATGGCAAACAAAATCCTTCTATGCACTGGCTTCATGCCATCGCGCACATCTGGAAGTGCCCTGGCCACAATTACGCTCATTGCATAATCCAAATACGACTGCCTCATTTCGGCATCAATGAGCCGTAAGTTGACTTTCCCAATATTGTTTTCGCTATCTGCCATATTTATCTAAAATACTTGTTTGGTATCATTCACTCAATACGCTTCATCAGCGTTTCTCCCCCATTTCTAATCTTCTGATTTATCCTCTATCCCTGCTTTCCCCATTCATCTATTAGCCAAACCTCTCCCTGCTTCAGCAACCTAAACTCCCAAATCTCCGTCACTGTCTTCTTGTCTGGCGTCTTCTTTTCTAATTGTCCTACTATTGTTGCTTTACTCAAGTCCTCTGGAACAGTTGTCTTAGTCACCCTAAATCCCGTAACATCCGAAGATTCTTCCACCACTCCAGGACTAAAATCCTTTTTCGCACTAGTAGTCAGCTTGGCCGACATTCCATCTGCATCTCGATTCCCCCACGCCTGCACAAACTGACCTACTGTTTGTTCGGATGCCTGTTTCACCACATTCTGCTGTTCTGTCATTGCGCCATTCTCTCCAATCTTCTTACCCAGTAATGTATCTAGGTCTGCTGGGATACTAAAGATTGATCGAGACAATCTTGCTTCAATAATCCCATTTCCTGCTAGTAGTAGTTCATCATATGACTTGGAAGCTTGTTCGCCTGCAGCCTTCAAACTATCTAAATCTTTCTTGTCTGTAATATCTGCTGCTCTTCCCATTATCTGCTTCAATGCTAGTAGCATTGCACTGTAGTCTTCCAAGAAACTACTAAGCTTACTAGCAGCCGTACTAGCCTTGATATTCAACCCCGTCACTGCCTTGATGTCATACAGTCCATCCCTAACAGACTGATTAGTAGTATTCACCACCTGCACTACTGATCCACTGCTGGTGTCTGCTAGTTTATCGAAAGTATCTATGCTATCCAACCGAGTTAGCAAAGTATTAGTATCTGCAACCGTCTCACTCCAAATCTGTTTCAACTTTTTTTCACCAGCCGTACCTTGACTTTGGAAAGTGTAGTAGTAGTAGGAAGCAAGTCCACCCACTAAAACGATAATGATGCTACCAAAAATAGTGAGTAACAAACCCGGCGTTTTTGGACGACGATAACGCTTCATTTCTTTGGTTTCTGCCTCTATTTCTTCGGCCTCGTTATCAGTGATTTCTTCCTCGAACTTCATCCCCTCTACTATATCTGAAAAACCCGCCTTTTTCAAGGCAGTTTTACTTACCTAAAAAAGCTAAAAATCAGACTCTTTTCGCCTCTTCTAGAGCTTCTCGCATAAACCGTGCTATCTGCCTACCTACAGCCGGTTTAATCCCCCTGGTATCCGCATGACGACTAAGCACCCGCATTACTTTTCCATGAGGAAAAATCTCCATAAAGTCTGCTTCATTATTTCTTAATACAAACGGATCCGAAACCCTATCCCTTGTATTCAAAAGCAATGCCGGAACTTGCACAAACCTATGCTTCACCACCCAATCCTGCCGCAAGATATATCCCATTCGAATAGCATTAATGGTCTGCTTGAGCGAACTATCTTTGGCATAAAATTTGGCATAACCAAAACTAAACTGCCACACAAACTTTAGCGACTGAACTATCGCCACCATCATCCTACGGGTATGCCTATCCAGTGTCGCACCAAAGCCCAACTCAACCCGTGAACGAAGCGTAAGATTAGTCGGTTCAAACGGAGTAGACATAGCCACAAATGCCACTAACCGCACCCCAACCCTATGCTTACGCCAATACCGTGCCAAAAGATACGCCACAGTACCCCCAAAAGACATCCCTAGCAAAATAACTTGTTTGTATCCCAGCTTCTTTACCGCACTAGTTGCAGTCTGGTAGAGATCGCAGATATCAATATCCTTATCTGGATAGTGAAATTCGAAGACATCACCAAAATGAGAAAAGAGATTAGCCTCCCCCCTTAGATCCGAATAGGTGGGGATAAGGCCTGGAAACATCAAGACAGCCGTATCTAAGCGACGACGATTCCTCTTTTTAACTAACTGAAAACACAACTGCTTCGGCATTGCTATTTATCCAACCTGCGTAATCTAACCGCTGCTACCAATGCTGATGTAAAAATAACTGCCCCAACTACACAGCTGGTAAACTGCGGAATTCCAAAATATCCCGGTACACATCCAAGATTACAAACTTCGTTCCTATACAACGCACCTAACTCATAACCATAATTGCCCCATGCAAATATTGCACCAAGACCGAGAAGCCAAATCAGCCTATACTGACTTGCCTTACTGTAATCTATCCGCAAAGTAATTGACCACACAAACGCAATAAAAAAAACTACAAATCCCCAGAAACATGGAGCAAGTAATGGATTCCACAAACTATCTGGAATTCTAAACATCAACCACGAACCGCCTACCGCCAAATACCGTATAATTTCATTCACTACATTGTACCCGGCAAAAATGACACCAACCAACAAAAAGAAATTTTGCAGAACTAATAATTCTCTTTTCATAAACCGATTATACCAGACATACAAAACGGCCCGATAACTCGAGCCGTTTTGAATATATAAGTTCACTGAAGAAATAAAACTATTTCTTCTTTGCTTTCTTCTTTGCTTTCTTCTTTCCTGCCATGTTTTGGGTCCCCATGAACTTAATTGTTATAACATCTCTAATTATTAGCTCTCTATTCCATAAGTCAATAACCCTACAATGGGGATAAATCAAAAGCTACTTCCGTAAAAAGTTTTATACTCTGGAAGCTAATTTTATTCACTGGCTGGGGCGGCAGGGATCGAACCTGCGAATCACGGGACCAAAACCCGTTGCCTTACCACTTGGCTACGCCCCATCGCTACCCAGATTATACCCCAATAATCTGCAGAGCAATCTGCCTATTACGAGACCTATCCAATTCTATCGCAAACACCCTCTGCCACCCACCTAATTGTAATTTTCCCCCAACCACATTTAATAGCACCGAAGTAGGTAAGTGCAGTGCCTTGTTATGCGCATGCCCATTAGCACATTCGTCATCACACATGTTTACTGTCCTCAAATCAAAATTGTCATGAGCATATTCTCTAGACTCCGGAGCCAGTGCTTCCAGAGTCTTTTTCATATCTGAAATAAGCAATGGTTCAGATTCATTTACAATCACTGCCATTGTCGTATGTAAGCTCTGAATATTCACCAAACCATCAGCTATTCCGCTTTCTGTTATCTTTTCCTGTACCCTGTCTGTGATATCAATAAAATCTAGGGTTGCAGCGCTTTGAAAGCTCACCAGCTGACTGACAATCTTCATGATAAATAGGTTACCGCAAAATCACTTTTTGTAAATCCCTGACCCCAAAATCTCGTCTCGTGCCAAAAAAGAAAAATCGTCCTATAATCTGTTATGGGAATACTTACTAATACAATATAGCTATGGAACAATTTCTCATCGACAATTCTTGGGTCATTTGGGTCGCAGTTGCATGGACACTTCCCTGGAAGGCCATTGCTCTGTGGAAATCTGCTCGGGCAGATCAAATGTGGTGGTATATTTTCCTTCTAATCATCAACACTTTGGGATTATTGGAAATCCTCTACATCTTCGTCTTTGCACCAAAAAGAAAGAAGTAACGAACTACAAAAACATTTCCAAGTAAAAAGTAAAAGCCCAGCACGTTCTAGTGCTGGGCTAATCGTAATCGTAAAAACTAATTCAGGTAACCTTCAACGGAAAACAAACTCTACCTACTCCGTGGTAGAACCGTTGGTCAGAGCTAGCCGGTTCGGTTGTCGGTGTAATTGGATTCTTGCTCTCTTGGGAAAATACGGTATCGAAAGTAGCACACAGTTCATAAGCTGTAGTCCCAGTTACTCTATATTCAAATCTCTGTTTAGTTACAGGATCAATCAGCCCATCTGGAGCAATATATACATTAGGATCAGTAATTAGCTGATCAAAGCTAGTAGGTAATTGCTGATGCCCAGGACCACCCTTGAAACCGTAATAGTTTTGGATAGCTCCCTGAATTTCCGACAACCTCTGTACTCTAGTATTATCCAGATTTTTTGCACGACGCTCTGCTGGAGTACCGATAATAAAGAAACTACCTATCAACGCTCCCGCTACCGCTACAAAAACTACCCACTCAAATATCTTGAATCCAAGTCCCGCTTTGGGCTCATGGTGTTCGCCATAATTTCTAAGATGCCACCACTGATACCCCAACACCGCAAAAGCAATAACCAAAGTAATAAAGGTATCGATAATAAATCTTGTTGCTAATGCTCCATTCAGAAAACCAATGAATAGTTGAATTATCTGCCAGATAATAATCAGAATCACCGCCACCATCGTGATATACAGAAGCCAATTCCGTACTCCAGAATCAGATTTCATTTTTCCAGACTTCAACATCTTATTGGCAACTACGTTGAGATAAGTAAAAATCGGGAAACCAATCAGAGTGGCTGCCATAAACCCAATCACCATTTCATCGGACATTGGAGATGCACCTGTATTCTGCAGTGCATCGGGCAAAAAGTACGCCACAATAGCCTTCAGCAAAAAATTTATTCCGATACTAGAAATAAGAAGCGTAGCGTAGCTCAAGAGATAAACGAACCCGTCCCTGGCATGATTGTACTTCTTCTCCTCCATGTTTTGATTATACCGCGTACATAGCCTAAATACGGACAACCTTTGGGCCACTAGAGGTATCTTCCACTATAAATCCAAGTTTAGATATGTTAGCGCGAAGTTGATCGGCCTTTTTCCAATCCCTATCCTTACGTGCTTTTTCTCGCTCTAACAGCATTTTTTTTACTTCCGAAGGAATACTTGAAGGCTTGTATTCTTTCAGACCCAACCCCAATACTCTATCGAAATCGAGTAGGGTGGTTTGTTTGTCAGCAGACGTCTTTTTGGTCGATTTCACCAAATCCCACATTACTGCTAATGCCTTGGGCATATTCAGATCGTCATTGAGCGCTACTAAAAACTTTTTCTTATATGCTTGATCAACTTTACCGCCAACTTTCTTTTCACCAAACACTGCCCGTAATTTATTCAAAGAATTACCCGCACCATCTAATG
>JAKLDB010000017.1 GCA_022703745.1 Patescibacteria group bacterium | reverse complement strand
GGCTAATGAAGGGGTATTCAAGGATGCCTCTCGCCATTTAACAAAGACTGCTTGCAGATTTCTAGAGTGGGTTTGGGTTTCAACGCCTAATGCCACAACAAAATCTATGGTTCTAGAATCTTGGTTGATCCAGAATCTTTATCGGGACGGAAATCTGCAACGAAACGCCGCACCTCGGATGGCAACTTGGTGAACGTCGGTAATTTCGATTCCAATGGTGCGAATGTGGACAGAAACGAACCCGACAATTCCAACGACAATCTTGGTGTTTCGTTCTCCGAAGTCTTGGCCTCACTAGTAATAGTGAGGTTTTCTATTTTATGCTCTTAATCCAACCACCCAGCATTTTGCCGATCTCTTGCAAAATTTCCTGCAGTAGGAGATACTTTTTCTGGTCCAAGGCTTTGGTATCATAGCCCAGCCTCAAGCATGTCTTGAGGATTTTTAGATGCGTATCTATCTTGTGGAGCAGAGGCAATTTGGCTTGTTTATATTCGCTATTGGCCAAGAAAACACATTCCAAAATCTCCAGGGTGATATTCTCGCATTTTTGGCCGAGAGCGTACCTATCCTGCTTAGGCATCTTTCGTAAAACAGTATACAGCGTTAAATAGAGCTGATAAATCCGGTGAACGATCTGAGGCGTATTCGGTCCGAAATCGGGGGAACGCAAGTCATTTTTCATGATGGTATTTTTAAGGATATTATTTCTATAGAGAACATTTTTGATGCTTGGCGAGAGTTTATCAAGGGGAAACAGAACAAAGGTGATACCCAAGATTTCGCTCTCGATTTAGAAGACAATATTTTCGTCTTGCATCACGACCTAAGCGATGGGACATATACTCACGGTTCCTATCAGCAATTTAGAATTAGCGACCCGAAACCCAGAGTGATTAGCAAGGCCTCGGTTAGAGATCGTTTATTGCATCACGCCATTTATCGTAATTTGTATCCTGGCTTTGATAAAACATTTGTCTATGATAGTTTCTCGTGTCGGACGGGCAAGGGTGTCCACAAGGCGTTCGCCCGACTGGTTAAAGTAGCACGAAAAGTCAGCTGTGGCTATGTCCGACCCTGCTGGGCGCTTAAATGTGATATGCGTAAATTTTTTGATTCAATTGATCATCAGATTTTAATGAACCAGTTGGCCGAAAGAATCGACGACAATTGTTTACTGGGACTGCTGACTAATATTATCCAAAGTTTTTCCGCGTCAGAAGGTCGGGGTATCCCACTGGGTAATTTAACCTCTCAACTATTTGCCAACATTTATATGGATCCGTTAGATAAGTTCATCAAGCATAGATTAAAAGTTAAATACTACATTAGATATGCCGACGATTTGGTTTTGTTGGACTCAGATCCGAGCGTACTTATGGGAGATTTTGTTGAAATCGCTCAGTTTTGCAGAGAACGGTTGAAACTGCAAGTTCACCCGAACAAAGTTTTTTTGAGAAAGCTGACTTGGGGGATTGATTTTGTTGGCTATGTGGCGCTACCTCGTCACAATCGCCCAAGAAAGAAGACAGTCAGGAGGATGCTCAGACATTTGACTTATCAGGTAAAGCATAATCCGATTAGGGGTCGGCTTAGTCTGCCATCATATCTGGGGTATCTTCAGCATGTGAATGGTTACAAGATTGCAGGTCAACTTAGGGCAGTAATGGACCATGTCATCCATTCTTCTGGAGTCCAGAAATGAGACATAAGACAAACCCTCTATCGCTGCGGACATTGAGGCTCATCTGGTAATATAAAGGTATGAAAAACTACATCATCACGGCAATATTTCTTGTCCTTCTGGTGGCAGTTGCCTTCTGGGCTAACCAGGGAAGAGGTGGAGCGGAACAAGTTGTAGCCCAAACCAAGCCAGAGCCTTCCTCTCAGGATACGGTTCAGATTCAAACCGCCATTAGAGACTTTATGGCTGACCCGAGTTTGGAAATCAAATATATTTCTACTCCAGCTAATCCTTCCAATTTCACTATCGGTAAAGCAACCCAGCTTGATGACGGAGGTTCCCAGATAGATACTCCTGTCGAGTGGAAACGGCCAGTCTATGTTTTCCAGCAAACTCAATACATCAATGAACGATGTGAGGTGTATGAATATGAAGTAGATGCCAGAAACCTTCAGATAGTAGATATTCATGTTCGCTATCCAGAAGAAATCCAAGGATTACTGGGTGGTGTGGGACTAAACGCCTCCAAATGCGCCAGTTATGGTTCAATGGAACTTCCGCTAAAACCAAAGGATACTATTGAGCGAACTGCCTTTGACTATCTAGCCAAGGGTGTCGGCAATCAACTTCCAGCTACTGACCAGTTTACCTACATCTCCAGTAAACAAGGAGCCGCTAATCCAGCTGCCAATGAGTGGATCTGGCAAGATAAGAGCTACAAGCTCCCAGCTGGTCTAACTGGTGATGTCTATAGCTACCCAACTATCCGAATCATTCTTAGCAGTGGGGGGAAACTTCTTCACTACTTCAATAGTGTCGGATTATTCAGTAGTGCAGGATAGTAGATTACGCCACAAATACTTCATAATATCTAGACCAAGACACACCCCCTTGCCACTGTCTCATTTGTCTCATTTTCTCCTCAGGTTCTACAATGAACCTAAGTGGCAGACGACCTATCCAATACCCTCGTTTTTACTCCTTGGGGGGAGGGTCTGAACCCGTCTGCCCTGCCAACATTATCCTAAACCGAAATATCTCTCCGATTGAATACTACCAGCCCAACAGTGGTAGTAACTACAATTATCCCAGCAAACACCCATAGATTCAGGTTATCTATACTAGCAGTAGTCAAAATCTCATCCGGAGAGCTGTAGTACTGGAAAATTGAAAGCCATTTCAAATCTTCCCAGTCGGCATTTAATTTGGCAAACATATCTATTACAAAAGAAGTAATCACAAACAATAATGGGAGTAAGGTTGCTCTTCCTCGTTCCACTACCATAGTTGAAAACATCATTGCTAGAGTCAGGATGCTAGTGAAAAACAGAATCGCCACAAAAGTGAACAAGAAATATCCCTCAATGGGGGAGACAGTAATATCCAAGCGATATGCTTGCCAAAGTATTCCTCCAATAGTTGCTACTGTTAGAGCAATTACCCCAATTATTCCCACAACCAATTTGCTGAAGAAAATTTGAGTGCGGGTAACGGGCTGAGACAGTAGCAGGGCAATAGTTCCCTGTTCCACTTCTCCCGCAATCGCTCTAGAAGTAAAGCCAATAATAAAAGCAGTAACGATAATCACCCAGAACAGTCTGAGGTGTTCCATTGACATAAAGCTTTCAAAAGTCAGACCTCCAGTCAAAAAGTTTGTTCCGCCCATTGCGTTGCGAATCTGTTCAGGCATCTTGTTGAAGATTTCGGTATAATTTGTACCTAAATCTCGAGCAATAGGGAAGATAAAGGTCAAAAACATACTGTACAAGAATAAGCCACCACAATAGAGGAGAATTGTCAGCCAGTAGCTCTTAAGTGTTTGCCAGAAAATTGGTCCGTTCATTATTGATACCAAGTTAGGAATATATCCTCTAGTGTCGATTCGGATATGGTGATATCGGTAATCTGGTATTGATTCAGTCGTGTTAGCACAGCATTAATCTCACCTCTTCCTACTTGCAACTTCACTGTCTGCCCATTTTTTTCAACTACTTTTAGTCCAGCTAACATCATTTCATCAGGCATCTGATTGAAAGTAACTTCAACCAATAGATTATTCTTGTGAATTAAACTGGCAACTTCTTCTACCGCTACTATTCGGCCATCTTTAATAATTGCTACTCTATCGCATACTTTCTGTACTTCGGTTAGATCATGAGAAGAAAAGAATATAGTTGTTCCGCTTCGTTTCAAACTTCTAAGAATGGCATAAAATCCTTGCTTGATAATCGGATCCAATCCGTTAGTCGGCTCATCTAAAATCAACAAGCGGGGGCGATGCATCATTGCCTGGATCAACGCCAATTTCTTCCGATTCCCACTAGAATAGTTCTTAATAAAATGATTAGGATTGAATTGCAAGATTTCACACAACCGCCCTAAAGGCAGGTCGCAATTTTGTCTTCTAAACGTTTTTAGCCAACTAATGAGTGCCAATCCCTTCATGAATGGATAAAGGAATGGTTCACTGGAGACATAGCCGATATACCGATGAATCGCCGAAGAGTTCCTGTGGGCATCAAGCCCAAAGACCCGGATATCTCCCCTCTGTGGTCTAATGAAATCCAACATCAATCGGATGGCGGTAGTTTTTCCTGCCCCGTTAGGCCCTAGGAATCCGAAGATCTCTCCCTCGTTGACCGAAAAAGAGAGGTTTTCCACCCCCCTTACGCGCCCGTAGTACTTGGTCAGGTTGTTTGCCTCAATTACTCCCATATGGCTCACTTTACACCCAAAACCCTCTCCCAGACAAGCTTTCTTTATATGAAAAGAATTTGAAGCTTTTCTACGGTACTTTTTCTTGATATCCTGAGAGACACCAAAAGGAGGTGTTAATATGTACCTTATCAAAAGCGCAATATGTGCGATTCTGTTGTTGTTTGTTTTTTCTTCCTGTAATGAACAGAAAGAAGAACAATCTTCTCTTCCTTCCGACCCCGAAACCAGTAGAGTAATCACTGGATTCGCTGTCGTTGGAGAAATTTTCACGTTAGGTAAATACATAGAAGAAGTACCTACGAGAAACTTCTCCGGATTTAAGGAGGAAAAATTAGAAAACGGGATGACGTGGCAGAGATATAGCCATAAGGTAGATCCCGAAAACTTGTTTTTCTTCCAGCGTCTTCCAGAAGAAACTCGCCGACGTTGGTGGAACGAAGCATCCGCGAGCAACTACGAATATCCGAATACGGAACTAACGATAAGTTTCCAATCGGAAAAGCTAGTTGATATCGAGCTGGAATTCCACCTGTCGCCCAGTACCTCATTAGAGGACAGGACATTGTTCATCAAAAGCCTTCATCAGGCATTGATGCAACAATACGGGGGTGAACTGATTGTATTAGACAAATTCTTCCTTACTCCTTTGCAAGAAGAAAAAGAAGATTGGCTAGCAGTCAGTAAAGAGGGTAAGTACGGTGGAATGTGCTGGTGGGTGGACAAGAACAACCAAAACAACAGCATGTGGCTGTTGTGCGATGGAGTAGCGTACCTTGGCATTACTGTAAAACAAGGAGATATCCTATCTCCTCGAGCCAAACGTTACTTGGAGGAAAATAATGGAGCCGGCAACTAGCCGGCTCCATCTAATTTCAGATGATGATATAATTTTCTATAGCTATATCGATGTAATTCAAGACGGAGGACAATATGAGAGTTGGGATATTTTCTGGTTTTTTAATCGTGTCTCTGGTGATTTTGTCAGGATGTGGTAAAACAACCACCATTAATACTGAAGATGGTTCGGTTACTGTAAATACTCCTGGTTCAAACAGTTGGTGTCAGGCTGGTGCAAATTGGAATTATCAAGGTAATGATGGAGCCAGCGGTGAGTGGAAGATTCAAGAACTAGTCCAAGGTGGTAAATATGATGGCTTGTGCCATGTTCTGTTTAGTGGCCAAGGTATGAAGATGGACTATTACTTCGATCAAACCGGGAAAAAAGGATACGTTGAATCAGAGGTTAATGGTAAAACCTTTAGTCACGAGTGGAACGGTTAAGTCGTCGCATTATTACCCTCGATCTACTTCGTGGCTACTTTTTGTGGGTTATTTTAGTAGATCACATTTACCGATTCCCCGGCTTCTTTGAGATATTCACCGGGAAAGGATTACTTTGGGCATCTGCTGCTGATGGATTTTTTATCGAATCCGGCATTCTAGTTGGAATAATTCGGGGTAGGGAAGTGAGGGCAGGAAACTTTAAGCTAGCCTGGAAACGACTCTGGCTTCGTTCCCTACTTTTGTATGCCTGGTCAGTAGGTCTGACTTTGTTATTTACCTTTCTTGCTTGGTGGTTATCAGGAGTGCCTGGTATAAAGCCTGGAGCTGAACATATTCCTGTTTTGCAACTTCTTTGGAAAACTCTTACTTTTCAATATAGCTACGGTTGGACAGACTTCTTGCCCTACTACACGGTGTATATGGTAATATCCCCATTAGCTCTATGGCTGATGAGTAAAAAACAAGCCTGGCTAGTAATATTAGCCGCTCTTATTGCTTGGTTCTATCGTGGGCATAACCCATTCCTTGCTTGGGAAGCATTGTTCTTCATTGGGCTAACTGCAGGATATTATTTTTCAGAATGGGAATCTTTCTGGCAAAAGATTACTATTTCAGCACAGAGATGGTTGCGTTGGTCTATTGCTGGTTTAGCGGCTGGAATCTTGGTAACCAATGTGGTAGTCAAGCATTTTTATGGCTATGAAGGCGGGTGGCTCACATTCTGGTTTGATAAATGGACGGTTGCTCCAGGACATTTAATTGTTGGACTGATTTGGTTTGCTGGATTATATCTATTAGTACGAGGATTGGAACCCATAATGACAAAAATAACTGGCTGGTTCTTACTACCTGCTGGTCGCAATTCCCTCGCAACTTATATATTCCAAAGTTTTATTATTGTCGGAGTAAATCTCTTGTGGCCGTATCCTTCGAATAATTTTTGGACAAACTTCTCTATTAATTTAGTGGCGATTGTTGTGGTTTGGCTCTTCACTTATTTCTATAACCATTGGCGTAAAATCCGACATCTATCTGTTTCAGGAGTAACATAGTTGGCTGTTGTGAGCTAGCAATTTTCTGATACACTCAAGCTGGGTATAGATACTACCCTTGTTTGCACCTACCGGAATCCAGTATTCAAGGAGGAAACAATTATCAAATCTGAGGGGGCTACCCCCTAACAATTGGTGAATAGATCTTGTACTTTGTGACCCTGCCATCCGTGGTGGGGTCTCCCTTTGTCTACTCACCATATTTGCCGTATGATGAATAAAGTTTAGGAGTTATGACAACCAATTGGTGGGACATTTTTATTAGTCAAATCTCAACCAGTTTCCAAAGAGTTGGAGAAACGGTCGATTTATTTTGGTCAGGATTAGCTAGCCAATTTTCATTGATTGGCCTCATCGATCTGGCATTAGTCATCTGGCTTTTGTGGTGGCTATACAAAAAGCTTCGTCGGACCGAGCTTATTGCAATTTCTCCCAAGATATTCATTCTTCTTATTTTCGCACTCCTCTCTCGTATCTTTGGACTTTGGGCTTTATTCTATCTTTCCAGTCTTTTGATATTAATCATCTTATTTGCTGTTGCCGCACTTTATGCCCCAGAAATAAAGCAAATTTTGACTGCGGATATCAAAATACCGCTACCCGCACATACTCCCAAGATTTCTATTCCCCGAGTTACCACTGCCGACTCCCAAACTGCTATTAAGACCATTGTAGAAGCCTTGGCCGTTCTTACTCGTGCTCAAAAACCAGCATTGTTCGTTATCAAGCGAGACAAGCCCCTAACTCGGCTAGTAGAAAACGGAACAAAGATGAATTCACCCCTTCGCTCTGACTTATTGATTGATTTTTTCAACAACGGTTCGCTGTTAGGAAGGGGTGCGGTAATTATTGAGGGCAACAAGATTATCGCCGCAGGTTCCACTCTAATGCGCCCTAAGGCCAGAGTTCTGTTCAACCCCACCGATCCCACAATTCAGCGAGTAGCTCGCGATCTAAATGCGGTAATAGTATTGTCCAATCGCACTACAGGAGATCTTAGTGTGGTCTGCGGGGACAACACCTACAAAAACATGGCTCTTGCTGATTTATCCAAACTGCTTCAAAACATATTGGTTTATCATCGAATGTAAATGCATCTAAGCTCGATGAGTATCATGCGCTGGATAGTCCTGCTCACCGCTATTTTGGTATGGGTCAATATCTATGCGTTTGTCGATAGAACAAAAACTCTTGATGCACCAGTAGTTATAGAAAACCTTTCCCAGAATCTCGCTATTGCTGAACCAATCACTACTGTAGAAACAGTTGTAAATGGAAAATTACGAGATATCTCCAAGCTTTCAGATGAAACTTTACAATTCGTTATCGATGCCACGAATATAACGGGAACTGGTCAATTTTTAGTTGCTATTAAACCCAAACTGATTCCCAAGAATATCAAGGTAATCAGTTTTACACCCAAAGAACTAACTATAAATATAGAAACAATCTCTTCAAAAACCGTAGATGTTATTGCTCTATCCAAAGGTAGCTCTCCAGACAACTATAGTGTTCGTTCTCTAACTTCCACCCCATCTCAGGTTCTGGTATTTGGTGCTGCTTCACTTTTGGATAAGATTTCTCAGGCACATGTCTACGTAGATGTGGCTAATCGGAGAACCTCTTTTGCTGCTCCAGGAAATCCAGTAGTACAAGATGCTCATGGCAAAGTTATTCACTCTTTTCATCTTTCTCCAGACATTATTAAAGTAAATGTAGAAATAGTTACCGGTGCTAGTATTCGTAATCTTGGCATAAGACCCAACTTTATCGGTGAACTACCGGGAGGCTTTTGGGTACAAGAAGTGATATTCAATCCTCCCATTGCTCAAGTTCGCGGACCACAAAGTAAACTATCGACAATTAATTTTCTCATCTCTACTCCAATCAATTTAAACGACAGGCGAACAAATTTCAGCGAACAAGTAGCAGTAGATCTGCCAGATGGTATAGAGCTGGTGGGAGATAACATCGTAATGGCAGAGATAATTATCGGTTCTGGTGAAGGAACACGCCAACTAGACATCGTTCCCCAGTATGCTAATGTAACCGAAGGTTTCGGTGTAACCACCATTACCCCTGCCAGTGTTCAACTGATTGTCTCCGGAGATCCCAAGGTCGTAAACCAGATAAAACGTTCAGACATCCAACTAAAATTGGATCTAAAGGGAAGCCTGTCTGGTACCAATAAAATAACCATTACTCCAGCGATGTTCGTTGTTCCGGCTAATATCCAAGTTGTAAGCTTCACACCAGATACTGTTGAAGTAGTAATCTCTCGCCTCTAATGCAATACCCAGAAATAGTCGTTTTAGATATTGAGTCAACCGGAGTCGATCCTAAACGCGACGATATTATTGAAATATCTGCGGTTAAACTAAATTCAAAGGGTGAAATTACAGATAAGTTGGATATGTTAGTTTCCACCAGTCAACTTCCTCTTCGGCCCTTAGTTACTGCACTAACTGGTATTTCTTCCAAAGACTTGGAAGGCCAACCCACCATACAGGAAGTCTTGCCTAAGGTGGAAGCGTTTGTGAGAGATTTGCCTATTGCTGGTCATAATATTAGTTTTGATGTCGAATTTCTACATGCCAAAGGGCTGAAACTTTCAGGAGACTTGTTAGACACTCTGGAGCTTGCTCAAACAGTACTTCCTAAACAACCTAGCTACAGCCTAGAGGGATTGGCTTGGCGTTTTCACTTTCCTAATCAGCCATCGCATAGAGCTATGGCGGATGTTCTAGCTACAGTTGATTTAATTAAATTTCTCAGTAACGAAGTAGCTGGTTTCAAGAAAACTACTTGTAAACAAGTCCTCGATCTCCTACCTGAAAATAGTTGGGCTTGGCGGTGGCTTTTTGAATTACCTGGATGGAAATTCGAACCCCTATCCGCACCCCATGTTTCAATACATACCAGTGCATTGAAAGATTCTATTAAC
>JAKLDB010000016.1 GCA_022703745.1 Patescibacteria group bacterium | reverse complement strand
TAAAGAAGATTTAATTTCCATCACTCGTGAAATTATTCGTCTGAACAACAACGGTGGAGCAGAAGACGATGTAGACCATTTGAAGAATCGTCGTGTCAAAGCGGTGGGAGAACTCATGCAGAGCAAATTCCGTACTGGCCTTTTGCGAGTTGAACGCATTGTAAAAGATCGGATGAGCGTTTCGGATATCAACACTCTCACTCCCGCTCAGCTCATGAATGCTCGTCCTATTTCCGCTATCATGCAGGAATTTTTCGGCTCATCTCAGCTATCTCAATTCATGGATCAAACTAATCCCCTGGCTGAACTTGAACACAAACGTAGACTATCTGCCATGGGACCCGGTGGTCTGTCTCGTGAACGTGCTGGTTTCGAAGTTCGAGATGTGCACACTTCCCACTACGGTAGAATCTGTCCTATTCAAACTCCCGAAGGTCAAAACATTGGTCTGGTTGGGCATCTTGCCAGCTATGCCCGAGTAAACGATTTTGGCTTTGTCGAAACCCCGTACCGCAAAATTACCTCTATCATTGCCAACGACGGAAAAACAGCCAACGGCAAAACTCTTTTCAAAGATGTATTGGATCCCAAGACAAAGAACATTGTTGCTCCCTCTGGAACCGTGGTGGATGAAGCATTAGCACAAAAACTTTCTCGTATCGAAGGACTAAAAGAAATTGAAGTAAAATCTTTCGTTACTTCGCAGATAGAATATTTGGATGCGCATTTAGAAGAAGACTTAGTTATTGCCCAGGCTAATATCCCCACCAATGATCACGGACAAGTTCTAAGTTCCCAAGTTGCTGCTCGGCAGGCTGGCGAACCAACAACTGTTTCTATTGGCAGAGTTAGCTATATGGACGTCTCTCCCAAACAGATTTTAAGTGTTACCACTTCTCTCATTCCTTTTGTTGAACATGATGACGCCAAACGTGCCCTCATGGGCTCCAACATGCAACGTCAAGCAGTGCCTTTAGTCCATCCACAAGTTCCAATTGTCGGAACTGGTATGGAAGGGGATGCTGCTGTAGGTTCTGGTTGGGTCATTACTGCACCAGAAGATGGAACTATTAAATATGCAGATAGCTCTCGGATTGAATTTGTTCCCGAAGGAAACCGCAAACCAATTACCTATACTCTTACGAAATTTGTTCGCAGTAATCACGAAACCAATCTAAACCAAATTCCTCTGGTAAATTCCGGAGACAAAGTAAAGAAAGGCCAGCCTCTCTGCGACGGTCCAGCAACCAAAAATGGCAGACTAGCGCTTGGCCGTAACCTAGTGGTTGCTTTTATGCCTTGGAGCGGAGCTAACTACCAGGACGCCATTATCCTCTCGGATCGCGCAGTAAAGAATGACGTCTTTACTTCTATTCATATCAAACGAGAAGAAATAGATGTTCGGGATACAAAACTTGGTCCAGAAATTACTACCCGAGATATTCCCAACGTCGGTGAAGAAGCAGTGGCAGATCTAGACGAAGACGGTATCATCCGCATTGGAGCCAGGGTTACCTCCAAAGATATTCTGGTCGGAAAGATTACCCCCAAAGGTGAGACTGAACTAACTGCAGAAGAAAGATTGTTGCGTGCTATCTTCGGTGAAAAAGTCAAAGACGTAAAAGATACTTCTCTTACCATGCCTCATGGTGGATATGGAAAAGTTATCGGTGTTCAAGTCTTTGATGCCTCCAAGGGAGACAAACTTGAGGTTGGAGTTTTGAAAAGAATCTACGTAAATATTGCACAGATGCGCAAAATATCTGTGGGAGATAAGCTAGCTGGTCGACATGGGAACAAAGGGGTTATTTCTAAAGTTGTTCCAATTGAAGATATGCCTTGTTTACCAGACGGTACTCCGGTAGATATAATTCTCAATCCACTTGGCGTTATCTCCCGTATGAACCTCGGTCAGATTTTGGAAACTCATTTGGGTTGGGCTGCAGGTACTCTCAACTTCAACGCAGTAAACCCAGTCTTTGAGGGAATAGATATTCAAGGAATCATTGAAGAACTTCGCAAAGGAAACTTGCCAGAAGATGGGAAAATCCAACTCATTGACGGACGCAGTGGAGAACCCTTCGGCCAACCAACTACCGTCGGAGTAATTTATATGTTGAAACTCGCCCACATGGTGGACGACAAAATCCATGCTCGTTCCATTGGTCCTTACGCTCTCGTTACTCAACAGCCTTTGGGAGGAAAAGCTCAACTTGGAGGACAGAGGTTTGGTGAAATGGAAGTTTGGGCACTAGAAGGATATGGTGCTGCCTACACTTTGGAAGAGATGCTGACTATTAAATCTGACGACGTCCAAGGTCGTGCTCGTACTTACGAATCTATTATCAAAGGTGAAACTATTCAAAAACCACAAACTCCAGAAGCCTTCAACGTAATCGTAAAAGAATTACAAGGTTTGGGATTGAATGTAGAAGTAGTCCATAGCAAAGAAGATCTCAAACGTCCCGTTGGTGAGATTCAGGGAGAAGTATCTAAGAATCTTCCAAGAAGTAGTCGTCGTAAATAACAAACTATATCTATGAGCAAAGAAATTTCTTCAGTTAGCGACTTTTTGGCCATTCGGATTGGAATCGCTTCCCCCGAACATATTTTGCATTGGTCGCACGGAGAAGTAACTAAGCCCGAGACCATTAACTACCGTACACTGCGTCCAGAAAAAGATGGTTTGTTCGATGAACGTATTTTTGGACCAACCAAAGATTGGGAATGTTATTGCGGAAAATACAAGAAGATCCGCTACAAAGGCATTACTTGCGACAAATGCGGAGTTGAAGTTACTCGTGCAGCCGTCCGACGTGAACGGATGGGCCACATTCAGCTTGCCGCTCCAGTCAGCCACATCTGGTATCTGCGTGGTACACCATCTAGATTGGGACTCACTTTAAACGTACCCGCCAGAAGACTAGAGCAGGTAATATATTTTGCCGCCTACATCATTACCAATATAGATGAGTCTGCTCGCGAACAAGCACTAGGTCAGCTTGAACAGGAATACAAGACTCATACCAATAGATTAAAAGCGGAGCACAAACAGAATCGTCTGAACGATGCCGAACTTACTGATCGACTGGAGAAACTGAAAGCCGCTTACCAAACTGCAGTTACCGAAGTAAAAGACCTCCGCCTAAAACAGATTCTTACCGAACATGAATACCGTAATCTTGCTTTGAAATATGGCCAAGTATTCAAGGCCGGTATCGGTGCCGAAGCAGTTTTCCAACTAGTAAAAGACATGAACATTGAGGATGAAATAAAAGACATCCGTGTTCAACTTACAGAAGCTGCAGGTCAGAAATATCGCCGTCTGCAAAAGCGTCTTCGGCTACTTGAAAACATGCTCAAATCTAGCCTTCATCCTTCTTGGATGTTTGTTACCGTTCTGCCAGTTATTCCTCCAGATCTTCGCCCTATGGTCCAGCTAGATGGTGGCCGTTTTGCTACTAGCGACCTCAACGATCTCTACCGTCGGGTAATCAACCGCAACAATCGTCTGAAAAAACTAGTGGAAATTGGTGCTCCGGAAGTAATTGCCCGTAACGAAAAAAGAATGTTGCAAGAAGCAGTAGATGCTCTGTTCGACATCACTGCCCGTGAAACTTCCACTACTACCGCAACCAAGCGTCAACTCAAATCTCTGAGTGACATGCTTAAAGGAAAGCAGGGTCGCTTCCGCCAGAACTTACTGGGTAAGCGTGTAGACTACTCTGGTCGTTCAGTAATTGTTGTTGGTCCGAATCTTGCTCTGGATGAATGTGGTGTTCCAAAATCCATTGCCCTGGAACTCTTCAAACCATTTGTAATTTCCAGATTAATGAGCGAGGGCATTGTCCACAACGTCAAAACCGCTGGAAAAATGGTGGAAAAAGAAACTACCGAAGTTTGGGATGCTCTGGATTCGGTTATTGGACACTACCACGTTCTTCTCAATCGTGCACCAACACTGCACCGTTTAGGTATTCAAGCATTCAAACCAATATTAGTAGAAGGAAATGCAATCCAACTGCATCCTTTGACTTGTACCGCATTCAACGCTGACTTCGATGGAGACCAGATGGCTATTCACTTACCACTTTCTGAAGCTGCTCAAAAAGAAGCAGAAGAAATTATGCTTTCCACTAAGAATCTTTTGAAGCCAGCTACCGGTGATCCAATTGTTCTAGCTGACCAAGACATGATTCTCGGCTGCTACTATCTCACTCTCAAAAAAGAAGTAGACGAAAAACAGCACAAGAAAATCTTTACTGGTATCGACGAAGCTCGGCTTGCTTTAGCTCATGGAGCTATTCATCTCCACACGCCAATTGTAGTTCCAGCCAAAGGCGAGATAAGAGAAACTACTCTTGGTCGCCTAATCTTCAACGAAGTACTTCCCGAGGACTTTGAATATTTCAATGATGTTGCCGACAAAAAATCCCTGAAGAAAATCGTTATTAGCTGTTACAAAGATCAGACTCAGGAACGAACAGTGAAACTGGTAAATGATATCAAAGATCTCGGTTTCAAATACGCTACCGTCTCTGGAGCAACTTTCTCTGCTGCCGATCTGGAAATTCCTAACGAAAAAGAGAGTCTGGTTTCTGCTACAGATACCAAAGTAGAAAGTATTAAACAACAATTTAAAGAAGGTCTCATTACCGCAGACGAACGCAGACGTTTAGTTATCAACCTATGGGGAAAAACTAAACAGGAAGTCGAAGCTTTACTAAAAACCCAAGTTGGACAAAGACTATTCAACCCAACCGCCATGATGATCAACTCTGGGGCTCGTGGTTCTCTAGAACAGTTCAACCAGATGGTTGGAATCGTTGGAACGAAAGTAAATGCTTTAGGTAGCATGATCGAACTTCCAGTAAAATCCAACTACAAAGAAGGTTTGGAATCTCTGGAATACTTCTTGTCCACCCACGGTGCTCGCAAAGGTCTGTCAGACACTGCTTTGCGTACTTCTGAAGCAGGCTACCTCACTAGACGTCTAGTAGATGTCTGCCAAGACGTAGTTATCTCTCAATCAGATTGTGGTACCAGCCAAGGTATTCGTGTTTACCGCAACGAAAAAGATCTCCTCATGGATCCTCTCTCCAAACGTCTAGATGGCAGATATGCCGCAGAAGATATCAAGGACAAAGACGGCAAAGTACTTGTTCCAAACGGAGAATACATCACCGAAGATCTTGCCAAAGCCATCGATGCATCTGGAGTAGATTCGGTAATAGTCCGTTCTCCAATTTGGTGTGAAGCAGAATGGGGCCTGTGTCAGAAATGTTACGGCAAAGATCTTGCTAGAGGACACTTGGTGAATATCGGAGAAGCAGTGGGAATTGTTGCTGCCCAAAGTATTGGCGAACCAGGAACTCAGCTAACTATGCGTACTTTCCATACTGGTGGTGTAGCCTCTACTGCCGACATTACTCAAGGTGTACCGCGAGTAGAAGAACTATTCGAAGCTCGCAACCCTAAGGCAGAAGCTTTGCTTGCTCCAGTCAGTGGTGCTGTCAGCATCATGGAGGTTGGAAACAAGAAAATAATGAGACTAGAAGGCGACGAAGATGCCATTGCCCATATTACCGTTCCCAAGGGTGCAGAAGTAAAAGTAACAGACGGTGCGAAAGTTAAGCGCAACGATGTACTTCTAGTATCAAAAGGCGAAGAAGTAAAATCTCCCACTAACGCGACTATCGATCTCGAAGGAAATGCTATTTATCTCACCTACACCAAAAAACAAGCCTACGAATTCCAACTAACTTCCAGAACATTCTTGCGGGTAAAAGATGGAGAAGTAGTGGAACGTGGCCAACAACTAACCGAAGGCCAACTAAACTTGAAGGATCTAATGCAACTGAAGGGTGTTGAAGAAACCCAGAGATATGTCATTGATGAAATCCAGAAAATCTACAACCTGCAAGGACAAAACATTAGCGACAAACACGTAGAAATCACTGTCCGCCAAATGTTTTCCAAAGTACGGATAGACAAAGAAGGGGATAGCGAACTTACTGTCGGAGAAGTTTTAGATCGTCTCAGATTCAATCGTCTTGCGGCAGAACTAGTAGCCAAAGGCAAAACTCCGCCTACCGCCAGCCAATTACTTCTTGGCATTACCAAGGCTTCTCTCAATACCGAAAGCTTCCTCTCTGCTGCATCCTTCCAAGAAACTACTCGTGTCTTGGTAGATGCTGCGGTTGCTGGAAAAGTAGATTACCTCAAAGGCTTAAAAGAAAATGTCATTGTCGGAAGACTCATTCCTGCCGGAACAGGTTTCCATGAATATCACACCGAGACCTCGGATCTGGTTGACAAAACAGAGTAATATCAGATAGACTGCACGGTATGCCAACAGTAAACCAACTACTAAAATCAGGTCGCAAAACTTCTGCTCACAAAAGCAAATCTCCTGCCATGATGCGGCGTTTCAATACGCTGAAAAATCGACCAGTCAAACTAAGCAAAGGTTCTCCCTTCAAACGGGGAGTTTGTACAAAAGTTACTACCATTACTCCAAAAAAACCAAACTCTGCTTTGCGTAAGATTGCTAGGGTAAGACTGACTAACCGGATGGAAGTAACTGCATATATTCCAGGCATTGGCCACAACTTGCAAGAGCACTCTATCGTCATGATCCGCGGAGGAAGAGTAAAAGACCTTCCAGGTGTTCGCTACCATGTAGTGAGAGGAAAGCTAGATACTGCTGGTACGGCAAACAGAAAACAGGGTCGCAGTAAATATGGAACAAAGAAAACTGAAGTGGTAGGTAAATAATGGCAAGAAGCAAAAGAAAAATCACTAAGAATTACGAACCCAATAGCAAATACGGTAATGTTCTTATCGGTCGTTTTATTAATAAAATAATGGTTAACGGCAAAAAGACCGTTGCCGAAAGAGCAGTCTACACTGCCCTAGAAACATCTGCCAAAAAACTTGGTAAAGAACCAGTCGAAATCTTTGAAACTGTTATTCACAACATCGCCCCATCTGTTCAGCTGAAAGCCCGTCGCATGGGTGGCTCCAACTTGCAAGTACCAACCGAAGTAAGCGCAGACAGACGAACTGTTATTGCCTTAAAGTGGCTAGTGCAAGTAGCTCGGGCTCGCAAAGGCAAACCAATTGCAGACAAACTAACCCAAGAGCTTATCGATGCATACAATGGCACCGGTGATGCAATGAAGAAAAAAGAGGAAACCCACCGGATGGCCGAAGCCAACCAAGCGTTTGCTCACTTTAACAGAATGTAATTTAGAGCAACGAGGATGGCAGAAAGGCAATATTCATTAGAACAAACTAGAAACATCGGCATCATTGCCCATATTGATGCTGGAAAAACTACCGTCTCTGAACGTATTCTTTTTTATACCGGAAAAACCTACAAAATTGGTGAAGTCCATGAAGGTGCTGCAGTGATGGACTGGATGGAACAGGAACAAGAACGTGGAATTACAATTACCTCTGCCGCCACCACTTGTTTTTGGAACGATTCTCGAATCAATATTATCGATACCCCAGGACACGTAGATTTCACTGTTGAAGTAGAACGCTCTCTGCGCGTACTAGACGGCGGTGTAGTCGTCTTCGATGGTGTTGCCGGTGTGGAACCGCAATCCGAGACTGTTTGGCGTCAGGCGGACAAATACCATGTCCCACGCATTTGTTTTGTGAACAAGATGGACCGCATGGGAGCAGACTTTTATTTTTGCTACAAAACTATTTTAGATAGATTAGGTGCCAACGCTGTTCCAATTCAGCTTCCCATTGGTGCTGCCGAGACCTACAAAGGACTAGTCGATTTAATTACTGAAAAAGCCTATCTCTACCAAGATGATCTAGGTAAGGATATCTTGGAAACAGATGTTCCTGAAGAAATGAAAGAACAAGTTAGAGAGTATCGCCATAAGATGCTGGAGAAAATTGTCGAAACCGAAGATGCTTTAATGGAACGTTTCTTGGCTGACCAAGCTATTACCAATGATGAGCTGAAGAAAGCAATGCGTGCTGCCGTTATTGCGGGCAAACTAGTTCCAGTAATGTGCGGTTCTGCTTTGAAGAACAAAGGTGTCCAGAAACTCTTGGATGCAGTTGTAGACTATCTTCCCACTCCTTTAGATATTCCTCCTGTTACAGGGACTGATCCAAAATCTGGAGAAGAGACTACCCGCAGTGCTTCGGATAGCGAACCATTTGCCGCTCTTGCTTTCAAAATTGCTACAGATCCTTTTGTTGGAAAACTCATCTACTTCCGGGTATATTCAGGAACTCTTAAATCTGGCTCATATGTCACCAACGCAAGTAAGGGAACCAAAGAAAGAGTCAGCCGCATCTTGCGGATGCACAGTAATCACCGTGAAGAAGTGGACGAGATTTTTGCTGGAGAAATCGGAGCCTTAGTGGGAATGAAGGATGTAACTACTGGAGACACTCTCTGTGATGAAACCCACCCCATTATTCTAGAATCCATTACTTTCCCCGAACCAGTAATTTCAATTGCTGTTGAACCAAAGTCCAAAGCTGACCAAGAAAAGATGGCACTGGCTTTAGGCAAACTAGCAGAAGAAGATCCAACCTTCCGTGTACACACCGATGCTGATTCGGGTCAGACCATTATTGAAGGTATGGGTGAATTGCATTTGGATATTATCGTTGACCGCATGAAGCGTGAATTCAAAGTTGAAGCCAACATTGGTAAACCGCAGGTAGCTTACCGTGAAACCATCACCCAAGAAGCAACTAACGAAACTAAGTACATCAAACAAACTGGTGGTCGCGGACAATACGGTCACGTGGTTATTAAATTTGAACCCAAAGAAGATGGTGGATTCGAATTTGTAAATAAAATCGTTGGTGGTGTTATTCCTCGCGAATACATTCCTGCTGTGCAAAAAGGTGTAGAATCTTCGCTTACTCGCGGTGTTATTGCTGGCTATCCGGTTGTGGATATCAAAGCCACTTTGATTGACGGTTCATATCACGAAGTTGACTCCAACGAAATGGCGTTCCAAATTGCCGGGAGCATGTGTTTGTCGGAAGGTGTGCGTAAGGGAAACCCTGTTGTCTTGGAACCAATTATGAAAGTAGAAGTTGTAACCCCCGAAGACTATGCCGGTGATGTAATGGGAGATCTCAACTCCAAGCGGGGGAGAATAGAAGGAATGACCGACCGTGCCAACGCCAAGGTAATTCGTGCCCATGTTCCACTGGCTGAAATGTTTGGCTATGCCACCAACCTCCGTTCCATGTCCCAAGGCCGGGCAGCCTACACCATGGAATTCGACCATTACGAGAAAGTGCCTGCCAACATCCAAGCTGAATTGGTTGCCAAGAAAGGCTAATTAGGCCATAAAATATTCAAAATATCAAGTATCCCGCTATACAGCGGGGTATTTTATAAAATCCGCTAGGGGAGCGGCTTTTTACACTTGAAGGAGAAAATGGAAGGGATTTTTCAAGAAAACCCTTGCTTTATTCTCCGAATTTAGGTATTTTCTAAAAGTATCTTTTTTACACCTATACTAATCTATAAGAAGTTTTTGAGAGGAAATTATGGCTGAAGCATTTAAGCGCGATAAGGTTCACGTCAATGTCGGTACTATTGGCCACGTTGACCACGGTAAGACCACCCTAACTGCGGCTATCACCCAGGTGTTGGCCAATAAGGGTTTGGCAACTGCCCGTAAGTTCGATGAAATTGATAACGCTCCTGAAGAGAAGGCGCGCGGTGTGACCATTGCCATTTCTCACCTCGAGTACGAGACTGCGAAGCGCCATTATTGCCATGTTG
>JAKLDB010000015.1 GCA_022703745.1 Patescibacteria group bacterium | reverse complement strand
TGCCGGAGCGGTCTGTTATGACCCCAAAACCGGCAACACGGAATTTGTTTCAGACATGCGTTATCCTCGCGTTTGGCACACCGCCACCCTCCTCCCAGACGGCAATGTACTTATTCTGGGCGGACGCACTTGGTCGGCAGACGAAAACGACTACAACACTCCACTTGAAAATCTAACAAAATGGTTTTACCAACTAGTCAATCGATGGGAGCCACAAACCGAAGGCGGTGCACCGCTCAATACAGGCGAAGTATTCTTAACCAAGAAAAATAAATTTGTTACTCTCCGCGAATACTTCCGGCTTAATGGGGTGTTTGGATACTCGCAGTTTGCCGGGGAAGAACCAAAAATGTTGAATTGGCGCAGTGGACAAACCGCCACTTATTTGCCAGTTACGAATCAGGTATTAATCGTAGGTGGCGCACTCCCCGACCCAGCTACTAATCCAGTCGCTGGAGACGATAGGTTAAAAGGAATTGCGCAAAATGTTGTTCAAGGTATCGATCTTGATATGTTTATTGATACTAAATATCTTCGTTCAGATAGTGGTACGCATACCGTTACGGTAACGATGGAAGACAAAAACTATCCCATCGATCCGTTCAACTCTGCAAAAGTGACAGTACGAATAATCGGTAGTGCTCGGTTTTCTGAATTTGCACCAGGTAATTCTAAGGGGCTTAAATTCAATAGCGACACAACCGAAGTCAGTACTACTTTAAGACCCCAAACTAATCCTCAATCATTCAAAGTTAGAATCAGGGGATACGGCATTGAGCCGAAAGACATGCTTGCAGTGGCTATTGAGGCTACCGCTGAATATAAGGATGTCGAATTTAGCAAAGTGATTTATGTAAAACAGATGGAGCCGACGGAAGAAACCGATACTACCAAGACCTCTTCCAATGTTTCAAACACCAACACCAAAACGATTGAAACTACCAATCAGCCAGCCGTAAATACCAAAGAACAACCAGTCGAAAAAATCTTTTCCTTCTACCGCCCCAACGAATCCAAAGGTGGCGAATTGCTGGATTTAGAGACTGGAAAATTTATTCCTCTAACAGAAAATATCCCGAATAGTTTTGGTCACAGTGCTCTTGCCCTAAATGACGGGAAAGTACTTTTGGCAGGCGGAGATTTCACTACTGCCACCATTTATGACTCGACTAGTTATATCTTTTCTCCAGTTTCGCCATTAGTCATTTTCAACGAGAACATCGCTCTTTTGCCAATCACTGACTCAACTCGCAGGACGACCAAAGTAATCCTATTTGGTGGAAGTCGCAAAAATGATGGGCCGTATGATACTGCTACCCAAAAACTTTTTTACAACAAAACAACTGGCTGGAAAGATCCCAACAACGCCAAAACCAAACTCCGACACAATGGTTTGGCTGATTTTGATGTATTTGATGTTTCGACCCAAACTATCACTCACATTTCTCCTCCCCAATATGTCGGAAACACAGCTGACGCGATTGAGTCCGGTGGCGCAAACATCAAAAGTGCTTGGGATGCGATGACTAAGAAATTTCACGATATATTAGTATGGCTGGAGTTAAGAAAAGGATTTACTACAGCAACTAATCGTTCGACTGCTCGTATTACAAGCAATCGTTTTCTTATCGGCACACCTGCGGGTTCCGCTGTCTATGATGTCGACGCTAATACGATGGAAGTGCTAGACAATACATCCCATATGGTGCCAATTGTTTACTCCGATGAATCTTCTATTTTCAAACACGATAAACAAGAATGGCGTGTTGCGAAGCGTCCTTTAAAAATTTATCCATACACACAGGCAACCTCAATTGCTGATGGGAAAATTTTAATTACAGGCGGACGCGAGCAGGAAATGAAAGTCCCGGTTGGTCTTACACACTCTTTTGGCGGTATGGAATTTTCTGAAGCCAAGGTAAGGGAGTTAAAAAAGGCATCTGACGCTATGGAAGAAATTGCAAAGTATACTGCTTGGCTTCCGTTGTTGGGAATGGGGGCAACGGTACTACACTTCGCTTACTTTATGGGTCCAGCCCTAATCGCGAAATCATTACTGACAATTGCGGGATTTAATATCCAGTGGAAAAGTATCCTAGAAGACGATTTCCCAGAAACGGGCTGGTTCACTTCTGTGGCATCCTTAGACGCATGGGTCTTTGAGCCGAATCCAGTTTCTGCTTCACAAAATACTGCTACTGACATCCAACCCCTCCCCTCTACTTCTGGTGAAGATCAGTCGGGTTCTTCTGACGCCAACGACGGAGGTGTAGTTGAGGTATGTACCCATCTCTCGGGAAACACATTTCGCTGTGTCCGCCAGAGCGACGGTTATACATATACCAAAATAGTCCCAATGCAATGAAAAACCTCCAGCAAAAGATAATTTCCATTGAAGCTACTTTTTGCCTTATTGGCATTGTCTTAATGCTCGGAGTAATACTATGGAGCGAAACCATCAACGAACTAATTCCTCTAAATCAACCAACTATTGCTGAAGCATCTCCTGTTCAAACCACACCAATCGCTACAGTCCCTGATCAAAACATTGATACCATTATCAACATCAATGACCCACGCAACTACCGCGTAGTACCAAAAGATATCATGCCAGGGCAAGCCATCTTGGAAGGAAAAACCACTAAATTCCTACTTGGTTTTTGATTTTGTAATATTCGCCCCTCGCAAGTACAAGGGCATAACCGGAACAAATTTCTTACCTAGTCGAGAGGCTACAAGCATTGTAGCCATTTTTTGTATCCGCGGTATCTCATTCAAATAAATCGTTCCCGCCTTGGAAAGTTGTGAGTGAAGCGCCAATGCCAAGTCTGGCTCAACGCACACACTCATCCCCCGCTTTATTAACCCACCAAGTTTTGCGACAGGTATCAGTTTTGGCACTTGTTTTTTTACCTGCACAAAAAGCTCATTTCGCTTTGCATCCAAGATTATCAAATCCGCCTTTGGACAAAACAAACGAATAACATCAAATTCACTCATCCCAACCAGCGGGATTTTTAGTCCATATCCAAAACCATTGGCAACTGTCAGCCCCACCCGAAGCCCCGTAAAAGAACCCGGCCCAATATTTACTACCACTCCCCTAATTTTCTTGGGAGTAAGTTTCTGTTCGCGAATCAATTTATCGATGGCGGGCAAAAGCTCTTTGGATTGGTTCCTGTTAGATACCCAGCTAATCACTTCATCATTGAGGCCAATAACCGTTTCCTCGGTTGCCGTATCGATTCCTAAGATATTATTTTTCAAAGACATATTTTTTCTCCTTCGGAAAACTAAATTCAAATATACGTTCATCCCCTTTTCCTATTTTTATCGTTACCCAAATTGTGTCAGATGGAAGTAACCCTCGTATCTTATCCGCCCACTCCACTACCACTACTGCTTCTCCCAAAATATCCAACAGTCCGGTTGATTCAACATCCTTCTCTTCGATCCGATACATGTCGAAATGATGAAGGAAAAACTTCTTTCCCGTATAGATTCTTTCCAAAACAAATGTCGGACTCGTCACCCTAGAAGATGCTCCTATTCCTTTTGCCAGTCCTTGTGTCCAACTAGTCTTTCCTCCTCCCAAAGGGCTTACCAACGCAAAAGTTTCATCGCCTTGCAAATGCCTACCAATGCGTTCTCCCAGTCTTTGGGTTTCAGTCAGATTGTGGGTAGCGATGCTTAGCATAATTCCAGAATACTATAGCACTAAGCCCCAAACTAATAAGCCCGAATCCCATCCAACGTTGGTTTTGTTTGCCGGTAACCGGTAGTGAATCGGGCATCAAAATATCTACGGCTGGTGGTGCTTCGTCTGCTTCGTCTAGTCCCAATATATTTACTTGCCCCGGTGTCGGAGTCTTGGTCCATGTCCACATCCCATCCTCCCATGCATATGCTGCACCGCTAGGTGCCTTGTCTACGTAGCTCACAGTTGCAACTACATTTCCGCTTGGGTCATATAGTGTCACTATTTCTCCACCACTATTATTCAACGCAATCCCCGACATCTTTTCTGTAATTACCACATATTGTCCTGCCTGCACTGTCAGTGCGCTAGTGGTTTGGATCGTTATGGCGAAATCGGAAACTTTGTATTTGTGTTTGGACTTGTCTTGCAACACCCAATTCTTTAAATCAATTGGACTGGAAGAATTGTTATACAGCTCGATGAACTCATCATCTTCAACTGGATTAGGTAGTAGTTCGGATATAACCACATCCCCTTTCTCAAAAGTTGGATTTTCAACTGGTGTATCGTCTGGCTCATCGACCGGAGTAGATTCATCTTCTTGGGCTGGCGGTGTACTGAATATATTCTTCCCATTTGGTGTTGGCGAGTTTGTCCACTTCCAACCATCGTCAAAACGGGACCAAGTTTGTCCGCGAGGAGCCTCCGTATATGCAGTATGATCCAACTCAAACCCATTTGGTTGGAGCAAGTAGACGTCATCTCCGCTGTCATTCATCGTCAGCTTACTCTCGCTCTTGTAGATAGTGAGATAACTCTTAGGCAGAATATTACGGCCATCTAAAACAAACTCACTAGACCCACCATTGCGGACATCATCTAGTATCCATCCTTTTAAATCCACCGTCTTCTCACCAAAGTTATATAGCTCAATAAACTCATCGTTACTGGTGGTATTCGGTTGTGGATAGGCCTCATTGATTCTAACGGTCGTGGTTAGGTCGTAGTTTGGCGGTGGCTCCATAACCTCTACTGCCTGTTGTAAAATAGCTTCCATTACCACTACATCCCACCAACCTACAGCAAGGTTGGAGGTATTAAATAATGCTTGGATTTGTGTACCATCTTCCGACACAGTAATCTCTTCACTTCCGACAGAAACATCTCCCCGTTCAAGAGTTACTTGTGTGGGTAATAAATCTTTATCAAAGTTAGTACCAGTAATAACTGCTTCCAATTGTTTCCCCCTCTCTATACTGTTTGGTGTAAAAGCAGTAATTGTTGGTGGCTCTAAGGGAACTGAATTATCGGCTCCGGGGGTTCCGTAGTTTTTTGTATCATCTATCGGATCATCAAAGTTGTGATGGTTAATACTTGTACTACTTTGCCACCCAGTTATATCCAGAGTTCGCTCGGTTGTGATTTTTTTATTTTTATCATCACTACTTTGAGTAATATCCACTAATTCATCAATACAAGCTTCAGCGTCTAGTTGCCATAGTCGAAGTCGTAGATCACTATCAGCCAATGTCATCTTTTCTCCCACAACTATACTGTCAACATTTAGCACTGAATTATCTTTATGAAAACGGCTAATCAACAAAAAACCACTAGTCGGAATAACGGTTCCCTCTTCGAAAATAACAATTGTGTTGCTCGAGTTTATACTATTGGCCCGGGTAATTTTCCAACCAGTTATATCTATCGGTTCGTCGTCAGTATTCTTCAACTCAATCCACTCATCGTCTGAATCTACGCTACTCCCCGCCCATGCCACCTCATTAATCACCACACTTGGTGTTGCTTCTTCGGCAGATGTAAAAACTGCTGGTGCCAACATTACCGCCCCAATCATTGTGGCGATAACCATCCCAAATTTCCCCCTTACTCTCATATATTTTTTGTATTCTGTTTGTTGCCATTTCAGTATACAAGAACAATTTGACGCCTAGGACAATTTGGACTACAGTATACCTAGGACAGATTCATTTTTTTCGCTCCTGTCCTAGATATATCACCATAACATCACCTAGGTTAATGAGCCTTTTACTCCCTCTGTTGGGAATCCAAATTGTCACTTTTGCGCCAACTATCAGACCTTTTCTCGAGGTTGCTGGCTGGACATTCTTCTTTTAGTTACTGCAAAAGTTTTATTGGGCAATGCGCTTACTAGCGCAAGGCTTGTAGGCCTAGTGTGTCCGAAAGGAATACTATGTCACCGATAATCATCTGGGGTATTGCCGGACTTGCGGGGGTGCTGGTTGGTTACTATACCCGCATTGTCATTGCTCGCCAGAAAGTTGCCAAAGCGGAACAAGACGCAGATAAGATTCTGGGTAAGGCAAAAGACAAGCTCACTACTTCCGAACAGCAAGCCAAAGAAATTATCCTCGAGGCTAAGGAAGAAGCCTCCAAGCTCCGCGAAAAAGTAGAGAAAGAAGAGAAGGAACGTCGTTCCGAACTTCTAGATTTGGAGAAGCGTATCATCTCCAAAGACGAACAGCTAGACCGCAAACTGGAAGATCTCGACAAACAGAAAGAAGCTATTCTGAACAAAGACAAAGAGATTCAGGAAGTAAAAGAAGAGATCCTAAAGATCCGAGACAACCAATTCAAGAAGCTAGAAGATGTTGCTCGTCTTACTCGGGACGAAGCCAAAGAACAATTGTTCCAACGGGTAGAGAAAGAATACAAAGACGATGTCTTAGGAATAATCCGCAGAGTGGAACAAGAAGCCAATGACCAGGCAGAAGACAAGGCACGGGAAATAGTGTCTGAAGCAATCCAACGATATGCTGCAGATACCGCTACCGAAAGCACTGTCTTTTCTGTCCAGATTCCAAGCGACGATCTCAAGGGTCGCATTATTGGGAAAGAAGGACGCAACATCCATGCCTTCGAAAAAGCTACTGGAGTTGACCTGATTATCGATGACACTCCAGATACCGTTGTAATCTCCGGTTTCGATCCCATTCGTCGCCACATTGCTAAGCGTGCATTAGAACGGCTAATCAAAGACGGTCGCATCCAACCTTCTCGTATCGAAGAAATGGTGGAAAAAGCAGATAAGGAAATAAATGCGGAAATGAAAAAGGCCGGAGAAGATGCCGTACTGGAACTGGGTCTTACTGGCTTGCATCCTGATCTCATCAAAATCGTCGGCAGATTAAACTTCCGCACTAGCTATGGGCAGAATGTTTTGCGCCACTCTATCGAAGCTGCTCACCTTGCCGCCATGATGGCCGCTCAGCTTGGAATGGATGTTCGCTTAACCAAACTCGCAACCCTAATGCACGACATTGGAAAAGCATTGGATCACGAATACGAGGGCAGCCACATCGAATTGTCGCGTGACATTGCCGTGAAGTACGGTATGCCTGCAGAGGTCATCCAAGCACTTGAAGTGTCCCACGAGGGCTTTGGTGGCCCCAAGAGTGCCCTAGATTTCATTGTCATGGCTGCAGATGCCATCTCCGCATCTCGTCCAGGTGCCCGCAGAGAATCTGCAGAAAACTTTGTGAAACGCTTAGAAGATCTAGAACGCATTGCAACTAGCTACGAAGGTGTCGCCAAAGCATATGCCATCCAAGCCGGTCGCGAAGTCCGTATCATGGTCCAACCAGACAAGATAGATGACTTGGCTGCTGCTAAGCTAGCCCACAACGTTGCTCGTCAAATTGAAAAAGAAATGACCTACCCAGGACAAGTAAAAGTTATGGTCATTCGTGAAGTTCGTTCAGAAGATATTGCTAAATAACCATGATAGACATCCAGAAAAAAACTCTTCCCAACAAACTACGCATCCTAACGATGCCAATGAAATCTACCGAAGCAGTAACGGTAATGATTCTCGCCAGAGCGGGTTCTCGGTATGAGACAAGAAGTATCAACGGCATTGCCCACTTTCTCGAACACATGTTCTTTAAAGGTGGAGATCGCTATCCGACCTCCCATTCAGTTGCCGAGGCTATAGATGCTATTGGTGGAATCTTCAACGCCTTCACCAGCGACGAATACGCCGGCTACTTCGTAAAAGTAGAAAAAACCAAAATAGACATTGCCTTCGATGTTCTCTCAGACATGCTTCTCAATGCCAAATTCGACCCCGAAGGCCTAGAACGAGAGCGTGGAGTAATCCTAGAAGAATACAACATGTACGAAGATTCTCCCCAGCGGAAAATCTGGGATGTCTTCGAACGTCTCCTTTTGGGAGATCATCCTCTAGGTTGGTCCACCATTGGTCTGCCAGAGGTTATTAAAAAAGCAAAAAGGTCAGACTTTGTTGCCTACCAGAAGCGTCTCTACACTCCTGCCAACATTGTTGTTTCAGTTGCCGGGAACATTACTTCTGCCAAAGTAGAAAGCTTAGTAAAGAAATATCTCCCGTATCCTAAAACAGGCAAGAAAAATCTGCCTCTCCCCTACCACCAACCTACGCCCAAGAAAAAAATACTAGTTGTGCGCAAGAAAACAGAACAAGCCCATCTTGTAATTGGTGTTCCAACCTTTGGAGCAAACCACCCAGACAAGTATGTCGGCAAAGTATTGGCTGCTGTTTTGGGAGGAGGAATGAGCTCTCGTTTGTTTACTTCTGTTCGAGAGCAGCTTGGACTAGCCTACTACGTTCGTGCTTCCTCTTCCAACTACACAGATACTGGATATCTGGTAGCAAGTGCAGGTGTGGATGTGAATCGGGTAGATTTAGCTATTCAGACCATCTTGAACGAATTCAAACAACTAACAACCACCAAAGTACCAGCTAAAGAGCTAAACAAAGCAAAAGAATATCTTACAGGAGGTCTTGTGCTTGAGATGGAAGATTCAGATGAAGTTGCCTACTCCTTTGGTGTACAAGAACTCTTGCATGACAAAACTGAGACGATAGACTCTATCCGGAAGAAGATAAAGAAAGTTACTGCCGAGCAGATCTTGAAACTAGCCAAGAAGGTCTTCAAGGATGACCGTCTTTGTTTGAGCGTTATTGGTCCTTACGCGAGTGATGGGAAGATAAAGCGAGTTTTCCGTATCTAACCTAGGGGTTTGAGAAAATAGTCTATAATATCCTCAAGGAGGATTTTTTTATGGAACAAACACTAGTGGTGCTCAAGCCAGATGCTCTTGAACATGGTCTGCAAGAAGAAATTAAGCGCAGACTTACTGCAACTGGTTTGAAAGTGATTGCAGAAAAAGAATTACAGGTAGATGCTGCCTTTGCCAGCGAACACTATGCCGATCTTGGTATTCGTAAAGGTGATGCGATAAAAAACCGTATGGTCAGATATCTTTCTACTGGTCCAGTCTTAGCAATGGTGATACAAGGAGATAATGCTATTACTGAAGTTCGCCGAATTGTTGGAGCTACTCTCCCCTCTCAAGCTGAACCAGGAACGATCCGTTACGATCTCGGTAATCACGAAGAAACCTACGAAGACGCTGACAATGCAGACAGAGCAGTAAAAAACCTTATTCACGCTTCTGATGCTCCGGAAACTGCTACAGCTGAAATAAAGCTCTGGTTCCCAGAACTAAGCTAACCATATCCTAGCAGAAACTTCGACCGCAACGTCGTTGCGGTTGTGTTTTTAGCTCTAGAAGCTAATAAACATCCAGCTGTTACAACGTTGTTGCGCTCCGCCGCAACGATACGACATCTCCCCCACCAGACTTTTACTATTCACTTTTTTGTATCTTTGTGTTGTAATTGTCTTACGAGCAAGACCAAGCTCCCGTGAACCTTGAAAACTCCCTATATTTTGCCCTTTGCAATTTTAGGGAGAGTTCGGTTACGGGACCGAAAGTCTCTCCCAAGATACGAGCTAGCAATCATGGCGATTCTTGGCCTCTCAAGCCAAAAGCGCATTCCCTCCCCCCGAATCACATGCGCATGAATCGTCCCGCTCCTAACCACAATCTCTACCCCACTTCAGTCAGGTTGTGGTAACGCCGATAAAAGATTCGGCAACAAACCCTAACGGGTGCCCATCTCTACGGAGATGGGCTTTTTTTGCATATAATTACACACCAAAATATGCGAATTTTTATTACGACATAAAATATAAAAATTTCAAGATGTTACAACGTTGCGGTACCCACCTACCGCAACGTTACGGTAGGTTAATAATTCGCTTTCAAAGCTA
>JAKLDB010000014.1 GCA_022703745.1 Patescibacteria group bacterium | reverse complement strand
GAAAAATCTAGAAGATGTCTTCTCACAACTACCCATGTTATTAGGGGTAAGAGAAAAGCTTATGGTGGACGGTGACACCATCAGCGGTTATTGCCCCTGTGACGGGTAGAGTTCCTTAACGTCCCCCCATGGAGATATGGGGGGACGTGCCATTTTTTCAACCTGTTTTCTTCTATAGAAAAAAGAATTTTGTTATGCTGGAATAAGATTTTTACTTATTGTTAAATTTATGTTTTTTAATCGCACTCTCATCTCCGATACCCCAACACTTGTGGGGCAAACTGTCACCCTTTTTGGGTGGGTACACAGTAAGCGGAATATGGGACAAATCATTTTTATCGATCTGCGAGATGGATTTGGATTAGTCCAAGTCGTTTTTGGCGACAACCCAAAGCTCCAAGAACAAGCTGACAACCTCAAGCCTGAATCAGTTGTAAAAATTATAGGTGAAGTTGTAAGGCGAGGAGAACGAAACATTAATCCCAAAATTGTTACCGGTACAGTTGAGATTAAGGCAACTAATTTAGAAATTTTAAACGAATCACTTACTCCTCCATTTGAAATTGACCGCGAATCAGCCGCAGATGAAGAAATCCGTTTAAAATATCGCTACTTGGATCTTCGTCACGAAAAAATTCATCACAATTTACTAATGCGTCACCAAGTAATTCGTTTTATCCGAGAATTCTTAAACGAACGCAAATTTACTGAAATCGAAACTCCAATTATTACTGCCGCCACCCCTGAAGGCGCTCGAGACTATCTTGTCCCAAGTAGAAAGTATCAAGGAAGTTTCTATGCTCTCCCTCAAAGTCCCCAGCAATACAAACAACTCCTGATGGTTGCGGGATTTGAACGCTACTACCAAATCGCCAAATGTATGCGTGATGAGGATTTGCGTGGCGACCGTCAACCAGAATTCACCCAGTTGGATTTGGAAATGTCTTTCGCTTCAGAAAAAGAGATTCTAGATTTAACCGAACAACTTTTTACAGAACTTATCAAGACTCTTTACCCTAATAAAAAAATCTTACAAACCCCTTGGCCTAGAATTACTCACAAGGAAGCGCTGGAAAAATACGGCACAGACAAGCCAGACCTTCGCCAGAATCCTCACGACCCAGATGAATTGGCATTTTGTTTTGTAGTAGATTTTCCATTATTTGCTAAGGCAGGGAACGGACTTACCTCCGAACACCATCCCTTCACCGCTCCCAAAGAAGACCAAATCAAGATGCTCGACAGCAATCCTGAAGATGTTGTTAGCACCGCTTACGACATGGTTCTAAACGGCTACGAAATTGCCAGCGGTTCTATTCGTATCCATCAACCCGAACTTCAGCAAAAGATTTTTGAAATTATCGGTCTATCAAAAGAAGAGGCGAATGATAAATTTGGTCATATGTTGGAAGCTTTTCGCTACGGTGCTCCTCCTCACGGTGGAATCGCTCCCGGCATAGATCGTTTAGTCATGCTCCTCCAGAACGAACCAAATATCCGTGAGGTTATTGCCTTCCCCAAGACAGACAAAGGTCGTGATCCCATGATGGGCTCGCCTCGCGAAGTAGACTCCGCTACCCTAAACGAACTTGGTCTGTCCTTAAAGAAGAAAAAGTAGCGTGAATAGTCTTGCATTACTATTAGTTGCTCTCCGGTTCTTTACCGGTGCCCTAGATGGCCCCCAACAGCAATTGTTGAGCGTATTTAATATTTTCTCTATTAATTACTCCGCAACAGATTTCGCCCAAAACCTGAATTCTCTTATCGGGCCAATTAGGAACCTAAACTCAAAAGATATTGAGCTCAACTCTAGAGCATCTATTATTATTGACGCCCAAAGCAACCGAGTGTTGTATAGCAATAATGCTCAAGATTCTCTTCCTATTGCCTCCCTTACAAAAATAATGACCGCACTAGTAGCTTTAGATAAATTTGGTAGTCAGTTAAGTACTGTTGCAACCGTTCCTGTAGAAGCAGTGAAAGTTACTGGCTCTAAAATGTCTCTCTATGCCAACGAACGCATAACAATTCATAATTTATTGAAAGGCACTCTCATTGAATCCGCTAATGATGCCGCTACTACTCTCGCATACGCCACCGCAGACACACCCGACCAATTCGTCTCCCTAATGAACCAGAAAGCCGTCCAGCTTGGACTTACTCAAACTCACTTTACTAATCCAGTCGGTTTCGACGACCCTCAACACTATTCCACCGCCAGAGATCTTGCCGAGCTGTCTCGGGTAGCAATGGAAAATGAAATCTTCGCCAATATTGTTAAAATCTCAAAAACTACAGTAAAAGATGTAAGTGGCAAATTTGTTCACCAGCTCAATACCACCAACAAGCTCCTAGGGCAGTTTGAGAACGTTATTGGGGTAAAGACTGGAACCACAGATGAGGCAGGTGAGTCGCTAGTAGCTGCTGTAGAGGGAGATAGTGGCCAAAAGGTTATCGTAGTCCTCCTAGATAGTCCCAACCGTTTCCAAGAGGGCAAAAAAGCGCTAGACTGGGCGCTCACGGCATATTCTTGGATAGAACCCCTATAGGTTAGATATGGAACACCATTTCCTAGTTGCTATCATCGGCCGTCCTAATGTCGGCAAATCCACCCTATTCAACCGTCTTATTGGCGAGAAAAAGGCTATTTTAGCCGAAGAACCCGGTACCACCAGGGATGTTCTTTTTGGACAAGTAGATTGGAATAAGATCAGCTTTACCGTTGCAGATACTGCCGGCATTGAGCCAGATAATAAATCTGAACTCACCAAGAATGTCTTGGCCCAAACTAAGGTTGCCCTTGAATCTGCCGACCTTCTTTTATTCCTAGTAAATGCCAAAGAAGGGATTCACCCAGACGACCAGGAAGTTGCCCGAATGGCACGCAAACAAAACAAGCCCATCTTATTGCTAATAAACAAGACGGACAAAAAGATAGACCCAGAAACACTAGCCGAATTCTATCGTCTTGGCTTCAAACAAACATTTGAAACTGCTGGTACTACCGGCAAGGGGATTGGTGAAGTCCTAGACGAAGTCGTATACCAGTTGAATAAGATCAAGAAGCCAAAAACCCGAACAAAATCTAGTCATCCAATTATTAAAGTAGCAATTCTTGGCCGTCCTAACGTTGGCAAATCCACCCTATTCAATAAACTAATTGGGAAAAATCGCAGTATTGTAAGCAAAGAAGCGGGAACTACCCGAGACACCATAGATGAGCAAATACTCTTTGAAAACCACATTCTAGAGTTCACAGATACTGCCGGTCTTCGTCGTCGCGGAAAGGTTGAAGTAGGAATAGAAAAATTCTCTGCCTTAAGAATGCTACGTGCTGTTCAATCCGCAGACATCTGTCTACTTTTAATGGAAGCCGACGAAGGTGTTATTGCTCAAGATCAACATATTTTGGAGATTGTTTTGGAATTGGGCAAAAGTCCGATTCTCGTTATTAATAAATGGGATCTTGTTGAAAAAACACAGAAAATTACTGCTGAATACGACAAATACCTAGAACAAAAATATCGATTCGCATCTTGGATACCAAAAATCTATATCTCTGCTCTCACTGGCCAGCGAGTAGATCGACTGAAAACTCTAATCCTCTCCACCATGGAATTACGCCACACTCGCATTGCCGATGAAAAAATAAATTCTCTTATTCTCCAAGCAGCAACCGAACGCAGACCATTTGGAAAATACGCCATCCCTGTTATCCGTTCTGCTCGACAAACATCCGCTAATCCACCAGTAATTGAAATAGTGGCAGATCGTCCTGAAGCACTCCACCACACCTACCTACGGTACTTAGAGAATAAGATCCGTGAGACTTGGCCACTTCCTGGTGTCCCTATCCGATTTTCTCCTAGAGCAAAAGCTCGCCGAACCAGAAAATAAGGGGCTACTTTCTGGAGCCAAATGGTATAATACCCTTGTCATATCCTTTACCATCAAAGGAGGGCAAGATGGCTGGTAAAAAAATAGGTAAAGTCGTACATTACTACGACAAAATTGGTGTCGCTATTATCGACCTAGCGGGCAGTTTAAAATTAGGCGATACAGTCACCTTCAAAAAAGGTGAGGAAGAGAAAACCGAAACCATCGAGTCAATCCAAATTGAGCGGTCTGCTGTAGATTCCGCCAAAAAGGGCGATGTCGTTGGAATCAAGGTCAACGAACCACTCAAAGAAGGTACTGAAGTCTACGCATAGAAAATCGGAATGAGACTGATCATCGGACTCGGTAATCCAGGAAAGAAATATGAATCAACTCGCCATAACGCGGGCAGAATGGTAGCGGATTTGCTTGTAAAAAAACTAAACCTAAAATTCAAGAAACACACTCGTACCGAAACAGAAATAGCTTCCGGCAAAGAAATTATTATTGCCAAACCTCTGACTTTCATGAATAATTCAGGTAGAGCCGTGGCGAAGGTGGCCAGATATTTCGGTATTCCTACCGAAGCGATTGTTGTAATTTACGACGATATCGATCTGCCATTTGGAACCATTCGTTCTCGCACTACGGGTAGTAGTGGGGGACACAACGGCATGCAATCTGTTATTGATAACCTAAAAACTAATTCCATTGCTCGTATTCGCATCGGGGTTGGAAGACCCCGTTCAGATGCAAGTAACTACGTTCTAGAACCATTGAATAAAAAACAACTAGCCGAACTATCGGCAGTCGTGGAAGAAGTAGTTGATTTGTTCCTGAAAGCGATGTAGCTTGAATAAGCAAAAAGAAGGAGTGACCCTTCCTTTTGCCGTAACTCCCCAGACCTTTTTCGGTATCAGCCGTGAGGCATTTTACCAAGACCCTTATGTGAAATTTAATTTCGAAGGGTGGAATACCGATTGGAATAAGCAGGGAGAGCCTTGTCCGCAACCTCTAGAGTTACGGATAAGGCCCTACTGCCTATTTCTCAATTTTCATTCTATTATACCAGAATAATTCATTTTCGTCAATAGATAGTGGACGAAACATTTTACCGGCTGCTACTAGATAAATTTGCTCGCACAGCGCATTTTCAGGAATTTCTGGCTACCGCCGGCACCAAATCTATCACTCTCACCGGGCTCAACCAGTTTGGGCGGGTTTTGATGTTATCCGCTCTCCAAAAAGAACAATCGAAGCCAATCGTTTTCATCACCAAAAACGAGCAAGAAGAGTTTAAAACCCAAAAACTTCTGGAAGACCTGTTTGGAATAAAGGCAGAAGTATATCCTCCTCTTCGTTCAGACTCACTCAATCGCCAAGAATTCATCACTAACTTCCAGCAAAGAATGAGAGTAGGAAAGACCATGGCTCATTCGAAAACAATTACCATATTTTCTAGTCGAAACTTAATCGAGCCATTAAGCATGCCTGCGACCAGCTTGAAGATATCGGTTGGCGAAGAATTGTCCCCCAACCAACTCATAAACAATGTTGTAGGATTGGGATTCGAACGCCAAACAAAAGTCTTTCAGGCAGGAGAAACTGCGAATAGGGGAGAGGTAGTGGATGTTTTCGCTCTGGGACAAGAAAATCCTTGGAGAATTACTTTTAGTGGGAATAGAATTGAACAAATTTATTCTTTCGATTCCATTGACGGCAAAAAAATAAGACAAGAGCAGGGGATTGAGATTGGTGCCTTGAAGATAAAGAACTTTGCACCCACTTTTGTTGAATTCCTAGATGACCACAAGCAAGACTACGTTGTCATCATGGATCACACCGAAGACATTCTCCAATCTCTCTATGAGATCTTCATGGCCAGCGAGAATGTAGGACTTGTAAGTCTAAATCAGTCGCTAGATCGCCTCCCTCTGGTAAAAATAGAGACTATTGCCTCTGACGAGATCAAACAGCTGAACTTCGAATTCATGACTCCGCCCATCTACGCTTCCCAGATAGACCGACTTACCAGAGATGTCGCCAAATATCTAAAAGAGGGCTGGCAAATCGGTATCTCTACCGACAAAACCAAATCCATAGAACAAATCCTGAAAGAAGCAGATATTACTCCCGACAGTAATCCGGCCATACTTTCATCTTCTTGTGGGATTGGAACAATAAGTCCAAGTCTCAAACTTTTCCTTCTAACCGATGAAGAAATATTCTCCATCGTTACCCAAGTAAACACCAAAACTACTCAGAAACAGCAGAGAATATTCATGGCAGAAATACAGCGTGGAGATTACATCGTACACAATGACCATGGTATTGGCCGCCTACTAGATATTCAACGTATTGAACTAAACGGTATTGAAAGAGAATATCTAATTCTCGAATATGCTAAAGGCGACAAACTATACGTCCCTATCGACCAGATAGATAAAATTAGCAAATACGTCTCGGTAGACGGACGCGAACCCCAACTAACTCGCTTATCCAGCCAATCTTGGAAACGAGTAATCAGCAAGATCCGCAAAGAATCTCATAAGTTTGCCAAAGAACTACTCGACCTCTATGCCAAACGCCAACTAAATAGCGGTATTAGCTTTGATTCCGATGAAATGTGGGAAAAAGCACTTGCCGATTCATTTGGATACCAAGAAACTCCCGACCAAGAAACTGTGATCAACGAAATATTGGCAGACATGGAACAAGACAAACCAATGGATCGCTTACTTGTTGCAGATGTGGGTTTTGGCAAAACAGAAGTCGCTATCCGAGCTGCCTTCAAAGCCGTTACTTCGGGATACCAAGTAGCTGTTCTTGCCCCTACCACCATTCTTGTTGAGCAGCACTACAAAACTTTTATCGAACGACTCCAATCTTTTGATGTAAAAATAGCTGCCCTAAGTCGCTTTAAATCCAAAGCCGAACAAGACAAAATAGTGGCTCAAGTACGACTAGGTGAGATAAATATTGTTATCGGCACCCACCGTCTTCTTTCTAAAGATATCCGTTTCAAGAACCTGGGCCTTATTATCATCGACGAAGAACAGCGCTTTGGCGTAGCACACAAAGAAAAGCTCAAAATGCTCCGTAGCGAAGTAGACGTGCTTTCTCTTACTGCCACCCCTATTCCCCGTACTCTCAACTTGGCCCTTTCAGGTATTAGGGATATTAGCGTAATTGAAACTCCACCAACCAACCGTCTTCCCATTATCACCACCGTTGTCCCATATGGCAGCAACACCGTAAAAGAAGTAATCGAAAGGGAAGTGAGACGTAGCGGACAAGTCTATTTCGTCCACAATCGTGTCCAAACAATAGATACTGTTCAGCACCGTCTAGAACAACTTATGCCCGAAGTAAAATTCGTCCATGCCCACGGACAAATGGGGGAAAGAATGCTAGCAAAAATAATGCAAGACTTTGACGCACATAAATATGATGTACTTATCGCTTCCACCATCATCGAAAATGGTATCGACAATCCTAATGTAAACACCCTGATCGTGGATGACGCAGGCAGATTTGGCTTATCCCAACTTCATCAGCTTAGAGGTCGTATTGGAAGAGGAAAGATCCAAGCCTACTCTGTCTTCATGTACAACAAAGGCAAAATGTCAGAACGCGCTCTAGAACGCCTAAAGACCATCCAGGAAAACACCGAGCTTGGAAGCGGATACAACATCGCCATGCGGGACATGCAAATCCGTGGTGCTGGTGGAGTTCTGTCCAAACAACAACATGGACACATTACCGCCATTGGCTTGAGCCTTTATACCAAGCTAATCAACAAGGCAGTAGATGAGCTTAGAAGTGGTCAGAAAATAGATGTTTCAGATGTTACCATTGATCTCCCTGTAAGTGCCTTCTTGCCAGTAAAATATGTGGACGCAGAAAGCCAACGCTTAAAGATCTACCAAACCCTTGGTATTATCGAGAATGAAACTGCTCTTGCCGAAGAATTCAAACGAATAGAAGAAAACTACGGCAAAATGCCTATCGAAGTAGCGAATCTAAGAAAACTACTCGAACTAAAACTAACAGCGCTTGCCACCCAACTTATTACTTCCATTACTGCTCGCAACCTCAACCCTAGCAATCTGCCACCTCTCTACTCCATTACCATCCAATTTACCCAGCCACCTAAACCAAGAACATTAGAGCCGGTAATAAAGTTACTTCCTAGTTTGCAAGTGGGGGAGAAAGATATCAAATTCAACCACACTGACCTTTCTGAAGATTGGTTGAACACCCTCACCAAAACGATTTCCCTGATTCATCCCAACGGCAACGGCTCTAGTTGACCCCCCCAACCCCACGTGCTATCCTCCAACCAGTACCTTAACGGTCTTGGGAGGTGGAACTATTTTGCGTGTCATTATCACTGCGAATCAAGACGCCCTTGGAATTATTTGTTTTTTCCTGGGGCATTATGTGGGTCTCCTCAACGAAGAGGGGGTCAAAATCACCCTAACGGGAAACAGGGTGATTATCGGGAAAATCACGGAAGAAGCTGCGCCAAGTCAGCTTATCGTGACCATACCCCTGAATGAAACGTTAAATGAGGAAAGATGGATACGGATCTCCGACATTGTTCGCATCCAAGCGAAAAACGTCGATATCAGTATCCAACCGGGAGCAGTAAGCAGCATTAAGTTCCCGATTGGATCAGATATCCTATCTCCACTTCCTCCAGGGGCAACCCATTTGGAAACAGATGAGCTTCCGTTTCCAAGATAACCCCAACCAACCGAGCAAAGGGCGCTAGACAGCAATGTCGGCGCCCTTTCCCATTTCTCTTGACTGGAAGCTTATAATTAGCTATTATTCATCTTGTCTAAAGGTGCTTTTGCCTGGAGTGCCTTGTACCTCGATATTTATGAAAAAATCCGCCAAGGGGGTCCGTGTTAATGGAAGAAACCACGAAAATGCTGGTAGCGAAAGCTCGAGAGATCGCCGCCGGCAGGGAGAAAATCTTCAAGTTTTCTCTTCCTGATGAGGAGGAACTACAGATGTTCGTCTTGGACGAAAGGTTCATCTTCGTGAAGGTAAACAAGTTTGGCGAGCAGGTACTGCCGAAGTACTCTGTCGCTACGAACAAGTTCTCTCTCCAGGGGGTGATCGATAGCTGCGAGGTTTTCCTGAAAGAATCTCTGCGACAACCCGACCGCAATGCGGTCGTACCCACTTCGGTCGTCCCGATATGGAAGCAATACGGTCGGCGTGCTGACCGTGACGATTAACCAACCCCTTTCTACACCCGATCAGGCAAAGAGGTGAGAAAGTTTTTGGCGGAGGTAGGGTAGCTCTGTTTCCCTTGTGGGGCCCCTCGTTTGATCCTTCTTCAAGCGGGGGATAGGGAAACACAATCGGGGCTGAACGTGGTAGCAATACCATACTCAGCCCCTTTTTCTTATGTAAATTATTTCAAATAAAAATACTATAATTGTCAAATAGCTCTCTACGGCCTAAGTAGGGGAGTTGGAGAAATAATTTAGTAACTCAACAACTTTTACAACAATTACTAGAAACAAATCACAAGCATCTATATACAAAACAAATAGAACAAATTCAAAACCACAAAAACACTACCACCTTATTAGAGTAGACAACGTCGCACAATGTATCTTGTACGACATTATATAAGGAGTACAGGGGGAAGCCCTCTAAGCCGGATCTGGGAGGCTTTTAAAGTAATTGAATAACTTTTGTTTATCTTTCCCCTGAATCCGTGTACGAATTTTCCAATTTGTTTTAGTTGCACTACTCACTACCACCGCCCTAGGCTCTATCTCCAATCTTCCGACCTCGGATACCATTAAAGCCAAATATAGGTCTTCTGGGGCCAATGAAAGGCCTAGTTTCTGGCTTAGTTGTATAAACGGTTCTAATCCTCCAATACTTTCATAAACCTCTCTTCTAATTGCAAAGTTTGCTCCCCAAAAATATTTGAATCGTTTTGGTGCATAAATTGGTTTCAACCAAAAGAAGTCGAGACTCATCAAGAAAGCCCTAAGGCCTCCTCGGAGCCAGACTCCCCCACCGACAGCCAAAATTTCCCTCCTATGTAATCTGGAAATCAGCCTCTGAAA
>JAKLDB010000013.1 GCA_022703745.1 Patescibacteria group bacterium | reverse complement strand
TTACATCCACATTGTGATACCAGCCAGCGGCACGAATTGCTTCGAAGATACAGATGTAGGTATCTTCCATTGTGGTGTACTTGGCAACAATACCAATGTTGAGTTTTCGTTTATCAGATTTTATTTTCCCAACGAGCTCTCTCCATTCGCTTAGTTTTGGTTCAGCGGGAATAAGTTTCAATCTTTCTTCTATCACCTTCCCAATGCCAAAATTTTCTAGAGTTAGGGGAACCTCATATACCGTATCTGCTGTTTCAAGGGGAATGACGTTGGTTACAGGTAGACTTGCGGCACGAGCAATCTTTTCTAGCCCTCCTTGAGGAATTGGATAGTCTGAACGACAGAAGATGGCATCTGGAGAGATGCCGATCCCCTGCAATTCACGAATGCTAAATTGTGCAGGACGGGTCTTTATCTCCTTAGTTACTCCAAGATATGGCAGGAAAACAGTGTGGCAATACATTACGTTATTGGGTCCTAGATCGTGACGCATTTGACGAATTGCTTCTAGAAAATGGAACCCCTCGTGATCACCAACTGTTCCGCCAACTTCTACGACAGCAATGGTTGCACCGACTTTTTTTGCACCGTTGATAATAATCTCTTTTACAACATCAGTTAGATGGGGAATTACTTGCACAGTTTTTCCGAGGAAATCTCCTCTTCTTTCACGAGAGATGACATCGCTGTAAATGCGACCAGTCATGATTGAGGAGTCTTTGGTTAGATTTTCATCAATAAATCTTTCGTAGTGACCTAGATCCAAGTCTGTTTCGGCACCATCATCAGTAACAAATACTTCACCATGTTCACCCGGATTCAAAGTTCCTGCATCGTAGTTGATGTACTGATCCAGCTTCTGCATGAAAATTTTATGTCCCCGTGCTTTTAGGATATTTCCGATAGATGCAGCGGAAATCCCTTTTCCAAGACCCGACAAAACACCTCCGGTAACAAAAATAAATTTTATGCCAGTTTCATTCATTACTTATACACTCTTGGAATATGTGCAGGAATACGGGAAAGAACTTCGTAGCTAATAGTACTAGCCCAGTCGGCAATATCAGTAGCAGTAATTTCTTTGTTTTGACTCCGACCAATAATTACAACCTCATCCCCGACTTTAGCTCGAGGACGCCGACTGAGATCTAGAATAATCATATTCATACATACTCGACCGACAAAGGGCACTACAGCGCCTTTGAGCAGGGCAAACCCCATATTGCTTAGGTGTCTTGGAATACCTTCAAAATACCCTACAGGGATGATGCCGATGGTCATCGCTGACTTTGCTTGGTAGTTGCATCCATATCCTACGTAGCTACCAGCGCGAATACGCTTGACTTGCACTAGTTTGGTTTTGTAGGAGAGGGAAGGTTTAAGTTTGAAGTTTCTTGTTTTTTTACTTCTCTTACACCAGAGTTCTACTCCACGAGAAGGCCAGATGCCGTACAGGGAGATACCGATGCGAACACAATTGAATCGGCTTTCTGGGACCATAATGGCGGCAGCAGAAGAAGCGATGGAGATAATTGGAATCTTTACATCTAGTTTTTCTAGTTTGTTAAGTAGTCTTTCAAATACTAGAATCTGGTCGTTGGTGTAGCTCTGGTTTAGCTCTTCTACACTAGCAAGATGGGAGTACAATCCTTCTAATTCGAACTGACGTGTTTTGGAAGTAATGAGTTTGATAATTCTTAGAGCATCATCTAGACTGGAAAATCCCAAACGATTGATACCACTATCTAGTTTGACATGTACGATTGCTTTACGATTAATGATATCTGCAATACGAGCAATAGCGCGGTAACTCTCTTCGTTGTAAACACTAAGACTGACTTTATTGCGAATAAGAGAAGCAATACTGTCTTTGGAAACAGCACCCAAAACAACTATTGGCTGAAGAATTCCTTTCTTGCGTAGTTCTAGTGCTTCATCTGCAGAAATTACACCTAAATAGTTGGCGCCAGATTTTATCGCTTGTTTGGCAACTTCAAACAAGCCATGCCCGTAAGCATTGGCCTTTACGACTGCCATTATTTTTGTTTCCGGTTTTAAGAGGCGCCTAAATTGCTTGATGTTGAAATCAATCGCTTTTAGATCAACTGTAATCCAAGCAAGTGTATTGCTCATATAGTCAAAATCAACAAAACCTCAACCCCCACATGCCCAACTCCCAGTAGGCATACCTTTACTATGATACTACAAAGCCCACCCTCCTGGGAAAAATCTCCTTTAAAAGGTAGCCTAGATATCTAGATTCTGGACGAACTGGGCGTTATCTTCGATGAACTTCTTGCGGGGAGCAACATCATCTCCCATTAGGGTGGAAAACATTTCATCAGCACGCTCCGCATCTTCTATTGTTACGCGGTGAATGATCCGGATACTGGGGTCCATGGTGGTTTCCCAAAGTTGGTTTGGATTCATTTCACCAAGACCTTTGTAGCGTTGAATGGAAACTGTTTTTGTAGATGTCTCGGTTCCTTCTATGTTTTCAGCAGGAGTCTCTCCTTCGGTTGGTTCTTCTGTTTTTGCTTTCTTGCTTTCTTTCTTGGAAGCAGCTGTAGCTAACATTTCTTTCATTGCGGAATCTTTTTCTGCGTCAGAATAGACCCAACGAACATCTTTACCTAGTTTTAGTTGGTAAAGTGGTGGTTGACCAATGTAGAGATATCCCCGGTCTATGACTGCACGCATGTAGCGGTAGAAGAAGGTGAGAAGAAGGGTGCGAATGTGTGCACCATCTACATCGGCATCTGTCATGATGATGACTCGGTGATAGCGAATCTTATCGACATCAAATTGTTCGGCAATACCAGCACCAAGAGCAATGATTAGAACTTTGATTTCTTCGGATGAAAGCATCCTATCCAGCCGAGCTTTTTCTACATTCAAAATCTTTCCACGCAAGGGGAGAATTGCTTGAAACTGCCGATCCCGTCCGCTCTTAGCAGAACCTCCTGCAGATTCACCCTCTACGATGAAAATTTCAGATTTACTGGGATCACGTTCGGAGCAATCGGCTAGCTTACCAGGCAGGGTCATCCCCTCCAGAATCCCCTTCCGAAGCACTGTTTCGCGAGCCTGACGAGCTGCTAGACGAGCTCTGGCGGCCAACATGGTTTTGCTGATAATACGCTTGGCCTCGGTAGGATGTTCTTCGAGATAATTGCCAAAGTAGTCGGACATTACCGAATCCACAGCAGTACGAACATTGGTGTTGCCTAATTTAGCCTTGGTTTGTCCTTCAAATTGTGGGTTGGCAAGTTTTACAGAAATAACGGCAGTTAGACCTTCACGAACATCGTCTCCAGAAAGGGCGTCATCTCCATTTTTGATTAGTCCTGCTTTCTTACCGTAGTTGTTCAACACACGGGTAAGAGCAGTTCTGAAGCCGATAACATGAGTTCCGCCTTCGGGATTGTAGATGTTGTTGGCAAATGCTTTTAGTGTTTCGCTGAATTCTTCGGTGTATTGGATAGCAATTTCCACTTGCACACTATTCCGTTCTTTGTCGACATAAAAAGGTGGTGCAAAGAGAGGATTCTTATTCTTATCCAAATCCTCTACGTAAGATTGGACACCACCATCGAATTTGAATTCTTGAGATTCACCACTACGTTCGTCACTAACTTTTACAAAAACTCCTTTGGTGAGATAGGCTTGTTGTTTGAGATGCTCTAAGACTGTTTTCCAATCGTAACTCTCGTTTTCTTCAAAGATTGTTTTGTCAGCATGAAAGCTAATTTTAGTGCCATGCCCTTTGGCTTTGGAATCGATAAGTTTGACTGGACCCTTTGCTTTCCCTTGCGAATATTCTTGAGCATGAGTTTTGCCATCTCGAGTTACCTCTACCCGCATCCAATCCGAAAGAGCATTTACAACAGAAACACCCACACCATGCAGACCACCAGAAACTTTGTATCCCGAACCGCCGAATTTACCACCAGCATGTAGGGTGGTGAGAACGGTTTCGAGGGTGGATTTTTTGGTTTGGGGATGTTTTTCTACTGGAATACCACGGCCATCGTCTGTAATTGTCACTTTGCCATCCTTGTGGATAACTACATCAACCAGAGTGCCGTGACCAGCCATTGCTTCATCTATGGAGTTGTCTACCACTTCCCAGATAAGGTGGTGCAGACCTTCTACCCCAGTAGAGCCGATGTACATTCCAGGACGCTTGCGAACAGGCTCAAGACCCTCCAGAACCTGGATGTCTTTAGCGCCATATGAACTAGTTTTCTTGTTCTCTTCTGCCATATATAAATCCGCCTTGGGGGCGATAACTACTACCTAAATTATACCTGGTTTACAGGGGTAAAACAAGCCTGTAACTACTCTCTTAGTTTGGCATCAAACTGGGTTTTGGCGGTCTCTGTAATGCGGGCATGGATATCCTCTCTCTCGGCACTAGTTAGAGTGCGCTCAGGGGAACGCAAAGAAATGTGGAAGGCGACTGAGCGGTCTTTTTCTTTAGAGAGTTCGAACACATCAAATAGTTCTACTTCTTCCACTAGAGGATCGATTGTTTTTATCATTTTCTGTAATTCGCCTATCCGTACTTCTGGACCAATAACGAACGCCATATCCATTTTGGTGGCAGGGAATTTGTTTAGTTCAATGAAGTTTCTCTCTTTTGCAATATATGGAAACAATCTGCTAATCTCCAAAGTAAACTGGGCTTTGTTGTCTCCCAAGTTAAGAATCTCACCCATAACGGTACTTTGGTTTGGAAGTTGAATGAGCAGTCCTGAATAATGTACATATTCTTCCATTTGCAGTACTAATCCCAATTCAGTAGCTAGCTTGTCTACTAACCCACGTACGATGCGATACGCATCCTTGCCCTGAATAAGCGCTGCCAACTGTTGTTCTTCGACAGGAAGAACATCTCCTAGATCTTGAAAAGTAGTAGAGAGTTCGAAGATCTTATATTCTGCTCGGTTAATATTTAGCTTGTCTAAGCCGTTTTGTAGGTCGTCGACCAAATAAGTCCACTGCTGGTTAAGCGGGTTTTCTAGTTTTACCTTGTTTTCGCGAGGTAGATCATCAAAAGGATGAGTGTACACTTCGACAAAACCGAGACGTTCCATTAGGTTGCGTACACGTTTTTTGAGTTCTTCTATTGGTGGCATTTCGAATGGCTGGCTGGAAATTTGGGGCATGACGAAGGGAACTTGGTCTGTTCCATAGATACGCAAAATTTCTTCAGCGATATCATTCATCCCAATAATGTCTGGACGAGAACTGGGGATTTTAATCAGCAGATCATTGCGACGAATTACAGTGGGTAAATCAAGACGATTCAGAATGTTTGTCATCTGCTGAAGAGAGATATTTACTCCTATTAGGTTATTGATATCCTCTGCTCTCACCCGCAGAGGCATGGTGTTGGGAGATAATTTGCCACGCACATCAATTTGTCCACCTAAAATTTCACAGGCAGGGGAGTCGGCTTGAATTAAATTGAGTACCCTGGCCATTGCATTTTCAAGCGATAGGGGATTGACTCCCCTTTCGAAATGCAACTGGGCATCTGTGCTAATTCCTAATCTTTTAGAAGTTTGTCTTACTGAAATCTTGTCGAAGCTGGCAACCTCAATAACCAAATTGCGAGTCTGTTCGCCTACCCCACTTTCCTCTCCCCCAATTATTCCAGCAATTGCGATTGGGTTTTTGTTATCTGCAATAACTAATGTTTTATTATCTAATTTTCTTTCTGCTCCATCTAAACAAAAAAGACTCTCTCCTTCATGAGCCAACCTGACAACGACTTCCCTCTCCCCTACTTTTTCCCAATCAAAGGTATGGATTGGATTTCCAAGCTCTAGCATTACGTAATTTGCTATGTCTACAATGTTGTTTACTGGGCGCAGACCAGAGGCATTCAAGATATCTTGCATCCATTTGGGTGAAGGCTTTACGGTAACATTGCGTACTACTCGGGCTAGATAGCGTGGACAAAGCTTACTATCTTCCACTTTTACTTTGAGCGCAGTAATGGTTTTATTGGCCGATCCTGTAGTTTCGGTGAAATTGAGATCTGTTTTGAGGTGAAAATCAATGTTTAGAACGGCTGCCAGCTCCTTGGCCATACCAATGTAGGACATTAGATCGGGTCGATTGGATAAAATTTTGGGTTCGATAACAGTATCCGCATTAGTATCTAGTAACTCTTCTACTGGTGTACCGGGAATTGCAGATGCTTTGAGAACTAGAATGCCTTCGGATTTCTCTGCTAATCCAAGCTCTGTTTCGCTGCAGATCATCCCGAAGGATTTTTCTCCTCTAATTACTGCTTCTTTTATTTCTCCGTCAGGTAGTTTTGCGCCTACTAAAGCCAATGGAATTTTTTGCCCAACAGCAATATTGTTTGCACCACAGACGATAGGGAGAGTCTCGTTCCCGATATTTACTTTTACTAAATGAAGTTTGTCAGCATTCGGATGATTGCGAATTTCTAAGATTTCTCCAACCACTACATTAGTAAAGGGAGCGTTGATAGAGATAGATTCTACTTCGGTAATATGCAAATTCATTAGCTCAGCTATCTGGGTAGGGCTTTGTTTGAACTTAAGTAACTTCTTTAATTGGTTGTATGAAAACTTCATTAGAATTGTTCCAAAAAGTCTAGATTCCCAGAGAGAAAGTAACGAATATCTCGGATATTGTGTTTTAACATGACTAATCGATCGATCCCCATGCCAAAAGCAAAGCCAGAATATTTTTCTGGATCAATACCACAGTTTTTTAGAACAGCTGGGTTGACCATTCCACATCCCATTAGTTCTAGCCAACGTCCTTCAAACCACATATCCATTTCAAAGCTTGGTTCAGTAAATGGGAAATAGCTTGGACGAAGGCGAATTTTTGCATCAGGTCCAATGATTTGATGAATCATGGTTTGCAGAGTTGCTTTTAGATTGGCAACGGTAATACCTTCATCTACCATGAGTCCTTCTAGTTGATAGAAAACGGAGCTGTGAGTCGCGTCTTCCGCTTCGTAACGAAAAGTCCGACCTGGGGAGATAATCCGGATGGGCGGTTTATGTTCCATCATATAGCGAATCTGTACTGGAGAAGTATGGGTACGAAGTAAGGTATTGTCGCTTTTCCCTTCGATTCGTTTTATCCAAAAAGTATCCCATTCATCGCGAGCAGGGTGGTTGGCAGGAATATTGAGCATGTCAAAGTTGTATTTCTCCAGTTCCACTTCAGGGCCAGTAGCTACGGAATAACCAAGCCCTCTGAATAAATCTATTAATTCATTTGTCATCTGGGTGATGGGATGCAAACGACCTATCGGTTGCGTAATCCCAGGAATAGTAGGATCAAAATTGCTTTCCTTCTTTTCTTCAGATAATTCCTTTAGCTTCTCTAGTAGTTCAGTTATTTCTTCTTTTGCCTGGTTACCTAGACTGCCCAATTCAATCTTTTCTTCCAGTGGAAGAGTAGCGAGTTGGCGCAATAATAGATTCAACTCGGACTTACGACCGAGGTATTTTACACGCAGAGATTCGTAGTCTGCTTTTTTTGCAGAAGAAAGTTCTGCCCGTGCAGCTTCCAGAATTTTTTGAATCTTATCTTTCATTATTCAGGTTTTACCAAATAAAAGGATTCTATAACCAGACCGGCTACTACAATGGCAATTCCATTCCACCAATTCAGCTTATCCAGAGCAGATAACAACAGAATACCCGAGCTACCCACTCCCAGCAAGGTAGCTTGGCGGATGATAATGCCCAGAGAGGCGGGACGAGAAAACCGATACCGGAAGTAACTAAATACTACAATTAGAGCCCCTACTATGGTAGCAGTAAAGCTTACAAAAAACAGAACAATACCAATTGCTCCAGAAGTGGTGGGATCGAAATAGAATAAGACTAGTAACCAAGCTACTAGCGTCATTCCTGTTGCTACCGCAATCCCTGGCAAATATCCGTTTCCAAACATATCTCAAGTATATCTGAAATATGGAGGATTTTGGGTATAAAAAAGTCCCCCCAATCAGCGGGCCCAAACATTAAATATTTTGGCACGGTTGGGGGGACAGAAGGGTTCACCTCCCATCCCGCCGAAGCCAGTGCTACCAAGAAGACGAATTGCTTCTTCTGCTTAGTAGCACCGACATCGGAATATTTTTTCACCTAAGGTACAAGAATAACTAAATTTATTTTAGTTTGATACGGGACAGTAAGGGGATGCGAGACACCACTGGGGGGAGTGATATCTCGCATTCCCCTACTCTCTGACTGGTTTTCAAAGTCGCCAGTAAATTATCGTATTGTAGCACAATAAAGATACTTTGTCAAGAGATATCTCCTTGCCAATAAGGACATAGCGTTTTATATTTTATCTATTATTCCACTCCCATAAAGGAGGTGAGAAGTGGGATCGCACCATCATCCGCCAATTCTCTGGCTATGCATACTGGGAATACTCTTCCTAGTTATAGGGAGCTTTTATTACGGCTCCTATCCAGAGGGGTTAGGTTGGGCACTTATTCTTTCCGGAGCCCTACTACTTGCAGTAGCAACTGTAGTAAATGTTTGGCCCCATCATGTTACTCATTACTAGAGTCCAACCACGCCAAAACAGAGGTTACGAAATCTTTCGTAGCCTCTTTCCGTATTAGCTTATTAATTCTTTGGTGGTTTGAGGGATGATTACAAAACCTTCAAGGGAACCGATGATCCGTTCACCGTATTCTTTTTTGACCAGACGACTGTCTGCAAGAACTAGTGTTTTGAATTTCATTAGCGAAGTAGTGTGCAAAACTTCTTTTAGCTTCATGACTGTACGAGGAATAGTGTAGGTATCAAAATTACTATTCCCCTCTTGCATGACTTTTGCTTGTGGACGGCTATTGGGATCGAATGGAATTTTGCCGAGCAATAATAAATCAAACTCGGATAGATACAATCTTGCACGCTCTAGCCACCAGTAATACGCAATGATTCCAAGATGGCGGTTAGCACCGACAAGTTCGGGCAATCTTTCTAGCGATTTTGTGGTATTGGAGCTAAGCACCGCAATCTCTGCATCTATAAGTGGCTGATACAGCCAGTCGAACAACTCTTCTGTGTCATATACAGAACCAGCTAAAACGAGAGAATAAGGATTGTTGTTGATTAGCTCGGAAGAAAGTTTGCCTAGAGCATCCATATATTCTTCGCCTTCAGGTAAATCTTTTACCAACAGCAGTTCCATGGGTGTTTCGTCTTTTAGCACTTTCCCGTTTATTTCTCCAAAAGATGTATTCCAGTAATTGAAACGATTTTGTACAGAAAGACCAGCACCCAGAACAGTACAAGATTTACTTTCTTTCAAGATTTTTTCCAGCAAGGCAAAGTCTGGGTGAGCAGGAAGAATGTCTAGGAAAAATCTGTTTTCAATGGCATTTAGAAAATACCGATACGAGGGATCTAAAGACATTAGTGCCTGTAAGTGGGCTATTAGCAGTGTCGTGTGCTCTATCTGCTGTTTGGAATCAGGTAATTTGGCTTCAGTTATGGCCGAGAGATATTGAGAGAGGTCGGTAACAATTCCATTTAGGTGGTTGCGTAGTTCATCGGTGAAATTTACACCAGTTATTTCGGTGTTACGGTCGAAGATATTGCTGGGCGGGTTTTTTATGTACCAAGCTACTAATTCTTTGGCGACGTTTGTCAGGCGTGAACTGATATCGTTGAGGAGTTTGAAAATTTCATCTGCCAACTTTACATCTTTCGGACGGATATGGAGATGAACGAAATCTCGACGGCTTGCTACTAGTGCGTTGAAATAGTTTAGTGAAAGTGTGCGGGAAGATGAGCGAATTGCCGCTTCTTCAACACCTAAAGGATCTAGCATTACAATACTGTATTTCTCCAAATTTTCTATTTCCAAACAAGAACTTGCTGTTGCGATAATAAGATCTGCTTTGGAATTTTCTGGTAATAGAGATTTTTTGATATCAGCGGGGGCAAATTTCTGTTCCCATTGATAGATCTCGTCATTTACCAAATACATCTTTGATGGATTACTCCCCCACTCATTCCGCCAAATGACAATTTTAGCAATAAGCCGAGCTTCAATAGCAGACAGAGAAGGCATTAGTTTTGCCAATTCAATCTCACTTCCTTCCCGGTAGAAAAATTCCTTGCGATCACGAACAGCTATTTTTACATTTTTAGATTCTCCTAGAGTTTCCCAATCTATTTCTCTCCATGCATTAAAAGGAACAACCAAGATGGCTGGTGTTTTAGTTAGGGCATGGGCTACTCCCAAAGAAAGTTGGTCGACAGGAAAATGAGTTTCGATAAAATTCACCTTGCCAGTTTCTGCCGATTT
>JAKLDB010000012.1 GCA_022703745.1 Patescibacteria group bacterium | reverse complement strand
TTTTTATACCTATTCACTAGCCGAATACAGCCTACTTTCTAGTTGCTGTATAGAAGCTTCATCAAGTAACAGAGAAGGTTGCCAACCTGCTTTTACTGGAACAATCTCATACTGCACCTGATGTGGTTCAGTAAGCTTTAGCTTTGCCAAGAAGCTATTCTGTGTCCAGAAAGAAAATGGCTGCCAGAAAGCAAAATTACCCAACGAATAGAATATTGGCTTATCGTTGTATACCTCTATCTTCTGTGGAACATGGGGATGACCTCCTAGAATTACATCTGCTCCGGCATCAACAAAATCATGTGCCATTTTCTGTAATGCCGAGCTTGGACTCTCTACATACTCCGCCCCGCTATGTAGTGACACAATTACCCAATCTACACTATCCTTCACTTTTCCAATCTCTTGTATCATCTTCACTCCATCTTGGAATGCCACATATTTTCCTGCACCCGCATTTTCATATCCATTTAACAAATTCGTCATTGCCAAAAACGCAATCTTCTTGCCTTTCACTTCAATAATCTGTGGATCCCAAACTTTCTCAGGATCCATATTGGCACCGACATATTTTACATTCATTGCCGAAAGTGCCGCCAAAGTGGAATCAAACGCTTTCTTGCCATAATCCCATAAATGATTATTGGCCAAAGACACAATATCTATTCCTGCATTCGCTAAGCTCTGTGCGCCCTCAGGAGGCCCAGCAAACCGATACTCCGAAGTGGGGGACTGTGTCTCACCACCCAAATCTGCTAATTGGCTTTCTAGATTAACAAAAGCGATATCTGCCAACTTTAGGGTATCGGCAATATTTACAAATGGATAATCTATCTCACCTGCCAAGATTTTCTGTCCCGTTTGTCGTCCAAGATTCACATCTCCACCAGCCAACACAGTGATCTCGCTAGACCTATTAGTGGGCAACACCCCGTTCTCATCTAACCCTGGACGGATAGCTGCATACCAAAGTCCGGCGCCAACAAAGACGACCGCTACCAGCAAGAATATACTCCAGTTAGCTCCTTTGGTCTTAAACACAAATTAAATTTTAGTCAGTTTGGGGATTCCGAGCAAATCCAACACGATTCCAAGCGATAATTGGTAGTGAACTACTAAGTTACCACGAAAAATTTTGGTATCATCATCAGCCTTCATCACGGGACTAGTTTCGTAAAATTTAGCAAAAGTATTGGCAAGTTTATAAGCGTAGTCACACATTACTGACGGGTCTGTTTTCTCTGTAGCAATTTGTATAAAATCATCAAGTTCGCCGAGCACCTTGATCAAATCTCGCTCTTGATCATTCAGTTGTTTGGGCATCTTTACATCAGACAAACTTCCCTTAAATTTAGTAATAATACTATTTGCCCTAGCATAGGCATATTGCAGATATACGCCAGTATTGCCATCTGTTCTAAGGGCTTCATCAAAATCGAACACAATTTCTCTTTCTGGACGAGATTTCAACATATAGTAGCGAATTGAGCCAACCGCAATCTTTTCTGCTACATCTTTCTCGGTAGAATGCTCTTTTCTCTGTTGGGCAATAGTTGTCTCCACTAAATCATCCACCATTACACCAATTCCTGCTCGTCCTGACATTGAGTGTGCTTTCTCTCCGTTCTCTGCAAACTCAATCCCCAATTGTTTTGTAGCGTTGTCAGACAACTTCACTACACCATATCCAAGATGCGAATAATTCTTTGCTGCTTGCTGGTAACCAAGCTTTTCCATTACATGCTTGATTACTGCCTGTGGATAGGTCTGTCTCTCATCTATTACGTTGTAATGGTGGGCAATAGGGGAAAGTCTATTCTCATATCCTTTCATTTCATTTGTTTTTCCAAACTTCCACAAAGCATATGCCAAATCTTTTGCAGTGTATGTTAGCATCCCATTGCTTTTGACCAAAATCTTATCTTCTCTCTCTGTTTCACCAAACTTTACCACCCAAGCACCCTTATGGTTTCCAGAAGCTGCTTTTACAATTAGCTTTTCTTTTTTCAGACGATCAAACAAATTCTCCCACAACTTGTTGTTGATAATATCGTGTTCGTAAACTAGTAGATCATAATTGATTCCAAAACGAGAAAATGTTTTTTCTTGTGCCGCCACAATCTTCTCCACTATCTGTTTTGCTGTTTCACTTTCTCCCTTTTCCATTTCTACCAAGACTTTCTCTCTTCTTTCAAGTAATTTCGGATTGGCTTGATATTTTTCATTGATATCCGCATATATCTTCCACATCCACTTATCTATCTCTTGATCCTCCGGTGCATCTCCAAAAGTCTCAAACGCCACTACGCTATCTGCCACCTGTACACCTAAATCATCTATGTAGTTTTGCACTTCCACGGTGTGTCCAACCCCCCGCAGAATCCGTGCTAAAGAATCTCCCAAACAGGCATTCCTAAGATGCCCGATATGGGCTGCCTTATTGGGGTTTACCGAAGTATGCTCCACGCTAATATTCATTGGGCTTCCTACCAAAAGATTCGGCTTGGTCATTACTGCTTTAGCTAATCTCGGGTAATCTAGCTTAAAGTTCACATAACCAGGTTTGGTTACGGTAACTTCTTCTACGTATTCAATCTCTCCCAACCCATTCTTTATCTTCTCTGCCACCTCAAGTGGATTTGCGCCAACAACTTTTGCTAGAGATAACGCTACGGCACAAGAATAATCTCCAAACTCTTTGTTTGGAGGTGTAACGATATCTATCTTTACATCAACAGTCGGCCATATCTTCTTTATGGCACAAGTGACTTCTTGTTCAATATTGTAAGCCAGTTTCATCGAAGCTCTTTAGTAATATCAACTAATTTCACTAATCTAGCTTCAGATTCATTGCGCATCTTAATCTCTGCAGAATTCTCTGCCAACGTTTTGTTGCTAATGGTAATCCGGTAGGGGATGCCGATAAGATCTGCATCCGAGAACTTCTCACCCGCACTGACTTCTTCTCGGTCATCATAGAAAACTTCTATCCCTGCATTCTGCAAGTCTTCGTAAACTTTTGTAGCAGTAGCAATAATTGCTGGATCATTCCCAATACTCACCAGATGCACCTTAAAAGGCGCTACTGAAAGTGGCCAGATAATTCCTTTGTCGTCATGGCTAGCTTCTACAATTGCTGCCACCAGCCTATCCACCCCTATGCCATAGCTCCCCATAATCACAGGATGTTGTTCATTATTCTCATCTATATACATCAGTTTCTGGGGAATAGAGTACTTGGTTCCGAGCTTAAAGATATTTCCCACCTCAATTCCACGCAAAAACTCTACTTTCTTTCCAGCTCCAAAAAACACCTCTATCTTTCTGCGGGAATCCACTGACTTCAAATCATCTTCTCTAGTAATCCCTAGTTTCTCTGCATTTACTGCTCTCTCACCATCCGAAACTATCTTATCTTCTCCACTATCTGCAATCATCATAAACTCATGGGCTCCACTTCCGCCCATGGCTCCGGTATCGGATTCAATAATCAAAGTCTTTACCCCAACTCTTCCAAAGATCTTCTCATATGCCCCAATAAACTTCTCATAAGCCATATCCAATCCTTTTTCATCTCTATCAAATGAATAAGCATCTTGCATAGTAAATTCACGCAACCGCAACAGCCCACCACGTGGTCTGGCTTCATCTCGCACCTTAGTCTGAATCTGCCCAACCAGCTTGGGTAAATCCTTGTATGAGTAAATCACTTTCTTAGCTGCATCCGTAACAATCTCTTCGTGTGTCATTGCCAATACAAAATCCTCTTCCGACCTGTTCTTTATCTTCCACAACTCTGGTCCGATTTCAAAAAACCTATTCGTCTCTTTCCATGGTCGTGCAGGATGGACAACCGGCATAACCATATCTTCCACCCCTATTCTGTTCAGCTCCTCGACAATAATCCCGTAGATCTTACGGAATACTCTAAATCCCATTGGGAGATATGTATAGATCCCAGCTCCTAAGGGAGTGACAAATCCACCCCTCAGCAGATACTGGTGGCTTACTAGCTCTGCCTCTTTTGGAGTTTCTTTAGTTGTTTTTAGAAAAGACTTGGAATACCGCATAAATCTATTTTACCTGGTCGGGGTGACACGATTCGAACGTGCGACCTCCGCGTCCCAAACGCGGCGCGCTACCAGCTGCGCCACACCCCGAGAAATCAGCTCCACGACGGGTTTATTATACCCGAAACTTCCATACCCGTATAATAGGTTTATGGAACTCCCAGAAATAGCCAAAATGGAGCAGGAAGAAAGAAACTACTGGTGGCATATTGGCCGCAGGGAAGTTTTGCAAAAAGTCTTGGGAAAATATCTTCCCCCAAACAACAATTTAGATATCTTAGATATTGGTTGTGGTACTGGTATAAACTACCTTTGGCTTAAAGAGTGGGGGAAAGTAATAGGTGCAGATGTAAGCACGGATGCATTGGAATACTGCCGATTCAAACGGGCCTACGATTCGCTTATTCAAATTGACGGAACAAGTATCCCCACTAACACCCAATTTGATCTCATAACTGCATTTGATGTCCTAGAACACATTGAAGACGACATTAGTGCTCTAAGTAGCTGGCACCAAGCTCTAAAACCAAATGGTTATGTATTTATTACCGTACCGGCATATCAGTGGCTATTTTCTGCACACGATAAAGCCCTTCAACATTATCGGAGATATTCTGCCAAAGAATTGAAACAGAAATTCGCACAAGCAGGATTCGATACAAAATTCATCTCCCCATTCTTCTGGTTCACTTTTCCAATGGTTGTGTTAGTTAGATTGCTAACAAAAAAATCCAAACCAAAAACATCTTACGTTGAAACTCCTGGGATGTTGGGAAAATTTCTAATTAATTTAAGCAAGTCCGAAGCCAACTTCCTATCCCATGGAGATCCTCTACCATGGGGGAGTAGTCTACTAGCTATTGCAACTAAAAAATGAACAAATTTACTGATATTATCAAAATTGCTAAGCAATTCAGCAAATTCGCCATTGTTGGTCTAGGCAATACCCTAATCGACATTGGTCTTCTAAATCTTCTGCTATTTTGGCAATGGAATATCATGGTAGCCAACTCACTAGCTTTCTTGGTAGCAGCTACTAACAGTTTTCTGTGGAATAAGTATTGGACTTTTGGAGATGTAGCCGGTGATTGGCGCAAACAATTACCTTTTTACCTCCTAATTGTTACAGTCGGTTTGGGCATTTCGAATGCCTTCATCTATCTCCTTAGTGTAATTTTCGGCTGGGATGTAAATTTGGTAAAAATCCTCTCTATTGGAGCTGTCTTCCTCTGGAACTTCCTTGCCCCCAAATTCCTCATCTTCCGGAAATAGAGCTGGTACAATATATGGGATGGATACTCAAACGCTTCTTTCCCCACCAGCTGTCAAACCACCTACCGTTGTCGGTGAGGTGTATTTGTCAGTAATCATTCCTGCCTACAACGAGGAGCGTCGAATCGGAAAAACCCTCGCCCAAATACGCAAATACCTAGATGCTCAGTCCTATACCTATGAGGTAATCATCTCAGACGACGGAAGCAAGGACACTACTGTTCCCGTGGTTAAGATTATTCAAGAAGGTTGGCCTCAGCTAAAGCTCATTACCGCTATCCAAAACCAAGGCAAGGGTGCGGCCGTAAAGCGGGCCATGCTCTCGGCAAATGGGAAATACATGTTGTTTACCGACGCAGATAACGCTACTCCGCTAGATGAGATCGACAAGCTTTGGCCGTATGTGGATACTTTCCCAATTGTATTTGGTTCTCGCCACATTAAAGGTGCTCATATTCATATCCACCAAGCCCAACACCGCAAACTGCTTTCTCGTGCTTCTAACCTACTGATTCGTACTGTAGCGGTACCGGGGGTTTGGGATACCCAGTGTGGTTTCAAACTTTTTGAACGCAATGCCGGTAAGAATATCTTTGCCAACGTACGCTTAGAAAGATTTGGTTTTGATATCGAGGCCTTTGTCATTGCTCGGCAACTTGGCTATCCGTTCAAAGAAGTGGGAATTGAGTGGTACAACGATCCCGACAGCCGTGTTCGTGCCGGTAAAGAAGCTATTCGTACGCTAAAAGATCTTTTCCGTATCAAACTAAATATGATGCGGGGAAAATATCTTCAGGTCGGCTACATTCAAGATTTTACTTTGCCCCGTCGTCCAGGAACTCTCTAACTAATTTTTCCGCCTCTGCCAAGCTATCTACCCAATGTATTTGGGGATCTTTTTTGAACCAAGTCATTTGCCGCTTGGCATATTGCCTATCTGTTCGAACCATCTTCTCCAGAAGTTCTGTCTTGCTAATTCTCCCTTCTAACCAATCTCTTACTAGGCGGTAATAAAACGCAGTAAGAGGATTGCTGTTAAAATCAAACTTTTTCTGAATGAGTTTTTTAGTTTCTGCAACTAGAGCATTAAAATCCATTTGCCGAATTCGCTTGGCAATTCGTTTTTCCTGTTCTGCTGTAGATAATTTAATTCCAATCTTCAGCGTATCAAACGGAACTTCCTGTTTAGTTGGACGACTATCAGCTTGTGAATAAATCTCTATAGCTCTAATTACTCGTCTGGGATTTTTGAAATCAATCTGAATATCTGGCTCAAGTTTTCTTAATTGGCTAACTAATTTTTCTAACGGTTGCTTTTCTAACTTTGCTCGCAACTTCAAATTTGGCTTTGTGCTAGGGAAAACGTATCCATCTGTGACTGCCTGCACATACAACCCAGTACCTCCAGCAATGATGGGAAGTTTTTTACCCCTAAACTTTTTAATCAACTCATATGCTAACTTTTGGTAAGTTGCCACATCAAAACTTTCGGCAGGACTAACCACATCTAACAGATAGTGGGGAATACCGCTCATTTCTGCTTTAGTAATCTTAGCCGTAGCAACATCTAGTCCCTTGTAGACCTGTCTGGAATCTGCCGAGATTACCACACCTCTATATTTCTTCGCCAAGCTAACTGCCCACGCAGATTTACCTGAGGCAGTCGGCCCCACTATGGCAATGACTTTTTGCCGTTCCATTTATTTTATCTTTTTACCTAACTTGGAAATCAATTGGACCGATTTGCGATTGTCAGTTGTTGATGTCTGCCGTTTACGCAATTTTAAATCTCGTCCTGCATGATGACGATCCAACATTTCAATTTTATCTTTTCGAGATATTCTAATCATATGATGTTATTCTGAACCCGACTTGTCGGGAGGGATAACCTATGAAATTATTATAAGTTCTTTATTTTGCCGTACAGCAGAACTCTAGAATAGCAAAAGGGGATTACACTACAGTAAACAGTATTGAGCCAGCATAGGTTCCGACCAATTGTGTTTCCGGAATAGTCATTTGAATACTCGGTCTAACTTCAGTTGAATCGCCGTTGGTACCACTACTTCGTACACCCACAGTTCGAGTTACATCTAACGACTCAGTGGCGTTTGTTTCTGTCACATTAGTATAAGTTCCAGACCAAATCGTATAGGTATCACTAACTCCAACATTACCATCTTTACGAAGCTTTACGTTGGCATTGGGAATGTTAGTCCCACCTGATCTCAACATATTCTCGATACTGACCGTCAAACTCCAACCCGAACCGCCATCCGTCACAATCACTTTTTCTCCTGTACCAAAAGTAGTATCTTGCGTAGTTCCGGGGCTACCAGAAGTCAATGTAACACTAGTAGGAGCGGTAATACCAAGCACAGTTTGTTTTTTGGCAACCACCACATTAATGTAGGGCGGTGTGTTGTTTTCGGTGGAAAAGTTACCAGAAATCGTATGAGTATGGTTAGATGTGGCAATGCTATAAGATGGGACACCTGTGCCGAGTGATGTTGTGCCACTAGGAGTTCCTGAAGCAACACTTAGGGCGTGGTAGTGAGTGGCGTTGCCTTGCCCAGTCGCATAGGATGCCGCCCCCTCCATATACACTTGGTAAAACGCCTCTCCTCCTCCATCGCTAATAATGCTCCAGCCAGAACTATCAATATTTGGATCTCCATTAAACATTGCTATCATCCCAACAGGGATTGCTGTCCCACCGCTATTGGTCACAGAACCCAAAATAACCTCAGTATGAAGTGGGGTGTGGTCGGTACTGGCAGGAGAAGTTGCTGGTCCATAGCTATGGGTATGAGCTTGAGTGGGCGCGGCAGTTCCACCGGAAGTCAGACCCGAATATGTCTTGCTTCCTCCGCTAGTGACAATAGTGAGATTAGTATGGGTATGGGTAGTTGCTATCACTGACGTTCCCGAAGTTGAATCAATCCGAATCATATAGCCATTTTGGCTGGAGTAACTACTAAAACCGGCACCCAACGAACCGTCGAATAGGGCGATGGCATATTGGGGTAAAGTTGTGGGGATACCGCTGTCGTAGGTTATAGCAATCAAGTTACGATAGGTGGGTAGAGCAGTAGTAGCATCCATGGAAAAGGTGCCGAAGGATCCTGTATGGTTATGGGTAGCAGGAGACATATTGTTAACCGCGCCTTTTCTTTGGTAGTTGGTTCCACTAGTGGATTCGGTAACTGCTACAGTTCCCGCAGTATGAGTATGCGAACCACCGCCAGTCCCACCAGCATTAGCGGCACTATCTCCCCGTAAAAAATAACCACCATAAGTTGCCGATGCGTTAGTCCAACCAGTTGGTACAGCCCCGCCCAAAGCAGTATCCCAAAGAAGAACCATTTTCTCGCCGGTAGCGCGAACTGGCTGAGTATCTGTCAGAAATACAATACCCACCCCCATCATCCACAATAGCATTTGGATGAGTAATATTTTTGCGATATTCCGAGTGAGTTTAGCTTGGGTCATATCTTCACTTCTAAACTAATTCACTCTGTTATAAATTCTTTCGTCGGTTTGGTACTTTCAATTCCTGACCGACCTTCGGACGAGCAGTTGCTCCAAGGCTATTATATCTAGCTATTTCCGCCCAACTCATTCCGGTGAACTTCTCAATATCTTTTTTAGTGTCTCCCTTGTCCACGATAATAGTGTAGTAAGGTTTAGCTTTCTTAAAGAAGTGACGAATAATCTTATTTACAAAATGACGAGCAGGCTTGGTGAGGTAAGTAAAGAAGTGGGGGACACGGATATCTCGCCGAGCTCCTCTCGCATCTGGAACATATATCTTAGTAATTCCCCGTAGGCTATATGGTGGCTTAATATCATTCAGCTTTGCCAACAACTTCCAACCCATCCCATATTCATTGGCAATATCTACCAGATGATCGCCCTTCTTTACTTTGTAAACTACTACTGGTACTCGAGATAGAAGTAACATATTCCTCCACCTCTTTACCTGAATCAAGAACCAGATTACAAAGAGAAGGATTAGCAAGATTCCCAACTGTGTCCACGGTACAAAGAATGCTACAGCCCAAGTCGTCACTGGTTTTGGAGCTGGTGGAATAACTAAAGCAGTATTCTCCGTTATCGGCTTATAGTCATCACGAATTTTCATAATTGCCAAATATGGTCCAAAAATCGGTCGGTCTTTACCTGGCCAACTAACTGTGAAGGTAGCCTTCTTTTTGGGGAGTATTTGGCCAATAGCTAAGTCGTCCTTGCTGTCATATAAACCGAACAAACCGTAAATCTTGGTATTCATCTTAAGCTCGGATCGGATGTTTCCCAAACCTTCAGCAGTAATTTTAAAAACCATTTGATTACCTACCCCCAAAAATTTCCGCCCACGGATTTTAAAACCTCGCTCAATATCGCCCAAGATAGTGACATAGGCTCGTAGACCAACCCGAGTTCTAATCCGTATATTTGCTCCTCCAGACTTTAGGGTTGGATCAGCTGGACTATCGATTTCTTGAATCACAATTCCACCAATGTGGTCGCCAACCTCGGGGTTTTCTGGAATCTTAATAGTAAAGTGAGCAGTTAGATTACTATTTGCTGGAATAGTAAAAATTGTTTTGTCTTTATCCCACACAAACCAATTGCCCAAACTATCATTAGCTCCTTTTTCATCCTCCAGAGTAAATCCACCATCACCAAGTAGAATCCCATCAACAGCCATCACTTTGACAATAACCTTGTTGTTACTTAGATTTAACAATTCAACGCTATCAGATATTTCTTTTACCTTAACCGGATCTACTTCATAAATTAAAGAAGCGCCAGATCGCAAGCTTTCTTCTGTTAGGGCACCAGAACGAATACCAATTCGATTAGTCGCCAAAGCGATGGTCGGAGATACCGACAACATAAATAACCACAAGACTCCTAATATAATTGGTAGATGCCAGCGAGTATTTTGTTTCACCATTCTATTCTATACGAGAACTCGGTTCATTGACCAGAGAGACAATTGAAAGTTCAACCATAGTTAGACATTAAAAAAACGACTCCGATTAGAGTCGTTTTTTTTGAATTGATTTAAAAGCTTACAATTATCTACCAACGATTGTAAAGACCATGTCGGTGGTATAGGTGTCAGCTACGGCTCCCAATGGAA
>JAKLDB010000011.1 GCA_022703745.1 Patescibacteria group bacterium | reverse complement strand
CCCGCTTGTGTACCTATTATAAAATAAAACTCTCGCCTCTAAAGGCAAGAGCTTTTATCCATACAAAATGACCTAAGATTAGCCGATCAGCTTGCGCAGGTCTTTACCAGCCTTGAAGCGAGGGACTTTGCTGGCTGGAATCTTGATAGCCTTACCAGTCTGCGGGTTGACCCCATTGCGTGAAGCCCGAGAGCTCACGGAAAAAGTCCCGAAACCGGTGATGGTAACTTTCTTGCCCTTCACCAAATTATCTTTGATGCTGTCGACAAAAAGATCCACAGCGCGAGTAGCCGACTTCTTGGAGAGATTGGCCTTTTGGGCAATCAATTCGATTAGTTGCGACTTATTCATTCCACCTCCCGATGGGTCAAAACCTATATCGACCCTATTGTAGAAAGTCGCGCCTAATCTGTCAAATACTTTTTTTAGAGGCCCATTTATAGCAAAGTTGCTTAGGCAATTCGATTAAGCCACTCTTCTAAGATAAACTTTGCTGATATTCCGTCGATAGTAGCTTTCACGGTGGGATTATTTGCTAAGAATTTGGAAGCAGATTGGGTGGTGAATCTTTCATCTTCTAGAATAATTTCTATCGGCAAACAAGCACGCATTTCTTCAACTAACGATTCTACTTTTTGAGCTTGACTACCATGCTGTCCGGTTGTGGTTACTGGTAGACCAACGATGATCTTTGAAAAACTATACTCTTCATGAAGAGCAAGAAGTTTTTTTGTTAATGAATCGCTGTTGGGTAAATCCGGGAGGGGAGTAGCGGTATGAGTGATAGTATTGCCAATTGCAACGCCAATGTGGCGGTCTCCAATATCTAAACCTAAAATGACTGTGGGATCAGACATATCGTTTAGTTAAGCGAATGGGGAAACAAAAGTCAATCATTCTCCGAGATACACTACATCCACTTTAATATTATTGGTAAGCAGAGGGATCCGAGAAATAAATGTAGGCCACATAGTAATCTCGCTGGAAGCAATATTGGTAATACTTTGAAGATACGCCCTGCCCGAGTCGACTGGTTGATTAGCCAGGTTTTTCGTGATCTCTCCTGCATCTATTTTGGGACCAATGCGTCCGTCTAAACTTACGAGTAGATTAACCCGATGAGTGAGGAAATTTCCCTCCACAACATCTACTTTGGCCGAATCGATAGTCCGCTGAGTTATTTGTTTTTCTTCTGGGACCTCAAAAGCAGCGGCGTTAGCAATAGCTTTTTGTAACTCATTCTTATGGATTGCTATCGTCCAACTACGAGATTGAACTCGAATTTCAAATTGTGGATTTACTGCACCTACGCTCACGTTGGGCATCGAATCTACAACATCGTTCTGGATAAACGCTGGGGTTAGTTCTTCATTGCGTTTTAATTGTTTTCTTAGTTCGGTCTCTGCTTCGGCAAAGACATTTTTTGCTGCCGCTTCTTTAGCTTTTTCAAGATCTTCTTCAGAGACAACTTTGGTTATTTGGTCTGTACCACCCGTAAAAGCACTTGCAGTTTCGCCATATACTAGCGCTTGAGCAGTAGTGTTTAGACCGGGAACAGAGAGCTTGAGACCAGCGGCTACGTTGTATTTTGTACCACCCTCATCTGCAACTACATCCATTGTTGCTTTACCCGGTACTTTGTTTTTTGCGGGAGGAATAAGAATTTCGTTTTTTAGTCTAAACACTAAACCAGTCGCACTTTTGAAACGAGTGTTGGCTAATAGGCCTTCAATACTACCGGTGTGGTTGAATATGGTAATTTTCCCTTCGGCTTTGTTGCCATTATTTTTTTCACCAGTTGCAGAAAAAGTAGAGACACTCTCGCGAGTAATTTCCAAAAATCTTCCTGTAAGAATATTGGGACCAGCGGCCTGGAGATCCTGTTCGTCGGCTAACACCAAGCTAAGTTGCTTTTTGAATTCCTCCGATTGAACTTCCAATGTAGCGGTAGCCTTGGGAATAAGAAAGTATCCAACACTAGCAAGTATTAGAAGCCCTCCTAAGACCAACCAGAGTGTTATTTGGTGCTGACGAGACAAGCGCAATTGTACTTTGGTTGTAGTGGCCGAACGAACAAGTGCACCAAACCCTCCTGCAGAAAGTTTTCGAGGAATATGTGAGGGGGAGGTTGGATAAGCCGGGGTTTCGTCTTCGAATTGGGGTTCCTCTGTTTCTGTGTTTTCTGTAAAATCATTTATCTGAAAGGTTTCTGCCGCTTCCACTTCGGGAGTGGGGCTGGTAACTTCCGTGAGATCAAAACCAGCTGCGGTGGCTGATACAATCCCCATGGGATCCGCTGTTCCAATCCGAGCACTACGATTATTTTTCTCTAAATACTGTTTGAGTATTTTGAGGTTTAGTGCACTACGAAACAACGCTCCACCAGGAGGGATGATTAGGATGAAGTTGGGAGATTTGAGTCGGTCGATTTTCGCTAATACATCTCCCAAGTCGTCGTTTGATTCTAGATAGATAGTTGGCTCCATTATCCTAATCCTTTCATTGAGCGAACAATATTCTGCAACATATCCGTAACCATATCTTCGGTGGGGGAGAAGTCGAGTAAGAGTTTGGTTAATCCTAGACTAGGTAAGTCCTGCGGGTTCCAAGTAAGTCCCACCTCGTCGATTATATTGTCTACATCATCGGCTGGAACAACCTCGGGATATGGCCTACTGGCAAACGGTAGGTCTTGGGCCCACTCTTTGGTTAGTAATACTCTGCGTAGTTCTGGTAATGATGCACTTCCTCCAGTGAGATAAATTCTTGATGGTAAAGTTTTGAGATCTGAAAATTCTTTTAGAGCCAAAGCAACCCCTGAGAGCCAAATGTGGGCGCTGGGCATAAGGGTTTCACTAATTTTATCTGCCGACTTCTTATTCAGTTTGCCCGAACCATGCTCGATCTTAATTTTTTCCGAACGATCGGGTGTTGTCTTCAATGCTTTTTGGATACTGCGAGTAAAGAGCTGCCCTCCCAAGGAAAAGTTTTGCATTCCTTCTACGTTGCCTGACCGAACTACCAGGACATCCGTGGTAGTATGACCGATATCTATAAATATTCCGTTGTAGTCTTTCGAATTATCTGATTTAACTAAAAGCTTAGAGATTCCATAGGGCTCTGCTGCAATACTAACTAATTGCAAATTCAGCTGACGAGCAAGTCCTTGTAACATGCTGGCATAGATTAGGGGGATGTAGGCGTTGAAGATAGTGAGCGTCAGTCTTTTTCCTTGGAATCCAACTGGATTGTTTACGGCATATCCATCAAACTGCATATCCGCTACTGCTGCATGGATTAGCTCGACATCTGGATGAGCATCAGTAAACTTTTCTCTCAACATGGTTTTTAGCCGTTCGACAGAGCGTTGCTGGATTTTGTAAATAATGTTTTTTAACTCGGAGGCATCTAGAGCTTGATCGGGATGAGCACGATCATAGTGGACAGTGGTAGTAACACTTTCAACTAGCTGCCCACTCACACCAAAGATGACCGATTGCGGTTGGTAGTCGGCTTGGACAGAAGCTGCTTCAATTGCTAGACGACAGGCCTCGGCAACCCCATTTAAATCTATAATTACTCCGCCCTGCATACTTTTTGGCGGATATTTTGCATAAGCCCTTCCGGTAACATGAATCTCATTGTCTTCAACGAAGACGATGACAGCCTTCACTGTTCCAGTACCTAAGTCTAGAATCAGTTGCCGTTGGGGTCCCGATTTTACTTTACGCCCCCACACCATATCTATAGTTTACTCTAAAACTGCCTTGATGCGACGAACACCAGAGCTACTGCTTTCTTCTTTGATGATGCGAAAATGTCCTAATTCCGAACTGAACTTAATATGGGGACCACCACAGAGCTCTCGGCTGATAACTTTTCCATCGTTACTAGTAATGGTATAGACATCTACCATATCGGGATATTTTTCTTTGAAGAATGCCAAAGCACCGGTCATGACTGCTTGATTGAAGGGCAGGGTTTGTTTATCAACTACGAAACCGGCTTGAATAAGTTGATTTACTTCGTCTTCAATTTGCTTTATTTCTTCGGGGGTTAGTTTGCGGGGGAAGGAGAAATCAAATCGAGCACGTTCGGGATTGATGTCAGAACCTCCCTGATGAACCTGATCACCTAAGAATTTTCTTAGTGCTTCATGCAGGAGGTGAGTTGCTGTATGTAGTCGAGTAATTTTTGCTTTGTCTTCTTCGCTGACTACTGCGCCAGCGGCTAGACCATGTCCGCCAAATTTGTTTTCTACACCAGCTCGAGAAACTTCCTGATGGTGGGAGAATTCTTTTTCAAATTCTTCTTCGTCAACATTCACTTTCTCTTTGATGAAGTCTATGGGTAAACCGTAGGAAGCAAATAGTTTAAAGGCTTCCGTACCGGAAACTGAGGTTACACCTGTAGTCAAGATTTTATCCAACTCCTTTTCACCTGCATCAATAGTGCGACTGAACTTGTCGGCCTCTTCACGGGCAATTTGTTTTATGAACTTCTGCTCTTTGACCAAATCTGGGTAAACGGATTTAAAGATATCGATGACTGTATCAATTAAATCTTCCAGCAATACACCTCGTCCTTGAATGTGTAACAAAACTCGGCGAAGAATACGACGGAGAATATATCCCTCTTCTTTATTAGAAGGAAGAACATGATCTGCCAGAAGAAAAACTACTCCACGAATATGGTCGGCAACAATTCGCTGGGAATGGGCAGGGAGAGAACCGAGTTTGTCCATGAGGAGAGTGAAGATGTCTGTTTCAAATAAGTTATTCAGACTATTTACTGCAACTAGTACTCTTTCGAAACCACTTCCCATATCGACGCCTTTAGTGGAAAGGGGAGTAAGACTGCCATCTTGGTTGCAGTAGAATTCATTGAAGACTGCATTCCACGCTTCAACTCCGTCAATATAAAATTCGGCATTTGGTCCGCACGGACCCTCATTACCAGTTGGTCCCCAGAAATTATCTTTCGCACCTTGGGGAACAATTTTTACCAAACCATCTAGGGTTTCCAAAATTGCTTTGGATTCATTATCCGGCATTGTCCCTTTGCGGTCACCGTTATAGTAGCTGGCATAAATACGAGACTTGTCTATGCCAAGCCAACTAGGGCTAGTTAGAAATTCCCACCCCAACTCTAGTGCTTCCTTTTTGAAATACCCACCAAAGGAAAAATGCCCGAGCATCTCGAAGAAGGTAAGATGAGTGTCATCACCAATGGTGTCTATATCGGCAGTACGAAAACATTTCTGGATATTCACTAGGTTAATCGACCCAAAATCCTTCATGGGGTCTTTTGCACCGACAAAATATGGCTTGAATTGTTGCATTCCAGCAGAAGTCAACAGAACAGATGGATCGTCCTTGGGAAGCAGGGAAGCGGAAGACACCAGCTTGTGTTGGTGCTCTTCAAAGAATTGAATGAACTTTTTTCTTAATTCCAGATGCGTTATGGTCATAAGACTATGATATCAGATTGACAGAAAAGTTATTTTATGGTATAATTAAGTGAAAAGTAAAATAAATACAAAAAATGAACCCATCTGAATATTGGAATAAGCATTCCGAAAAGATAATCGGTGACAATCAGCCACCGGATATTCCATTTCCCGAAACAGTAACAAAACAAATCGATAGAGATACTAAAGTCGAAGAAGCACTCGGGGAAATTGACGAATATACCGCAAGCAGAATCAAGCAAGTTGAAAATTACACGAAAAAACTTGAAGAAGTGGGGGGAGATACGAAAATGTTCGAGTCTCTACCTATGGGGATTCAGACAAGTATCTCTGATTTAGAAAACGACATCCATGCTCTTACCGAACAACAAGTAGAGGATTACTTTAAATCAGGGTTAGTTCCACTACAAGATCAGCAAGAGGCTCTGTTCGCTAAAATACTTTATCGTGTGTGTGATGGAGATTTTAAGAAGGCAAGGGGTGTTTGGGCTCAATGCGTAACTAAAATATTGGGAGCGAGCAATTCTTATATCCCGCCTCATAATGCATAACTTTTTATAGTTAAACAGCCCACCTACTGGTGGGCTGTTTTAATGTGGCTGTTTCAGGCAGACCCTAAGAAAGTTCGTTGTTGAACAACGAAAACCTTATCAGGATACAATCTCTCTTCGAGATAAATAACGGAAAGGTACATTGCGTGCCAGTTCGCAACCCAATTATTAAAGAATTGGGAGTGGCAGGAAACCTCTTTGGCTATCCGATCGTAGTGGAATATTCCTATAATCCACTCCACCGCGAAATCATTAGAATCTTCGTCTTCCTCCGGACATAATTCTAACTTCTCAACCCATCCCGTAAGTTCTTCTATATCTTGCTCGTTTCCGCAGCAAGACAAAGACTTTATCAGGTTTGGGATTTCTTCGGATAGTCTGTCGGCCAGTCTATACAAGAGCCAGTACAAATCACTGGACCGAACGAAAGAGATTACTCTTTGACTTGTGATAAAGTGGTCCATTCGACGACCAACTGCAAAGGAATAATCATCTTCGGAGTAGATTGAATCTACCTCGACGATTCCCTGAACAGGAACGGCTCTTGCTTGAAGAGAAAAAAGAAAATCTGGAGCCACGACCATCTACCCCCTTTAGTAAAGTACAATAACTGGTTCTTACTCTATAGCTGATAGCTGGCTCTTGCAAGGGTTTTCTTGGCTCTGGGGGCGAAAAATGCTATCCTCTAGCTATGATTAAGATTTATTTGGACTATGCCGCCACATCTCCAATGCGACCCGAAGTGATTCGAGCAATGGCGCCATATGCCGAAATTGACTTTGGAAATGCTTCCAGTATCCATACATTTGGACGAAAAGCAGCTGGAGCGGTGGATGAGGCTCGGAGAAAAATTGCTAAGAGATTGAATTGTAATCCCTTAGAAATTATTTTTACGGCCTCTGGTACGGAGGCGGATAATTTGGCGATTAAGGGTCTTGCCGAGGACTACCCAGATGGACACATTGTGACAACCGCAATTGAACACAAAGCAATTCTAGAAACTTGCCGTGCTCTGGAAAAAAATGGCATTAAGGTCACTTACGTAAAACCAAACTCGGAAGGAATTGTTGAAATCAAAGAGATTGAACGTGCAATTACCCCAAAGACTTTTTTGGTGTCGGTAATGTATGCCAATAACGAAGTAGGAACAATTCAGCCGATTCGGGAAATTGGTTTATTAGTAAAGAAGCTCAATAAAACCCGCAAGCGTCGAATCTATTTCCATACCGATGCAGTGCAGGGCGGATGTTTGCTTTCTTTGGATACACAAATTTTACATACCGACATGCTGACACTCTCTGGACACAAGTTGGGCGGACCAAAAGGTGTCGGGGTATTGTATGTTAGAACCGGTGTGACATTGACACCCGTTATTCATGGTGGGGGACAGGAACGGGGATTACGTTCGGGTACATTGAATACAATGGGAATTGTTGGAACTGCGCAGGCACTTGAGTCTGCTCAATCTCAAAAGGCGAAAGAAGCGAAAAGGTTAAAGCAATTCCAAAAGTCCATATTTGCCGCATTAGAGAAACTTCCTAATGTAACTATTAACGGTTCTATTACAGAAAGACTTGCGAATAATGTGAACTTTAGCGTTGCAGGCAAAACTAGTGATGAACTGGTAATTGGTTTTGATAGAAAAGGAATAATGGTGTCTGCTACCTCTGCATGTGCAGCAGGGAATCTTGAACCATCATATGTGTTGCAAGCAATGGGAGCAGGGGAGGGACGAGCTAGATCTAGTCTTCGAATCACAATGGGTTACCGAACGAAAAAGTCAGAGATAGACCAGCTGATTAAAGAGTTACGCAACATCATCAAATAATATAAAAGACACTCCCCCCAGGAAGTGTCTTTTAATTTGCATTAGCTGCAATTATTTTTTGCGACGTGCAGTCTTTCTGCGACGAGTCACTTTCTTGACTGTCTTTTTGGCTGCTTTCTTCGCTACTTTCCGACGACGAGTCACTTTCTTGACTGTCTTTTTGACAGCCTTGCGGCGACGGGTCACCTTCTTCTTGGCAGCTGGTTTAGCAGCTTTCCTTCTTTTGCGAACTGGCATGAGAACCCCCCATACTTACACTAATATAACAATGTTCCAACAAATTGTTTGATGCTTTTGTAGCACTAACACTTGTTAGTTGAATTATAAGTCACGCTTTTATCAAAAACAATACAAAGCTAGTTTTATTTTACAACTTTTTATAACTTAGCAATAGTTTTATAAAAAATTATCCGCGATTTTTATCGCGGATACTTCAATTACTACTTAAATGCTTTATATTTATTCAGCAGACGGAGCGCTAGACTCTTCTTCACCCTTTTCAGAAGTTACCTCAACTCCAGCAACAGCATCTTCCTCGCTAACAGGAGCTGCTTCCGGCTCTTCTTCGCGTTTTTGAGTGACGATAACAATTGATTCTTCTGCTTCATCTAAAACTTCTACACTGGCAGGTAGTTTTAAATCTTTTATTTTGATTTCATCATCAATGTTGGCCAGAATAGATAAATCAACTTCGATTGCATGTGGTAGATCGCTTGGCAAACATTCAACTTCAATCTTGTCCCTGTTCGTAACAACTACACCATCAACCGCTTCTACTGCAGGTGCTTCGCCAATAAAAGAAAGCGGAACTTCTGCACGAATTTTTTCCTTCAGGTTCACTTGGTAGAGATCTATATGGAACACTTCTCCATTAACGGGATTGTATTGCGGTTCCTTGAATAAAACTATCCTTTCATCTTTACCGTCTATTTTAATATTGACCAGAGAACTCTCTCCAGCCTTTTTGAGGATCTTTGAGATAATCTGCACATCTCCAGAAAGAAGCAGGGGTTCTACACCTCTACCATAAAGCGCCAGCGGGAGTTTGCCCTGTCGCCGGAGAGAATCAGCTTTGGCAGCTTTATCTCGGGTTTCCAGATTTATACTATATTCAGCCGTACCCATAACAAACCCTAGACTAACCAAAAAACCCCTTGAAGTCAAAGGGTTTTTAGATGTTAGGCTAATTAGGCTGATTTACCTGGTAAGAATATTGTCGAAGTCCCCAGAAAACTGGTTCAGGAAAGTATGCATATCTAGGACATCGTCGTAGGCAACGGGGGAGAGAGAATGGAGAATAGTTTCTGCTGAGATATCTTCAATGGGAACTTGGACTTGCTCTCCCTGAGGCTGGGTTTCCAGCCCTCTACGTTCGAATCCGAGCTCTACTAAGTCATCTTCCATCTGAGAATTAGAAAGGTCACTGACAGCAATATCGTCTACTGTTAGATCAGAGGGGATAATCTCCCCACTAGTGTTAGCCAAGGCTACGCTAGCAAAAACTGGCGTGTGGCAGAAATTGCAACGCATATGGAGAAAGGTCATAGAATCTAGCTGTCCTAGATAGTGAATATCCTGCAAGCCGTAGCTTGCAGAGCAATGAGGACAACGCATAATGTCTTGTAGGTTTTCTACCAGACGCTCGAACTGTTGGTTGTTCATTTTTGTTTTGTTTTTGTTTTTGCAGCGTCCTAATTATTTTATTGTACAATAAAACATCCTTTCTGTCAACCCTTTTGTCTCTGTTGGAGGCGAAAATATAGAGCCAGTCTAATAATTCCCGTTAGCGCAATAATCAGAACTAACAAACCAAACAGTTTCATCCATGTTCCGGAGAGTAGAGCTACAACTCCGAACCCGATTGTTAGCCCGTAAAATACCAAGACTACTGTTGGCTGACTAAGACCAGCGGACAAAAGGAGATGATGAAGGTGAAGTTTGTCTGCAACAAAGGGTGATTTGCCTTCTTTTATTCTTCTAATAACCGACCAGAGCATATCTAGGACAGGCAGACCAAGTGCCAACACGGCAGTTGCAATCTTGCCGCCGCTAATAATGGAAATTGTGGCTAGTAAAAATCCAAGAAGATGACTCCCTGAGTCGCCCATGAATATTTTGGCGGGATGCCAGTTAAAATACAAGAATCCCAAACAACTCCCGCAAAGAATTGCAGCAAGAGTAGCAGTAGATGGCTGATCCACAATGGAGAATAAACTTAGGATTGCAAGTACTCCCGCAGCAATAGCAGTAACACCGGTAGCTAATCCATCCAACCCATCTAAGAAGTTGACGGTGTTTATCATAAGAAGCATCCAAATAATAGTAAGAATTATATCCAGCAGGGGAGATAGTAAGATAATGCCCCCAAAGGGGTTCGTAATGTTTCCAATAGTAATACCAAAGAATATAGCAAGAGCGGCTACAAAAATTTGCCCAGTAAACTTTAGAACTGGATTGAGGTTGTAAATATCATCCAGAAGCCCAAGTAGGAATATGAGAGTCCCACAGAGAGCAACTCCAAAAATACGGGGATCAAATCCAAAAACAGCAAAGAGGGTAACGATAAAGCCAAGGAATAGAGCTATTCCTCCCACCCTTGGTATTGGACTGATATGTATTCTTCTGGCCGATGGTAAATCAAACAAGTGATACTTTTTTGCCAAGCTTATTACTCGCGGAGTAGCAACCAAGACAATGACAAAAGCTATCCCAAAAGCGGAAAGCAGTAGTGTCCAAGGAATTGGAATAAAGTGAATCATTGGATAGGAAGCTTGAGAACGATTTGCCGATTATCGTTAGCGGCAACTTTGTTCTTTTTTATTATCCCGCAACTGTGGCAACGATGAATGATTTGCTCCTTGTCGCCTCTAACCTCTAAGGCTATCGGCTCCATTAGACCACCACAGGGGCTTTTGCGGTCTCCGGGGAGATTGTCTACATGCTTGCTCCAAAGACAGTTTGGACAGTGATTGGTGTAGCCT
>JAKLDB010000010.1 GCA_022703745.1 Patescibacteria group bacterium | reverse complement strand
CTCCTTGGTAGTGCCTCCGAGATCAATTCCCACTAAACTTACCCCAGAAAGAACTCTGCCGGTGAAAATAAACTGAGGGATAAAAAAAGCACCGCTAATAAAAATCAGTAGAATAAGAGCAACTGGAACGGTGACCAGCAACTGTAGAGAGGGGATAGAACGTGGCATATTGTTTTATTGATTAACAATCTCTTGTAGAAGTTGCCGGGCCAGCTCTTGTTTCCTTAGTGAATAATGTTGCTTAGTAATAACTGCTACTACCAATTCCTGACCATCTGAATAAGGTAGAGGAGAAACAAGGTTTAGGCTTTGGCCATCGCCAAACTGTAATTTGTCGCCCTGAGTAGTCTTTGCTAACTGAGCTGGTAAGATGATCTCTTCTGCCCCCATGAAGGTTTAGGGTTTGTTGTTATATCAGTTTTTATTCTACTCCGTCCTTGAGATGGAACCTAAGACCTTTTGGTAAACCGCAATAGTTTCTCGGGCCATTTTAGCAAAGGAATATTTCTTAACCTGGTTTCCAGCTTTTTCTTTTAACTCTTGTCTTAGTTTGTAACTAGAAGCAAATTTATAAAGTTTTGCTGCAATATCTTCTACATCCATGGGGTCGAAGTAGAGTGCGGCCTCTCCCAATATCTCCGGCATTACCGATACATTAGATGAGATTACGGGAGTTCCTTGCGCCATTGCTTCTAGGGGAGGAAGCCCGAATCCTTCGTAGAGAGAAGGGAATACAAAAGCCTCGGCGGCAGAGTAGAAATTGGGTAAGGCGGAGTCTGCGACATAGCCGGTGGTAATGACTACATCCTGCAACCCTAATTGCTTGATTGTAGCAGGAATCTCGGGAGATAGTTTATCTTTTTGTCCGATTAATACCAGTTGGTAGTCTAGGTTGTAGCGACGACGTAAAATTGCAAAAGCTCTAATTAGCCGTACTAGGTTTTTGTGTGCTCGCCACTGTCCTACATACATAAAGAAGGGGGACGTAATCCCATATTTATTCTTTATCTCTTCTATATGTTTCGGGTCGGCTTGGTAACGGATTCTCGGAGCAACTCCCTCATAAATTACGTCTATTCTTTCTGGATCTATCCCGAGATATTTTACGATATCCTTTTTGGTTCCTTCGGATACGGCGATAATACGCTCGGCATTGCGACAAGATTTTTGGATGACATATCGGTAAATCCATTTCGTCAGTAGGCTTTTATTTTTCCGCCCAGGATAGAACCAGAGAGTAAGATCGTGAATAGTGACTACACTACGAATTCCCTTGAGCCAAATTGGGGTATTGAAGTTGGTGTAATGAATGAGGTCTAGTTTTGCTTTTTGGAGAATGCGTGGGTAGAAGATTTGTTCTCCATATGTATAGTGTTTATGAGGAACGGCTTTTTTGGTTAAGTTTGGGGAATAAAAAGGAAATACTCCCGCAGTCTCGGGAGTTACGAAAGCCACATATTCGTTTTTGGTGTCTGTTTTTAAAATGTTTCCGATAAGCTCTTCTGTATATGTACCAATACCGGCTGCTTGAGCGGTTCCGAATAAGCGGGCATCGATTCCGATTCTATACGCGGTCATAAGATTTGTTCCTATTATTAACCACAGCTAGTGCCAAGATTACCCAGAAAAGAGCGGATAGATCGTTTTTCCAATAAGGCGTATCCACTAAACCGTGAGTGAGAATAGCGACCATAGCAGCAGAGATCGGTACAGCCCAGGATAAAGAAGTGTTCCTGATAAACCTAAAGCCTTTTACTACCAACCAGACAAAACCAGTAAGCCCCACTACACCTAGATTTAGGAGAAATTGGAAATATAGATTATGAGCATGTAACATCTCGCTTTCTAGAGGATGAGAATAGAGTTTAGAAACGACTTCGGGATAGTGTAGGGGATATTGGCCAAGCCCAATCCCGGTAAGCCAGTTTTTTTGAGCCATTAGCCAATCGGTTGCCCAGACTTGCAACCGTACGCTGGCTGAAGACTGAGTTGCAAGATTTATCATCCGAGCAACTCGCTCACTGGTAGCTTGGGTCGCAACGGCAAGGGCGAGCAAGACTCCTCCGCTTGCCCAGAATTTCCATTGATGACGAAAATGGTAAATCCCTAATACCAGCATACCTGCGACTAGAGCCAACCACCCCCCGTATGAAAAAGAAAAATAAACAGCTAGTACTCCTAAACTAAAAGATACCCAAAACCAAATTCGTTGCGAAAGGGTTGTTTTCTCAAACAGCCAATAAGTGCTAAGAAGTAGAATGGGAACCAGATAAAGAGAAAGATAGTTGGCAGAACCAAACCAGGCAGAGGCGCGATTATCGACTGTAATAAAATCTCCGGTAATAGCTTGGATTAGTGCATATATCGAAAGAGGTAGAGTTGATAAGATTAATGCACTGAGAAGAGATGGGGAGTTTTTTGACTGGAAAATCGCTACAACCATCCCATATAAAATAATTGGGTCAATAAACCATCCCTTTACTATCCCCAAGCTCAGACGCAGATCAGTAGAAGTGAGTGTTCCGATAATTAATCCAGCTAAAAGTAAAATAAGTGGAATGGTTATTGGAGTGTATGTTTTTATTAATTCCTTTAGACGGATAGCTGGGGAGTAAGCCAACCACCCAACTGAAGTGCCCAAAAGAATCATTTCTGCTACGGTTGTTGGCAAGAATCCAATATTCATCTTTATGACATAGGTAGGGATAGCAAGGACCGCAAGCCAAACCGCATTGCGTGGAGAACGCCAACCAATAACCAGACTAGTAGCAAAGATAATTAAAGAAAGCCAATTATTCATATTTGTGCAATATAGTAGTAGTTAATGAGAGGGTTTTTACCCAATTGAACTTCTTTGCCTGTAATAATCCTTTTGTGCGCAGAGATTCACGTAGGTTCTGTGAGAGAACTACTTCGCGTATAGCCTCGGCGAGTTTATTTACGTTGGTAGGGGAAATGAGGATAGCAGCATCACCAACCACTTCCGGAAGAGAAGCGGCAATACTTGTAATTACTGGGGTTCCGCAAGCCATTGCTTCCAGAGGAGGAAGCCCGAATCCTTCGTAGAGAGATGGAAAGACCAAAGCGGTAGCTAGGTTATAAACTAAGGGACGATCACTATCTTCAATATACCCAGCCAAGACAACCCCTGATGTAGGTGGTTGTTCTTGCCCCCATCCTTTCGCCCCCGCCAGTACAAGTTTGGTTTCGGAGATTGTAGATGCCACCTCTTGGTAGGCCTTAATTAGGTGGTTAAGATTTTTTCGTGGTTCGAGGGTACCGAGATACAAAATAAATTTAGCTGGTAGGTTGTATTTTTGCTGTAATTCGGTAATAGTTCTTGGACTGACTGACATGGGTTGAAACTGCGCCCCGGCAGCAAGGTGAGTAACGCTGATTTTTCTTTCCGGAGTATGGAAAATAGTGATTGCTTCTTGTTTAGTAAACTCAGAGATTGCCACCAGATGATTAGAATATTTTAAGGCAAGGGGCATAAATAGTTTTTCGAGCATCACTGCCTTTGGTAAATGAGTGAAAGGAAATCTCCAAACCGTAAAATCGAATAGGGTGGTGACGGTTTTTATTGATCGGACAAGTGAGGGAATAATCAGGCTAGTAGTTGAAAAATAAAGGTCGACGGGGCGAAGAAACTCCAACCAAAGAACGGTTCCCAAATGCCACCATATTCCGCTAAGGGGGATAGTGACCTGTTTCCATTTACCCTTAGGAAGTTCTATTTTTTGATTCCGCTCCGTTACCAAAAGTAGTTCGTCGTTGAGATCTGCGACAACCCAAGTGTTAACCAGCTGCCAGACATATTCGCCTTTGCCTGCCCGTTTTTCTTTCGCTCCTTCTCGAAAATCTATTGCTATTCTCATGACCGAGATAGTTTAAGCTCTTTAAGAATTTCTTTTGGCACAGCCCCGATAAGAAATATTGTTACTCCATAAACAGCCATCCCTACGGCAATATTTCCAACCAGACTATCCATCCGTAACCAAACCATAACCCCGGCCATTAATGCACTGGCAAGGATTGCTTTTAGGGTTACCGTCCAGGTTGGAGTAATCTTGAGAAGACGGAAAACTAATATGGCTGCATAGACCATTACAAAAGCTTCGGTTATTACCGTGATATACGCCGCACCGACATATGAATAACGTGGAATAAAAATTAAATTGGCAACTATATTGAATATAGTCGCAAAAAGATAGGGGAGGGTGAGTAGGGTTTGTCGACCTGCTGCAATTATAGTGTAGTTTAGAACCGCTCCGAAGAACGACATCAAAGTTGTCCAGATTAAAATCTTTAATGCCAGCCCAGAAGGCGCAAAATCTGTCCCAGCAATAGTTATCATAAGAGGCGTGCTAACAAGCATTGTACCCACTACAATTGGAATCCCTAGTAATGCAGAAAAGTCGAATGATTTTCTAAAAACTCGGACCACAGCAGCTTGGCCTTCGCTCCACGCCCGAGTCAGCACGGGGAAAACTGAACTCATAAATATCGTGGGCACCGTTAAAACAACTTCAATAACTTTATATGGTGTAGTGTAAATACCAACGGCATAGTTGCTTTGCATTAGAGAAAGAATAATTGAATCTATACGGAAATAGACTGTTGCCAAGACAACGGCTACTCCTAGGGGAGCGGCCTCTTTAATAAAATGCCACCAGTATTTTGTGTCCCAAAGGGGAATAGTGGGGGTTTGTGGCCAAATAAGTATTGTCTGAATAACATAGGCCAATACATTAGCTATTGTCGCGGAGAGAACAATTCCTAGTACTCCCTGGTTGGTCTGAATCGACCACGCAATTAGTCCGACATAAATTAATCTTGTAACGATATTAACCATCGCTATCCGATCCATTTGCAGACGAGCTTGAAAGAGACTGATTGGAATTTGAGCATAGCTGAGTGAGGCTTGGGAAATAACCCCAATTAAAATACCGGTAGTGATAATGGGGTCGTGGTAAAGGAATAGAGCGGCAACATAGGCAATACTAAAAACCACTATACTTAGTGTTAGTTTTAGCCCTAATACATTGCCAATAATATATGCTTCTCGCTCGGGATTTTTAGTTATCTCCCGGACCTGCAAAAGAAAGAAGCCGAAATCTAGGATTACCCCAAAAAGTCCGAGATAGGCAAAGATAAGGTTGTATTTACCCATCCCAACAACCCCGAGATATCGAGCTATATAAGCTAATGCGACCAAAGAGATCGCAGTAACAATCACCCGAGATATAATTTGTACTATTGTGTTGTAGGCGATTTTGCGCGTATTACTCATTCTTTTCAATAACCGCTAAGTATTGTATTGGTTTACGCCAAAGCCATGGCCGAGGGAATCTCTTAAGCGAATAGTACCGACTTTGTGTTATGCGAAACGGAGAAAGAATTCTTTCCCAATTGTTTTTGTTTAGCAGTCTTTCGTTGCCAAAATCACGCTTTGGGTACCAGTGGTTTGGGACGGATATAGCAACCTTACGTGCTACTCGTAGTTGTTCTGAAAGAAGGCGATGAATTTCTTCATCGGAAAAATGTTCCAACAACCCTTGGTGAAAAACTAGATCGAAAGAGTTGTTTTCGTAAGGTAATTTAAATCCGTCGGCTATTTCAAACTTTGCCGAGGAATTAAGTCTAGTTGCAGCGCTTTTTGCCCACTCAATAATCTGAGGATTAATATCTATCCCTGTGACGTCAAATCCCAACCACGACAAGAATATGCTCATCCCACCCGTGCCAGTACCAATCTCCAATATTTTTCTAGGCCCTAGGCCAACAATTTCAATGAGAAAATCCCTTTGGCCGTAGAGATTTCTCAACAACTCCTCCAGAGTAAGTGGAGTTTGATAGTATTTATGCCAATTCATTTTTAAAATTATCCTGCTAGTTTTACTACTATCCGCCGATCCAACCCTTCTCCTTCGCTATCACTAGTAATACCGTCTTCGTCTACAAGCGCCATATGTACCAGGCGCCGTTCATATGAAGACATTGGAGGAAGGTATACCGCCATCTTGGTAGAGCGAGCTTGTTGTGCTGCATCTTTGGCAACTTGAGACAGGCGATTTTGTTGGCGTTCCTGAAAATTTCCGATATTCAAAGACAAGGTAAGTTCTTCTTCGGGAAAGTCTTTTCGCACAATTACCCGTAATAGATGTTGGAGAGCTAGAAGGGGATCTGCCATCCCTCTGGTAAACAAATCATCTCGCCCTGTAGTAACGTTGATACTAAGAACGCCCTCTTGGGGGGTGATGGTTGTTTCTGGATTAAGTTCAAAATACCCCAGCAACTCAGTAAGCCGCTGTTTAATATTAGTATTTACTTCTTTTGGGGTATCGATTTTAGCCATGATGAGTAACCTCCGCTACTTTTTTCTCCTGACGATCTAATATAGCAAAAACCCAGAGTTGTTCCAATGTCATAACCACCGTGGTAGTTGCCCAGTAGAGGCTTAGGGCGGAAGGCAGAGTCAGCGCCAAGCCGAGTGTAATAAAGGGGAAAACTAGTACAAAGATCATTTGGGTGTTCACTCCACCAATCTTTTGAGAGCTTGTGTTGCTTCGTTTTGTGGTAACCCAGCTCTGTAAAAACTGTGCCAATCCCGCGATAATCGCCAGATAGAGGCTGGGTTTAGTAAGGTCTATAGTGAGCTCTGGGATATGAGTAAAAGCAAGGAATATTGTATGCAGTTGTTGGGGCGCATTGGGAAACCAAGAATACAGGTGTTCTAGGCTACTGGTGTCGAGTCCCGCAATGAATACTCTGTAAAGGGCAAAAACAATTGGTAACTGAATGATCAACGGCAGGCAAGAGCCTAGGGGGTTTACTTTGTGCTCTTGGTAGAGCTTCATGGTTTCTTCCGACTGTCGTTTGGGATCGTCTTTAAATTCAATTTTAATTTTATCTATGTACGGCTGAATTTTTTGGATGTCGCGTTGCGCCTTAAGTGTGTTGCGGTAAGACGGGTGGAGTAGGGCACGAGTAAGAAGTGTAATTGCGATAATCGCCAGGCCGAGGTCTTGGCCAGGAATATATACATAGAGAAGCACTAGAATATTTAGGATAGGAACATAGAGAAGTTTGCCCATCCATCCTTGCCACATTGCGTCGGTAATTTTTGGTGTATTCATATATTAGTTCGTTTCTCTATTTAGAATGGGGTCGGAGCCAATTGATCCCCATGGATGGCAGCGAGAAATGCGTGATATAGCTAGAAAGATTCCCTTACTTACTCCATGTTCCTTGATTGACTGCTTGGCATATTCGCTACAGGTAGGCTGATACCGACAATATCCTGTGGGGTAAAAAGCACTTAACCAACCGTGATCTCGAGAGAGTGTTTTTTGGTAGATAGTAATAAGTTTGATTAATATTTCCTTCATTCTAAATACGAGTAAGAATTTCTGTGAGGGTTCTTTTTATTTCAGTAAACGATATCTCTAAAATCTCTTTGCGGGTGACTATCGCTATTGCCCTATTTTTAGGTTCAGCTCGGCGAATAATTTCTCTTATCTGCCTTCTTAGGCGGTTGCGCACCGTAGCCCGTTTGTCTATTTTCTGACTAACAACAATGCGAGGCCGAGGGGGATGGAGAATTTTTAGATAATAAAAGACGAATCCTCGCCGATTGATCCTGATGCCCCGACGCATCACCCGATCCGCAACAGTGTTTGTAGTTGCAGACATAAACGGATCTTTAGGCACTAAGTTTCTTGCGCCCCTTGAGGCGGCGACGTTTAATTACCTTTGCTCCTCCCGCAGTGCTCATCCTAGAACGAAAACCATGGGTAGTAGCGCGTTTACGCTTGTTTGGCTGATATGTTCTTTTCATAAGTGTAATCTAGTACTTCACCAGTATATTCTGCGGTTCTCTATCTGGTCAATTTACCAGGGGAAAGCGTTTTCTGTGATACTCTTTTTGTTGCGTATACAAATGTGGATAACTTTGGTAAATTGAACTGTGCTGGGGGATAAAAAGGGGTAGTATGCTAACCGACCAAGAAAAGCTGTGGCAAACTGTTTTAGGTGAAATTGAGGTAGGGATGAGCCCTGCTAATTTTCAGACTTGGTTTAAAAGTACCGCACTAGAATCGGTGGATTTAGATAAGGGGGTGGCGGTAATTAGAGTCCCAAACGACTTTACTAAGGGTTGGCTCCAGAAGAGGTACCAGAAGGAGATTCACCGTTGCCTGGTGAAACACCTAGGGAAAATGGTGGTAGTGCAATATGTGATTGGCAGTATGCGTCCTTCAGTACGTCCCGAAAAAGCTACCCTACCCATGTTTGAACTCCCCGTGGTTTCTACAAAAGGGGTGAAGGCAGAAGAAAGCCCAAGGGTGAAGGAGGGACTAAACCCGAGATTTACCTTTGAGAGTTTTATTGTCGGGGAGAATAGCAAGCTGTGTTATGCAGCAGCTGAGGCGGTCTCTAGACGTCCAGGAGTCGGCTACAACCCGTTGTTTATCTACGGTGGAGTTGGACTAGGCAAAACCCATCTCCTGCAAGCGATTGGTAATGAGATTGTTCGGCTCAACCCCAAGGCGAAAGTGGTTTATGTGACCTCGGAGAGGTTTACTAATGAGATGGTGGAGGCAATTAGGGGACAGAAGATGAAGGAGTTTAAGGATAAATACCGCAAGGTGGATTGTTTGCTAATTGACGATATCCAGTTTATTGCGAGCAAAGAACAGACCCAGGAAGAGTTCTTTCACACCTTTAATGCCCTGCATACAGCAGGGAAGCAGATTGTGCTGACGTCTGATCGGCCACCGAAGGCGATACCGGCATTAGAAGAAAGATTACGTTCGAGATTTGAGTGGGGGATGATAGCGGATATCGCCATCCCTTCTTACGAGACCCGGTTAGCCATCCTTCAGTCTAAGTTAGCCATCCAAGACAAAGTATTATCTGAAGACATCTTGGAGTATCTAGCACGAGTTATAACTAGTAACGTAAGAGAGTTGGAAGGTGCGCTGACTAGGATCTTAGCTTATGCGGAATTAAACAACGCCATCCCTAGCCTAGAAGACGTAAAAGGTCTAATGGGTGGGATTCTGACAGCCCCAGGGAAGAAGATAGTGAGGCCTTCGGAGATCATCCGAGCGGTGGTTGGTCATTTCAATATTAGAAAAGAGGAGTTGGTGGGTCGCCGCCGAACAAAAGACATTGTTATTCCTCGTCAAATCTTGGTTTACCTCCTGAGAGAGGAGGTGGACTTACCGTACAAGCAAATTGGGGATGAGTTAGGAGGAAGAGACCATACCACAATAATGCATGATTACAATAAGGTTAGGGGATTGCTCTTGAAGAACGACCTAATTCACCAGGAAATCACTCAGATTAAGAATAAACTTTACTCGGTGGATTAATTGGTGGGTAATCTGGGAATAGGGAAGTTGTCCACCATTTATCCACTATTCATCAACATTATTTCCAATTTTTACCTTTCAATAGGTAGGTCTGGGACTCTAAAATTAGAGTGTTGCACTATACTCACAGCCTTATAACTACTGTTAATTTCTAATCTTATGAATGAGACTATTTCTATAAAAGGGGGTGTGGATATCCAAACATCTTTGGTATTGGATAAATTTAAAACTGCATTAAGTGGAGTGGAAAGAGTGGTTAGTTCACGAAGTACTTTGCCAATCTTAAATAATATTTTGATTAAGGCAGATAAGAGTGGTGTGGAAGTGGTGGCAACTGATTTGGAATTAGGAGTGAAATTCTTTTTGGGAGGAAAGGTGGAAAAAGAAGGGGTGATAACAGTTCCCGGAAAGACATTGATTAATTTAGTAAACAATCTTCATGGAGATACTGTTGTTCTTACTGGAAAGGGAAATGTGTTGGAGGTTGTTTGTGGGGAAACAAAAGCGACAATAAACGGGATGTCTGCGGAGGATTATCCAGTCATTCCACAAGTGGAGGGAGGTAAACAGGTAAAACTAAAAACAGAGGTATTAGAAGAGATACTTTCCGCGGTAGACTTTTCTGTTTCAAGAGATGAGTCCAGACCAGTTCTTACAGGAGTGTATTTGGTATCTAAAGAAGGAAAACTGACAGCGGCAGCAACGGATAGTTATCGCTTGGGAGAAATTATTGTTGATGTGAATTTGGGAGAAGAGTTTGGGGTGGTGATCCCAAGTCGCACACTCCAGGAGTTGAGAAGGATTATGGGTGAAGAAGAGGAAATAGAATTACGGGTGGATGAGAATCAAGTGATGTTTGTTTTACCACAAGCGAGTATTGTTTCAAGAATTATTGAAGGAGAGTATCCGCCATATAAACAAATTATTCCAGCTCAACATACAGTTTCGGTTGAGTTTGATATCCAAGAAATGGTAGACGCCCTAAAAACCGCCAGCATCTTTTCGTTAGAAGGATCTAATAGTGTGAAGCTGAATGTTAGGGTTGGGGGAGAGATAGAGATAACATCAGAGTCTTCTCAATTGGGTAATTTTCTTGCAAAAGTTCCGGCCAAAGTCGGGGGAGAGCCAACCGAGATATCTTTCAATGCTCGGTATCTACTTGATGGGTTGAATAGCTTTGACACTATTAAATGTGTAATGGAGTTGAGCGGAAAAACAGTTGCCGGTGTATTTAGGCCTGTGGGAGCAGAAAATCGGCTGTATATTGTGATGCCTCTTAGAAGCTAGGGAAGATGATAATAAAAAAGATCCAACTTCAGCAATTTAGAAATCTGGAGGGGGTTGAGCTTGCGCCGAGTGAGGGTGTGAATATTTTGTTTGGGAAAAATGCGCAAGGCAAAACAAATATATTGGAAGGGATATTTGCTCTCGCCGCAGGGGGTTCTTTTAGGGTGAGTAATGAAAGGGTTTTAGTGCAAAAAGGACAAAGTTTTGCGCGAGCGGAAGTGGATTTTGTTGATGGACGAGGTGAAGCGAAAAAGGGAGAAATGATTTGGATGGTGGAGGGTGGATTTGTTTCTAAGACTGGGAAGCTGAACGGTACAGTGGTTCAAAGAGCAATGATGGTTGGACAAATGCCAGTAGTGTTGTTTTCCCCGGAAGATATTGATCTTATTCGACTAAGCCCACAAAAGCGGAGAAAGTTTATGGATTTATTGATTGCGAGATTTGATATGGAGTATGGTCAGGATATCTCGGACTACTGGAAAATTCTAAGACAAAGGAATCAACTACTTCTAATGGTAAAACAGGGTCGGAGCGAAGAAGGAGAGTTGGATGTTTGGGATGAAAAGTTAAGCGAAACGGGTAGCCGGATTGTGGTAAAAAGGCAAAAGGTGATGGAAGAGATAGGAAGATTGGCAAATCAGTATTACCACGAATGGTTTGGGGAGCTGGGAGATGAGCTGAAGATCTCGTATGTGCCGAATTTGAATTTTGTGACACCAAAAATGTATACGGCGGGACTTGCTAGTTCTCGACAGATTGATATTGCGAGAGCGAATACGACCAAAGGAATTCATCGGGACGATTTGATGTTTATTTTGAATGGAAGCGATATGCGGACAGCGGCATCGAGAGGGGAGTTTAGAAGT
>JAKLDB010000001.1:51776-52005 GCA_022703745.1 Patescibacteria group bacterium | reverse complement strand
ATCCCGGTTTCTGAACATTAGCGGGACGATTACGCAAAATCCAGCTACTTCTCCAAAAAACGCTTTTTCTGTCACGAGGTTGCGAGGTTCCCAATCGGGTTGTATTTCTGCCGTAAGTTTGCCATTCAGTTGTCCCAGTATTTATAAGCTCCACCCATACTTCCACGTCCTGACCAGCCTTCAGTTGGACTCTAGATTCTGACTGCTTAATTAATTTAGCAGCATAATA
>JAKLDB010000001.1:0-51766 GCA_022703745.1 Patescibacteria group bacterium | reverse complement strand
TTTTATCTTCTTATCCCAGGTTGCTAACGTACCGTTGCTGTTGTACACAGCTAAGACATATTCGCCTGGACGAAAACCTTTTGGCACCTTTAGCCGAACATGTGAATGATTACCCGTCCACAACATTCTCAAACTAGAATCGCCCAATTTAAAAACTGTATTGTATTCAAAGTTAGAACCAAATACATCCAATGTCACTTCCGTTGTGTTAACAAACGAACTTGGGACCACGCTAGAAAGAGCGGGAGAAAGCACAAAAGCACCACTACCACCGCCACCACCAGGAGTTGGTATTACGGGCGGAACTACCGCTTCAGTAAGAGCAAATACCCCGTTGCTGACATCTGTAATGGCGGGATTTGTGGCATCACTAATTTTCACAATTGCAGTAGCAGTAGCTGCTCCAGTGACTGTCCATGGATAGCTAGCTGGGGTAACCGCTACCGATTCTACGATTGTTTCCCAAGCTCCACCAGTAGTTCGTTGCAGTTCCAACTTGACATCGGTTATTCCCGCACCCGCAACCCATTCGATATTGTGTGAAGTTCCAATCTCCCAGCTTTCACCACCGTTAGGTACATTAAGCTGAATTGTCCCAGCTGCAGGAAGTACGCTAATAGACACTTCTATATCGGCAGTCGTCCCTGCTTGAGTAGTCCATACCAAGCCACCCACTAAAACCAAAACTGCCAAAACAGCACACAACTCGCGCTCTAGCCATTGCAATAATTTATGACGATTGAAGCTGATTTTCATCAAGCTGTTTTTGTTTTAATTTTATTGTTCATTATACCACAAAATCTGCTTTCAGTCAAGAAAGCAGTCTCTTAGTCAACTACCGTAATTTATATCACTCTTCTTCTCTCTTGGTACTTATCCTTTGGCATTGTGAAAATCATTTTGCCAGCTACGGTCTGAAACACCCTGGTCACTACCACTTCAATTTCCTGCCCAATAGACCGATCTCCCCCTTCCACCACCACCATTGTGCCGTCATCTAGATACCCTACGCCCTGACCAACGTCTTTCCCTGATTGTATTACCCTAAGCTTCATCGCTTCTCCAGGCAATACCACAGGACGAAGAGCATTGTTAAGTTCGTTGATATTCAAAACGACCACGTTCTGGATTCTTGCCACCCGATTAAGATTGTAGTCCACTGTCATCAACCGAGCATGATATTTCTTGCTCAACCGAATAATCTTCGAATCCACATCTGGTTCAGTGATGAAATCGTCATCCACTACATCCAATCGGACATTACGCTCGTGTCTAAGTTCATCTAAAACTTCCAATCCTCTTCTGCCTTTATTGCGTCGAATAGCTTCTTCCGAGTCTGCTACCAGCTGCAACTCATCCAAAACAAATCTGGGCAATATTAGCTTTCCCGAAACAAACCCGATTTTTACCAAATCCGCTATTCTCCCATCAATAATCACACTAGTATCAAGCACTATTCCCCCCTCCACCAATCCACCCGGAGTATCTCTCCGTAACTTTTTTGTCTCCTTCACCAAAGTATCCATCAACGAAAAAAATTGAGTTAGAGAAGCCCCAATCTTTTCTCTTTGGTTGTAAAAAAAAGTAGTAGTCAAAGCTACCGTAAAAATGTTTACCAGTAGTGGCAACCAAACCCCCCACACTCCTGACATTTTAGCGAGAGGTAAGGAAACCAGCGTCCCGATAGAAAGCCCCACTATCACCCCCAGTAACGTCATTACAAACACCGACGATGGAATCATCGATATCTTCTTCGCTATCACCACATAAACTACGAGGAATAGCAGTAACGCACCAATAAGAATCTGCCAGATCATAAACTAATTGTTTAGATAAATCCTAATAAAACCAAAGATAAGTCCCCCTACACCGCTGCTTTTACTCGTGCTCTTGGCCGAGCCGAGCTCAAAACCAACTTGTCATCTACTTGCTCAACTTTTACCGTCGATCCCTTAGCAAACTGTTTTGCCAAAATTCCTTCTGCCAGTCGATCTTCTATCATTGTTTGAATCAGTCTTCTAACAGGTCTCGCACCAAGTTCTGGCTCAAAACCATGCTCTGCCAACCATTTCCTAGCACCAGCTCCTACATCCAACTTTATTTTCTGCCTATCTAGTCTCTTCATTAAATCGTTAAGTTGCAACTCGACAATCTTCTCAATCTCTATCGAACCAAGCGCCTTGAAAACAATAACTTTATCAAATCGATTCACAAGTTCTGGACGGAACCTTTTCTTTACTTCATCTAAAACTTGGTCTTTGATTTTGTCATAATCCTGCATTGCATCTGTTCCTCGACTAAATCCCAAAACCGCATGCCGATTCAACGCCTCTGTTCCGACATTAGAAGTAAGGATAACAATAGTATTTCTGAAGCTCACTCTTCTGCCTTTAGCATCCGTTAGGGATCCATCTTCAAGCATCTGCAATAAAATATTCATCACTTCCGGATGTGCCTTTTCTACCTCATCCATCAGCACTACGGAATATGGTTTGCGCCGTACTGCTTCAGTAAGTTTGCCCGCCTCTTCGTAACCCACATATCCGGGAGGAGCACCGACCAACCGAGAAACAGTATGTCGCTCACTAAACTCGCTCATATCTATTTTTATCAAAGCATCTCTGTCTCTAAACACTTCTTCGGCCAACACTTTGGCAAGTTCAGTCTTTCCGACTCCGGTTGGACCCAAAAACAGAAATGATCCCATTGGGCGATCAGGATTCCCGATATCCACCCTTGAGCGCTTGATCGCAGACGCCACCGCCTCAACCGCCTCATCTTGTCCAATAATCCGATTCCTTAAAATCTTATCTAAATCCTGCAACCTTTCAATCTCATCAGCTGCCAGATTACCCACTGGAATATTGGTCCACTGAGAAACAACCTTGGCAATGTCTTTGTCATCTACTTTGGGCCAACCAGTCTTCTTCCCGTCATGATGCTGTTTTGAAAGGGCTTCTATTTTTTTCTTCAGTCGGATCTCAGCCGCACGCAACTTAGCTGCTGTTTCATAGTCCTGCCTGTCTATTGCTTCCTCTTTCTGAGCAGTTGTTTTAGCCAACTCTTCTTTTTCGGTATTCGCCAACTCTGGCTCACTTATTCCCGAAGAAATCCTTACTGCCGAAGCCGCTTCATCTATTAGATCTATTGCTTTATCTGGCAAAAAACGATCGTTGATATAGCGCACAGACAGATTTACAGCTGCTTCGATAGCCTTATCGGTAATATTTACTTTGTGATAACTTTCATAGTTCTTCCGAACACCCTTGATGATTTTTATCGTATCGTCAGCTGTCGGTTCGCTGACCATTACTGGCTGGAAACGTCTTTCCAAAGCAGCATCTTTTTCAATATGCTTACGATATTCATCCAAAGTTGTAGCCCCTATCATCTGCAAAGCTCCCCGAGCCAATGCTGGCTTCAATATATTAGCCGCATCTAGACTTCCCTCTGCACTTCCAGCACCAACTAATGTATGAAGTTCATCTACGAATAAAACTACATCAGCTGCTTTGCTGACCTCATCTACCATTTGGTTTATTCTGTCTTCGAACTCTCCCCTGTATTTAGTTCCCGCCACCATGGCAGATGGGTTAATCGCCATGATTCTTTTCTTCTTCAAATTCTCAGGCACATTACCATCCCGTACCATAAGTGCCAAACCTTCTGCAATTGCAGTTTTACCAATTCCCGGCTCACCCAATAGTACCGGGTTGTTCTTAGTACGACGATTCAGTATTTGTATGACCCGAGCTATTTCCTGATCCCTTCCTATTACCGGATCAATCTTTCCTTCTCTTGCCATATTGGTAATATCTACACTAAATTGATCAAGGATTGGGGTAGTACTCTTGCTGTCTCCGCTGCCTTCCGTAGCTCCCACTCGAACCCGAGGTTCACGTTCGCGATTAGCCTCCATGAGTGCTGCAACTTGAGTTGCCACTACACCTGGGTCTACACCTAATTCCAATAAAATGGCATATGCACGACTTCCTCTACTCTGTGCCATTGCAAACAACAAATGTTCTGTTCCTATATAAAAACTTCCATATTGAGCTGCCACCAACACGGCTCCCTCAATGGATCTTTTTGCGTTATCAGTCAGTCCAACTCTCTGTCCAGAACCGCGTTGTACCAGACCCATCATCATTTCAACTCGCTCTCCGCTTACACCCAAACTACTCAGCACCTCGTAAGCAGAACCACTCCGCACATTCAACATAGCAAGCAATAAATGTTCACTACCTAAATGCGCATCACCTAAATCACGTGCCAATTTCTGGGCATTGGTTAATACCTTCTTGGCGTTAGTGGTGAATTTGTCTAAAAAATAATTATCCATGATCTCCCCCTTACCCCGTTTAGACTTCTGGTTCCTCACCAGTAGGTTCTTCGCTCGGCTTCTCCTCTTCCGTAGACAACACTTCTTCTGTCTCTTCTGTTTCATCCTCGGAATGACCAAGCGCGTGACTACCTTTTTCTACCTCAATCTGCCATCCAGTCAACTTACTTGCCAATCTTACATTCTGACCAGCCTTACCAATCGCTAACGACAACTGATCCTCTTCTACTTTAATTAGCGCCGAATGATTTTCCTCATCCAACACCACTTCCTTAATCTTAGCTGGAGACAATGCGTTGATTATATACTGCTTAGGATCCTCACCCCATAAAACAATATCTATCTTTTCTTCTCCAATTTCCGCCATTACTGCCTGGACCCTAACTCCCCGTCTTCCCACCAGAGAACCCACTGGATCCACTGCTTCTTGCAAAGAGTGAACGGCAACTTTTGAACGCACTCCCGCTTCTCTAGCCACTCCTTTTATTTCTACCGTTCCACCAGCAATTTCTGGAACCTCCATTTCAAATAGACGGGCTATCATCTGCGGATGGGAACGAGACAAAAGAACTTGTGGTTCCTTAGCTGAATCATCAACCTTTACGATATAAAATTTCATTCTCTGACCAGAGTAATAATGATCAGTTCGAGATTGTTCGGATGGGAATAAGATACCAGTCGATTTTCCAATATCCACCATTACCACATTCCCTTCTACCCGTTGAATAGTTCCGTTAATCAACTGACCTTCTTTTTCCTTATACTCTTGGAATATCATTGTTCGTTCTGCTTCTCGCAACCTTTGCAAAATAACCTGCTTAGCAGTTTGTGCTGCAACCCGACCATATTCCGCTGGAGGAAAAACTTCTTCACGAATCTCTCCGCCAACTTCAGCTTTCTTATCCATCTTCTTAGCATCTTTTAGAGAAATTTCCTTTACCGGATCCTCTACTTCTTCCACTATTTTATGCACCACAAAAAGACGAGCTTTTTCACTCTTGGGATCCATCTGTGCAACAACCAATTGCTCTTTCTGACCAAAATCTTTTCGATATGCAGCTGCTAACGCTGCTTCCACCGTTTCTAGAACGGCCTCTCTCGAAATCCCTTTTTCTTCTGCGATCTGCATGATCGCTGCCATAAATTCAGATGCCATAAGACTATCCTTTATCTAACTACTATACCTATCATAAACCAGCAGGCTTGAGTATCAAACCTGCTCATAACAACGCCCACACTATACAAAAAACTACTCCCCTAGTCAAGAGTAGACTGAGTAAACTTACTCCTTAAGACCACTTTCACCGGTGCGAAGCTCTTTCGATGTGCTCCGCAAATCCCATGTTTGGCGATCCTCTCCTGATGTAAGGCAGTACCATATCCTTTATGAATAGCAAACCCGAATCTAGGGTACTTCTGGTGCAAATCTACCATAAGTCGGTCTCTTAAGACCTTCGCTACAATCGAGGCCGCCGCAATAGACATTGACTTCCTATCTCCATCAATAATCCCGCTACTAGGGGCTTGAGAAAAATTTACCTTAAAACCATCCACTAGAATAAAATCGGGTTTCTTCTTTAGTCCCTCAATCGCTTTCGCCATAGCAACATAGGTCGCTTGTGCCACCCCCAACCTATCCACTTCATCCACTTCCACCACGCCGACCCCAATAGCTACGGCCAACCTTTCTATCTTCACCAAAAGCTCATCCCGTTGCGCAGGACTTAGTTGTTTCGAATCATTGATCCCTGTTTTTTCTGGAAGTTCGGAAGGTAAAATAACTGCAGCGGCAACAACCGGTCCAGCCCAAGCGCCTCGACCAGCTTCATCTACTCCAGCAACTAACTTAACTCCGGCCGCCTTCAGTGTCGTTTCCAGCTCCAGCGTCGGACTGGTCAGCAACTGATTGCTCTTCCCCCGGGTTTTGCTCTTTGATTCCATCGTTTACCTCCGGCTGGGAATCGGATCCCAAAGATTCACTTTCCTCCTGAATTGGCTGATCCTGAATCTCTTCCGCCTTTTTCTCTTCTTCCGCTTTTACCGCCTCAGCAATATCTTCTTCAGTAGCCTCTGTCTTTACTTCTTCTACCTGTCCCAAGGCCTCTGCCCATGCCTCTTTCTTACGTCCACTCTCCTTCATCTTCAATGCCTTACCTGTCAAAGCCCGAAGAAAATACAACTTCGCTCTTTTAGCGGCAGAGCTTTGTTTGAATTCAACCTTCACCACATTAGGAGAATGAAGCAAGAAAACTTTTTCTACTCCAATGCCAGAAGCAATCTTTCGTACAGTAAAACTAGCATTTGCGCTCACACCATGATTAGTCGCAATTACAATGCCTTCAAAAACCTGTATCCGCTCCTTATTACCCTCACGAATCTTTTGATGCACACGCACCACGTCCCCAACCTCTATCTTGGGCACATCGGACTTACGGAACAGCTTCAAAATTGGTTCAGCAATTGAGTTCATAACCCGAACATCCTACCAAAAGGCCGTCTCCAGCGCAAGGTTTTTCGCAAAGTCCCCACTCCTTTTATACAGGAGTGGGGACTTAGAAAGGTTCACTTTACATCGAACTGAGTACCTTTAGCCCGCCAGATAGCAGCCCGGTCAAAGTCAATGGACTCGTCACCTCTGGCGATAGCGGAAACTATCTCTGCCAGATCTAACTGACGGATATCTCCGCCTATAGCCAGATACAGCCAACTCTCCTGACTGTCCATGCCTACTAAGGTAGGCATGGGGATTTGACCGTCGGAAAGCACTTCGTTCAGTGCCTTAGTACCAGCCATTAGACTCATCCGCAAAGTCCCCCACTGGCCAGTAACAACACTAACAGTGGATTGATCCGCCTCTGCCCGTATAGCCAGCAATACTGACCCGATCTTTATAGGACAAAGCGTCCTAGTATCCACTAATCTAGTTTTGGTCAAAGAACATCCATTTGCCTCCAGACTCACCCACCTAAGATCACCACCGGAAGAATTAGTTGTAGAAAAATAGACCTTGCCTCCCAAAACCACCGGCGGGTATTGGACTGAAATAGGACCCCGAACGAGCACCCTAGAAAGACCCCCGTTTGTTCTTAGGACCAAGTCCCCGTCGCTAACGAAGACAATTAGTCCCTCTCCAACAGAAGATAGAGAGCTCTTCCCGTTCCTTGTTAGCTGGACGACTTTGTTACCGGAAATCAGAACAATGTCCGAACCACCCGCATGGTTCCATGTCGCAAGTAATTTGTCGTCCATCCACTGTGGCCAGGAATACAAACCTTCTGGCAAATAGAGTTTGCGTGGGTTAGCAAACTGACTATCTGCAACAGAGATACCACCATCCTCATTAATCCACGCCAAACGCGCCTGATCCAGACCATCAGCTTGTGTTTGAGGAATGTTGGTAACAGGAACATCTGGCAACCAAAGATCAAATCTGCCAATTTTTGGCTCAGTTTTCTGCAAGATCCTTGGAAACAGCCAATCGATAACTGCACGATGAACTTCCAGACTACCATTCCCCTGCAACATCTCCGCATGGTCGTGATTTGCAACCAGCAGAGTACTAGCATCTCCGGCATATCCTTCGCACCAGGCCGAACTCAATGGAACCATCCCGTCACTTCCCTCGTACACTAAATCTTCGATTAGCCGAGCACCTAAAGTGTAAACCGGCCGATCTTGATTAGCCCCAAAAGGAAGCTTGGAACTAGCCAGAAATGCAATTCCAATGTTCCGCCCCATTAAACTCTGACTCAATGATGGAATTTTACTCCCGACCAAAAGCCAGTCTTTGGTAAGCGAATGTTTGGAATGCAAGTCCCGCATCTCAGCGCAGTCGGTACGCAACCACCTTGTCCCTTCCGAATCGGGAGGCAGGCGTGGCTCCAAAAACTTCCACCACACTTTATGAAAGTATGGAAAAAGTTTCTGAACCGCTTTTTTTACTTTCGCCTTATCCACTAAAGAACTCCCTAAATGCGGAGTAGAAAGAGTAATTACTCGATCCACTTTTCTGCCACTAGTTCGCACCCAGTAGCAGTAAGCCACATTTCCGCCCTTGCTATGGCAAACTAACGAAAGCTTCTGTCCCGCTTTAGTAAGGTCGGGATCATTTTCGATCTTCGCATCCAGCCACCCTGCGATATTAGAATCGCCAAAACCAGAATTGTACCAATAACCATACCATTTAGTCTGGTTATACAATTCTTTCCCACATTCTTCTAGGTAGATCGCTTGGCAATTAGAAAGCAAGGAATTTGTCATCCTGCGAAAATCGTCCTCCGATGGGCCATCTATTTCCCCAGACCCATTCATTCCAAGAACGAGAACAACAGGATACCGATTCCCCAACGGCTGACTGTCGCTAAGTTCAACCCAACGACCCTTAGCCTTCCATGCCCGCAAATCGTCTCCAATAGAGTTTTGCAGCAAACTGTCTGGGCCAACTGATGCCCAGACCGCTGTAGCAGTAAGCAATGCCACTCCCACAGCTTTCCAAGACAACAGTTTGGCCAGCATTTGCGGCCACCTCCTTTTTTATTAAAGTACAATCTTACTTAAGAATTTGGGAAAGCTCCCTTTCTAACTCCGAAGATTTCGCCGCTTGCGCATTAGTGGGAACTTTTTGCCATCGGCCATTACTAAATACCTCTAGCATCACTTTATTCACACCCGGATATTTTCCCAGAACCTGCTTTAAAATTGTCAATTTGGCATTTGTAAAGGCTTTAGGTAATTTTATCAACATCCCCTCTTCTGTATACTCAAAATTCTGAACCATCGACTGAACCACCCCAGATCGATTGTCTGCTTTACTAGTCATCGCTACCGCTTCTTCCAATTGCTTTAAATACGCATTAGTAACTTCATATGCTTCACCGACTAAAATCTTGGGTTCCGCAAGTATTGCAATACTTTCGCCCTGATTCTCCACTCGTTCTTTTACCGTTACCTTACCGGATACCAATACCACTTTGTCGCGTTCCCAAACACTTCGGGTAACATCCAATACCCGTGGAAAAACTATCGCCTCAATCGTTCCTCCCAAATCTTCTAACGTGACGAATAACATTGCATCACCGTTTTTGGTAAATACTTTCTGCACTCTAGTCACCACCCCTGCTACTTTTGCAGTCCTGCCATCATCTGCTCCAGAAAGAGAAACCGCAGACCTCACAACGCCAGATAGCCGTGGCATAATTTCCTTCAAGGGATGCTTGGAAACAAAAGTTCCTAGATATTCTTTTTCCCATATCAATTTTTGCTGATCAGTAGCCGAATCCGCTGAAACAAGCTGAATTGTTTGCCGAGTTGCCACTTCCTCTTTGCCAAATATTCCCAGCTGGTTTGAATTCAAATGTCTTTGGTGCTCAGAAGAAAAGTTCAGAATTGATTCAACATTACTAAACAAAGCGTTCCTCTCTCCAAAGTCATCCAATGCTCCCGCCAAAATTAAACTCTCTAAAGTTTTGCGATTTACCACTTCCTTGCCGACACGTTTGATAAAGTCCGCCAAGCTTTGGTACAAGCCATTCTTTTGCCGCTCTTCGACAATAATGTCAGAGACTTTTTGTCCTACATTTTTTATAGCATTCAACCCGAAAACAATATCTCCAGTTTCCTTCACCACGGCAAAATCAGTAAAACTTTTATTTACCGAGGGTGGCAAAACCCGTATCTTCATATGCTCACACTCGGCAATATCTTTGGCGATTCTTTCCAAGTCCTGCTGGTCAGATGTCATTAGCGCGGCCATGAATGCATTGGGGAAATGTGCCTTGAGATACGCTGTCCAGTAAGCAATCACCGCATAGCTCACAGCATGTGCTCGGTTGAAACCATAAAGTGCAAATGGCTCGACAAAATGAAACAGTTGTTCGGCAATATCTGCTCTCACCCCGTTAGCAATACCTCCAGCAATAAATTTCTCTTTCTGCTCATTTAAAAGTTTTACATTTTTCTTTCCAATCGCCCTTCTCAAAACATCTGCTTCACCTAATGTAAACCCACAAAGATCCCGAGCGATCTGCAAAACCTGTTCCTGATACACTGCAATACCATATGTATCTTTCAAGATCGGTTCCAGTTTAGGATGCAAGTATTCTATCTTTTTCAATCCGTGCTTACGAGCAATAAAATCTGGAATAAGCTCAATTGGACCCGGCCTATACAGCGCAACCATAGCAGCAATGTCTCCAAAGACACTCGGCCTTAGTTCCTTCAAATACCGCCTCATCCCCTCACCTTCCAACTGAAAGACACCCGTCGTATTAGTTGCTGCAAGAAGAGTAAAAGTTTTTTTATCATCAAAAGGTAGCTCGCTCAAGTTGATTTCTTTTTCATGAATCTTTCTAATGATTCTCAAAGCATTCTTGATAATCGTAAGATTCTTTAGCCCCAAAAAATCCATTTTCAAAAGCCCAATGGATTCCAACGGATACATTGAATATTGAGTTACCAAGACCTTATCATCCGATGGAGAATATTGAACGGGAGTGTAATTTGTAAGATCTATGTCTCCAATCACCACCCCTGCTGCGTGCACCGATGCATGCCGAATAGTTCCCTCCAACCTCATAGAAAGATCGATTAGCTTCTTAGCCATCTCACTTCCTTCATAGATAGCCCTCAACTCCTGTACACTTTCAATATGTTTTTTTAAGGGAGTAAATTTCCCCTGCTGGGGTGGCGGAATTAGTTTGGCAATCTTGTCCACCTCGCCATACGGTACTCCGAGAACTCTTCCGACATCCCGAATCGCCGCTCGAGAAGCCATAGTCCCAAAAGTAATAATCTGTGCTACCTTATCATTCCCATACTTTTGCCTAACATATTCAATTACTTCCGCCCTCCGATCATCCGCAAAATCCAAATCGATATCCGGCATACTCACACGTTCTGGATTAAGAAAACGTTCAAAAAGTAATCCGTGCTCTAGAGGATTTACTTCGGTAATACGCAAGACGTATGAAACCAAACTGCCTGCGGCACTTCCCCTCCCCGGTCCGACCACAATGCCCTGATCTTTAGCCCAATTCACAAAATCTGCCACCGTCAGCATATATCCCTTGTATCCCATCTGAGCAATAACCCCAATCTCGTAATCCAAACGTTGGCGAATCACGTCATTTATCTTTTCACCAAACCGCATCTTCAGCCCCGCTTCCACCTGCTCTAGAAAGAATGCATCAACAGTTTTCCCACCAGGGGGAACAAATTTGGGGAAAACCAACTTCCCCATCGGGATCTCTAAATTACATTTATCAGAAATTTTAACGGTATTTTCAACCGCCTCAGGAACATGCCTAAACGCTTCGATAATCTCCTGTGGTTCTCTTACGTGATACTCTTCACCGCGCATAGACATCCTATTTGTGTCAGCCAAATGCGTAGCCGTCTGCACACACAGTAATACATCCTGTGCTTCTGCGTCATCTGCAGACAAGTAATGAGAATCTGCCGTCGCTACTAACGGAATATTTAACTCTTGAGAAAGTGAAATTAGTGTATCATTTACTTTTGATTGTTCGGGAATATTTGGATGGTACTGTAGCTCTAGGTAATAATCTCCTCCAAAAACTTCCTTGTGCCATACTGCCACCGACCTAGCTTTTTCTAAGTCGTTGGCCAGTATCGCCTGCGCTACTTCCCCCTTCAAGCATCCCGACATTGCCACCAGCCCCCCAGAATATTTCTTTAATGCTTCACGATCAATTCTCGGTTTGTAATAAAATCCCCGCAGATGCGCCTCTGTAGTCAATTTCATTAAGTTACGGTATCCTTCGAGATCTTTTGCAAGTAAAACTAAATGGAAATAATTCCGCTCTCCCCGAGTAGTCTCACGATCTGACATCTGCCCAGCTGTAACATAAACCTCATTACCAATAATCGGCTTAATACCAGCCGACTTACATTCTTTGTAAAATTCAATTGCACCGTACATCACCCCGTGGTCGGTCAACGCCGCCGCTTCGCTTCCCTGCTCTACGATTTTCTTTACCAAATCTGGTATCTTCGTCATACCATCGAGCAGACTGTAATGGCTGTGCAGATGCAGATGCACAAACTTCACTCCTCACCTCCCTATCTTCAAGAAGTTGGTATAAAACGGTACCCCTAATTCTATCACCTTCTCCCAGACCCAGGAATCAAGAAGCAACCCCTTACCCCCTACGCCGACCTGAAAATGCTATCCCTAAAAAGATGGAAATAACTAGCGCTAACCCCAACCCTCCTAGCAAAACAGGGCTAGCTAGCATAAAATCAGCAAACCCCACTGCTAACCCAACCAGCCATTTCCCAATCTCCACTTTAGCCAGGAACCAAACCAATAAAACAAAAATTAAAATCCCCGTCAAAAAACCTATAAGCATCCGCGGGTGAGTCCCCCAAAAATAGTTCAAACCCGTAGTCCATCTTTCGAACCATCCTCGTTCTTTCCAATCTCTACCTATCATGTCTAGAATTCCCTGTAAAAAAGCAGCGCTCGCTTTACTAGCGTCTGTCTTTGTTACCCGATGTCCAATATGGCCTAGAATATGTTGGTAAACTTTTTCTGCCGAAAGTAACGCTTTAACATCTCGAAACAACTCTCCTGCATTACGAATCCGTTCCTCAACACTCTCACCAAAACTCACCTCATCTAGTACCTGACGAAAAATCTTCGCCGCCTCCACCACCGCCATCGCCCAACTTGCATCATCCTTAGCGGCAAGTAGCTGCTCCACCCTTTTCCATTCCGCCTCAACCGAAACGGTATCCTTAGTAGTTGTTTGCAATTCGTCCATTACACAAAATTTACAATCTTATCTTGAACAAAAATATGCTTAGACGAACCAGCTGCCAAAGCTGCTAGTTTTTCATTCTCATGAACTGCAGCTAACACCACTTGCTCGTCTGATCCAGCAGGAACACTTACCGTGCCACGTAACTTCCCTTTCTCCTGAACCACAATTGTAACCGTTGTTGCCTTTGCTTTTTTAGGGTCAAATACGGGCCACTGTGCGTCTGATACGCTCTCTTTTTCGCCCAACACTTTCTGCCACAACTCTTCTGCCAAATGTGGTGCGAACGGGTTTAGTAGTTTCACGAAATCCCCCAACCAATTATTACTATCTTCTTTAGATACCTCATTGATGAATTCCATGAAAGCAGCAACTGCTGTATTAAACTTCATCCCCTCGATATCCTCGGTTACTTTTTTAATCAGCATATGAATCGCATCGCTTTGTCCACTCACCTTACCCGACCGACTGTTTACTATTCGGTAAACTCGATCCAAGAACTTTCTCACCCCAACCACTCCATTCGTATCCCAAGCAATAGATTGGTCGAACGGACCCATAAACATTTCGTACATTCGTACCGTATCTGCTCCGAATTGCTCTATTAAATCATCAGGGTTTATTACATTTCCCCGGCTCTTGCTCATCTTCTCTCCATCTGTTCCCAGTACCAATCCTTGATGCCTCAACTTCAAAAATGGTTCATCAAAAGATAGATAGCCAAGTTTCTTTAATACTTTTGTAATAAATCTTGCATAGAGCAAATGCCCATTAGTATGTTCCGCTCCACCAATATATAAATCTACCGGCATCCAATACTTCAACTGTTCCTTGCTAGCAAATTCCTTTCCGTTATTCGGATCACAGTAGCGTAAAAAATACCACGAAGAACATACAAACGTATCCATAGTATCTAGTTCCCGCTTTACTCCTGAACCATACTTTTCTATTTCTTCCTGGAAAGTCTTCGAACCAGCCAATGGCGATTCACCTTTAGGGGTAAAATCTACATCTGTAGGAAGTAACACTGGCAAATCTTTTTCATCCAAGCTTTTCACCGTTCCGTCGTTCAAATAAACGATTGGGATTGGCGCCCCCCAATATCTTTGACGAGAAATTAGCCAATCGTGCAATTTGTACTGTACCTTCATCTCTCCACCAAACCTCTTTACCATCTCTAGTCCAGCCTTTTTTGAATCCTGTCCATCAAACTCACCCGAATTCATCAGCTCCCCATGTCCGGAATAAAGTTTTTCACCAGACTTAATAACCTGAACTACTGACAAATCAAACTTTTGAGCAAATTCAAAATCCCGCTCGTCATGCGCTGGAACCGCCATAATCGCTCCCGTTCCATAATCAGTTAGTACGTAATCAGCGATCCAAATTGGAATTTCTTTTCCAGTTGCTGGATTCACCGCAAAACTTCCAGTAAACACTCCCGTTTTTTCTTTTGCCATCATCCGATCCAAATTCGTCTTTAATCTAGTCTGAGCCACATATTCCTCAACCGCCATTTTCTGCTGGGGAGTTGTAAGCTGACTCACTAATTCGTGTTCTGGCGCCAACACCATAAATGTAGCTCCGAATAATGTATCTGGTCTTGTTGTAAATACCTCGATATCCAAATCGCCCGATTTGAACCTCAACATTGCTCCCTCACTTTTTCCAATCCAATTACGTTGTCCTGTCTTAGTAGACTCTGGCCAATCGAGTCTGTCTAATCCTTCCAGCAACTCTTCGGCAAAATCCGTATCCGGAAAAACCACTGCTTAAGTTTCTTCTGCTCCACTTGTGTTCCACACCGATCACACTTACCATCGTTCACCTGTTCATTCGCTAACACCGTCTGACAACCAGAACACCAATTGGCATATGCTTCCTTTTGATACGCATAACCGTTGTCATACAGAACTTTAAAGATCCACTGTGTCCATTTGTAGTAATTAGAATCAGAAGTATTTACCTCTCTATCCCAATCGTATGCAAATCCAAACGCCTTCACCTGCCGAGTAAAGTTAGCAATATTATCTTTTGTAGTTTGACTTGGATGAACCCCCTTTTTGATAGCATAATTTTCTGCGGGCAAACCAAATGCATCCCAGCCAACTGGACGCATTACGTTGTAGCCCTTCATTCTGTAATAGCGAGCAAAAATATCTGTAGCCGTGTAGCTACGAGGATGCCCTGTATGCAAACCATCCCCTGATGGATATGCGAACATGTCCATTGCGTAAAACTTTGGCCGCTTGTCTTGATCAATCGCCTTAAAAATCTGGTTATATGCCCAGTACTTCTGCCATTTCAGCTCTACCTCTTTGTGCTCATATTTCTCTTCTGCCATGGGTATATCATAACAAAAACAAGCCCAAAGCCGTTCCCTACTCTATATATAGTAATTTAGAGATAAAAAGAGGATACTTTATTTGTATTTATCCCTAACTTTCATATATCCACTAACCTTACTTTAAACAAGATGAAAAAGTCTAAAACTTCGAGTCGTCACCGTCAGAAAAAACAAAAATCCCTTGGTTGGATTCTACCAGTTGCGGTAATCGTCGTAGTTGGCCTTTTGGGTTGGTATGCACAAAAACAAGGAATCTTTGCTGGAGCAGATGCTTCTACTTTGACTGGCAACACTCTACAAGAACTTCAAGTTGATCCCACCAGCATTAGTCTTGCCGAAGGACAAAGCACTTACGTTAATGCTACGGTCAAAGGTCTTTCCGCCTCTGCAGGAACTCCAACTTACAGATGGATTAACGATGCCCCCGGAACTAGCGTTGGAGTAAAAACAACCCTCAGCAACACTTCTTCTGGTCAAGTTCGAGTAACAGCTGTTTCCGCACCAAATAATGGTGGATGGAGTCTTTTAAAGGTTGTTGCTACCTTCGGGAACACTACCAAAGAATTTGGTACTACCATTCGAGTTTCTCCTCGCAAAATTGCTTCAGCCCAAATTACTTCTAGTTCCAACTATTTCAAAATGGCATTCGGTCAAAGCTTAACTTTGAACGCAAAATCTTTCGACGAAAAAGCAGTTGCAATGAACAATGCTCAAGTCCAATACAAATGGAGGATCCAAAACGGAACGGCAACTGCAGCCTTCCACGACCTTCAGTCTACCGGCCCATCGGTAAAAATTTGGCCTACAAATCCATCGGGCGGACACTTCATTGTCTTCATGGATGCTACTTACCGGGGTACTACTGTATCAGCAGCACAATTTGTCTCTGTCATTGCCAAACCGACTTTGGAATCTGTGGTAATAACACCCAAAATGGGTACTTACTTCTCCGGAAAAACATATACCTTCACTGCCCAAGCCTTTGATTCAGCTGGTAACAAAACAACAGCTACTTACACCTGGACAACATCTGGAATCCCAAGTTGGGCACACCCAACTACGACCCAAGGAATTCGTACAGACGGCAGTGCATATCTAAACCTAAGTATGAATCTGGATCCGAACCGAGTCGGATGGGCTGGACCGATCTACGTCAAGGCTACCAGCGGTGGGATTAGCAAATCTGCTCACACCTCCATTAACCTCATGAAGAATACCTAAGCCTCAAATAAATTGTTGAACTTACAAAATTGCCCTTCGGGGCAATTTTGTTTTGGTGGACCGTACCGGATTCGAACCGGTGACCTCCTCCATGCCATGGAGGCGCTCTACCAACTGAGCCAACGGCCCGTAATTCAACCTAAAGAGGGCAAACTAGTGGCATAGCAATACCCTAACTAGCCTCACACTAAACTACACTTCAATCCGCTTGGCAATCTTACCCAGTATTGGCATCTCCCACTTTTTGTTTCGGAAGATGAAATATATTCCAATTGTGCTCAGCACTACAAACAATATCCAAGCTGCTGCTCCCAAAATAGACACTAGACCAAAACTAGTTGTAGGCATAAGTGCGACCACGAAGGATTCGAGCATAAAGAGAACAAACCATACAACAACCTCGGCACCAAACAACACCATCCCCTGCCTTGCATGGAAATAAACCTCATCTTGGTCATGACGTAAAATAAGCGGAATAATGAACATCACCGAGATATAAGATAGCGCCGCAAAAACCTTATCCTCTCCGCTCAAATGACCCGAACTACGAGTCACCTGATGACTCTCTTGATGTTCTCTAATTGGTTCTTGTTCTTCCATAGGATAGAGAAGTTACTTCTGTCGCTCCAATAATACCCTAGATTCTAAAATAATCAACGCCAGAGCCAAAAAGAATAAGAGACGACCCTGCTGGAAAGAAACCGCCCAATGATCAACCAATCCAGTAGCCAAAATACCCACTAATGGCATTCCAACCCACCATCCATTCGAACTCCGCCTAATCACTCTTATCCATAACCAAACCGTCGCCAATACAAACCATATCCAAATACCAAACCCAACCACACCGCCTTCGGCTATTAGCAGTAAGTAAATGTTATGTATCGGCTTATACACCCAAGCCAACTGATTCGGTTCTATTTTTACCAGTGCTTGAGTATAGTTACCCATCCCAGCCCCAAACATTTCATTACCCGCAACAACTTGCTTCCAATCATCAATACTCTCAACCCTATCTTCCACCGACTTTTGCTCCAACCGTGATTGAGTCGAAAACCTTTCGGTAACATTGGGCCATTGCCAAGCAGCCGTCACCAATATTCCAAGCATAATTCCAGCTAGGGGTATCCACATCCATCTCTTTGTTCGCCAAAAACCAATAACTACCATTGTTAACAAGACTGCCAAAACCACCGCCCAACTCGTTCTCGAAAAAGACAAGACTAGGCCAATACCGACAATCACTGCAAGCAAGATCAAAAAACTTTTCTGTTTTCTAGTCGCACCGTTATACAACGCCACTAGTGGGGCTATGACAAACGCTATCAGTCCACCCAGCATATTTGGATGTGGCAACATCCCTTCCGCTCGGATCTGTCGGCGAACTTCATCCCCAACTACCGCTACCCCTCCTTGATCCGGGCTAAGTGGAGACTCACCTAAAATCTGCATTCCTAAATCATGGTTAGCCAGAAACTGACCAATCCCCCAAACCGCCTGTAAGACTGCACCCAGAACTAGCGGCCACAAAACTTGACGCCAATCCCGTATATTATTAAACAAATAAATCAGCCACCCGAACATTAGCCAATAATGGGTTGCTTGTTGCAAACTATTCCCCCAATCCATCCCGTACCAACTAGAAACAGTAATCCATACCAGCCATAGAAGTAATGGACGCCAAACTAATTGATTAGGCAAGGAAACCTTGGGCCGACGAATGAACCACAATATCAATAAGATAACTATCAGTAAGTCGGTGATATACAAATGAATGGACGTATATTCAAAATAATTCCCACCAAGATTGGCAAAGTAAAAAGTATGCCGCAACTGCCATGGCAACATAAACAAAGAAAGCCATAGAGCTATTGCTTCAATCTTCCTCGGCCAGGAATTCTTCCACCACTGCTCTAAGATGATATCTCTTGTCATCGCCAAAATGAATCTTTACTATCTGATCATTTACTAACACCAATGGGTTCTGTCCAAATTTTTTCACATTTTTATCAATAATACCTAATTGTTTTTTCTTTAGGCTCGCTTCAATCTTATCCCCCCAACTCCCACCCAGAATTTTTTCCAACAGTATCGTTATCCGAAAGGCCCCACCCCTCACTTCCATTTCTGGCCTGTACTGTGGCGACCTATATGCCACAGGCACCACATTCTTTAACCACGAATTAGCCTGCCAGAACTTTCTAAAGAAATCTGCTTGGTAAATCGGGATAAAATCACATGCCCAATATGCCAACAAGTAGTCGTTTGGAATACCAGCCTGGGATAAATCCATTCCATCTTCACTCAAGAAAAGATCGGGAGAGATTTTTAAATACTTCTTTCGACCAGCCCGCCAACCCAGAAACTTCAACCACCACAAGGTAATTGCTCGGACCGTCCAAAGTCGTCCCCGGCGGGCAACCACAAAGAAATCAATATCTGAGGCCTTCCCCACATTATCGTGAGCCAGACTGTTCATCACTCCCACTAATTTCACAAAAGGAATCCACCTAAAGAGACCTACCCTTCTCCGTGCCAAGTTCCAAAACTTCTTTGCTAGCTCTAAGTTGCCACTTTGTCTATTCCGCGGATCACCCCAGTAATAGGTTCCCTCTATACTAGGCAAATCCAGCTCCCTTATCGCCTCCTTTATCTCTTCAAAAGACCAATCTTCTTGCCATCCATAACGCCGAAGCTGAGGCAATGTCAAAGTCCGTCCTCGGCTGGAGTAATCAGCTCCGAAGAACACCAAGGGTATCAATCGCTTCCTTATCTGACCCCCCATCAGTTTTTTGCCCATTACCTTTATGTTATCTTGAAGATACTAACTCTAACAAATCTATGACCAAACAAAGAGCCTTTTCAGGCATTCAACCCAGCGGTGTTATTCACCTCGGCAACTACCTCGGAGCTATTCTCCCTTGGGTGAGAATCCAGAATAAATATGAAAGCATCTTTTGCGTAGTTGATCTCCACGCTATTACTATTCCCCAAGACCCCAAAGAACTGACCGAAAGCACTTACCTCACTACCGCAATCTATCTAGCTTCTGGAATAGACCCCAAAAAATCTATCATCTTTGTTCAATCGCAAGTTCCCGCTCACGCTGAATTAGCTTGGCTTCTCAACACCATTGCTCATATGGGCGAACTTTCTCGTATGACTCAGTTTAAAGATAAGTCTCAAAAAGGTAATGCTGAAAATACTTCTGTTGGGTTATTCGATTACCCCGTACTAATGGCTTCAGACATTCTTTTATACCAAGCAGGAATCGTTCCTGTTGGCGAAGATCAAAAACAGCATGTTGAATTAGCTCGCAACTTAGCGGAACGATTCAACAACCGGTTCGGAAAAACTTTTATTATTCCTAATCCCGTAATTGGTAAAACTGGTGCCCGCATTATGTCGCTGGATAATCCAAGCAGAAAAATGAGCAAGAGCGACTCTGCTGGAAGTTACATTGCCCTAACTGATAGTCCCGAGATAATCCGCAAAAAAATTATGCGAGCCGTCACCGATTCTGGCAGTACGATCAAATTCGATCCCAAGCGAGAAGGGCTCTTCAACCTCCTCACCATCTACCAAATGCTTTCAGGTAAAACTGAATCCCAAATCGAAAAACATTTTGCAGGTAAGGGATATGGCGATTTCAAAAAAGAGCTAGCTGAATTAGTTGTTACCTCTCTCGCCCCCATCCAGAAAAAAATCGACTACTACATGAAAAACCGCAGACTTCTTGATCGGATTCTAAAAACGGGAGCTACCAAAGCTTCCCGTATCGCTAATTCCACCCTTACCGAAGCCAAAAAGAAAATCGGATTCGTTAGTTAGTCTATTTTTCTTACTCCCTCAAACTCGAAGTTATATTCTACCAACTGCTCACCTTCTCGTTGGCGCAGTTTATCGTGATGACGCCTTTCTTCTAAGCACCATTTGATAAACTCGTCCGCACTCTGTTCCCTCAATGCCTGTACTATATGTTCGGTACAATTACGAAGCTCTTTCAAGGTATTGATTGCTTCTTCGTCTCCCGCCAAGACCTTATTCACCACTTCCTCGTTTTTCAATCCGCTGTGAGCATATGCTTTGGAATAGAACGGAATTGCTTTTTTAATTTTATCCAGAAAATCTTGGTTGAAATCAGTCAAAGTTTCCACACTATATACACCGGCTCGGTTAGTAATAATATTGAAACCTCCTCTGCTTGCCGCTATTTGATCCTGATATCCTCCAAGCACTCCCAAAATCTTATTCTCCGCTTCGTAAGAAATCATTGCCGCCACTTCCCTATCTCCCGTCGCTGCAAATCCCAACGCCACTCCCAAAGCAGCGCTTTGAGCAAATCCTCTAAACCCAAAAACATCTTCACTAATTGTGATGGTTTTATTTTTCAGATTATAAATGTTGGCTAAAAGTCTCGGAAGTTCTTCGTTTTTAGCATTAATCTTTAAAACTTCGCCATCTTCAATTTCAACAGTAACGAATTTGTCTATTGCAGCATTTACGGTATACCCCCCGATAATTGCATTTATTGGGAATATATCTAGTAGTCCTCCCCCGAAACAGACCCTCATTGGTGCCTTTGCTCGAATAATCATACTCCCGCATTATACTCTAACCCCTCGCCACTACGACTCCCCAGACCACCTTAGCCCCAGCGTCTTTGAGAGCTTGTGCTGCCGCCCCAAGAGTTGCTCCTGTGGTCATGACATCATCTACCAACAAAATCTTCTCTCCCCGTAAATCCACAGAAGATGAAAATGCTTTGTACACATTAGCCTGTCGCTCGAGTTGGCTAAGCCTCGTCTGGGTCACAGTCGCACGTACCCGTCTTAGCCAATTCGGCCTGTATTCCGCTCCCAAATATCCAGCAAGTTTTCTTGCAAGAAGATCTGTTTGGTTAAAACCCCTCTCATGAAACTTACTTGAATGCAAAGGCATGGGAACAACCACCCATCCTTGCCATTCCTGAGTCATAACTGCTTGGAACAAAACCCAGAAAAGAATTGTAGCCAAATCGGTTAACCCATTGTATTTAAACTTGTGAACCAATTCTCGCATTGGCCCACCTTCGTAACCTGCCGCCACAATCACACCATCTAGATCCAGATATCTTTTGCACTTCTCACATGTTCTTCCGTTTATAGAAGCCCTACCACATCTACAACACACCTGTTCTCGCATCACAGAGATTTTCTGGGCACAGTCCGTACACAACCAACCACCTACTACACCACACCCTACGCAAAAAGCTGGTGCAATTGCATCTCGAACAAATCTAACTAATTTATCTGGAACTGACAGTAACACCAGTGTAATAGTAAGTCAAAATCTCCTGATAACTCTTCCCTTGCAAAGCCATATTCTTTGCTCCCCACTGAGCCATGCCAACACCATGTCCCCATCCTTGCCCGGAAAAGACAAAGTCTGTTCCCGAAGGGACAACATCAAACTTCATACTTTTAATTTCATTACCATTAGTTAGGTAGTCGAATGTTTTGGAAGATACCGGAACCGTACGTCCACTCTGCAAAGTAAAAGTCACGGTCTTCACTCGGGATGAAGGAAAACGTTCTGTCACCGCTACTCCCGTAATTACATCCGTACCTGGAGCCATATTCAACGTTTCATTGAACCGAGTTTGTAAATAGTCCTGGGTAAGAGTTGCTGTCCATTCGATCGGCTTGGCATATGGATCTGGAACTGCTCGCAAATATGGAATTGTTTTTGTCCAAACGTTTTCTACATTTTCGGTATATCCTCCACTATCTGAGAAATAGTAGGCGGAAATTGGAGTACCATTATATCTGATAATCACCCCTCGGGTAGCCTCCGCTGCTGCACACAAGCCGGGACGAGATTCTTCGTAGTCGTAACCGTAATATACCTGGTCTCTTGTGTCATCATAGATATCAAAAATATCAGCTACAGGTGCTGTTAGTTTGGTGGTGGCATAAGTACGAGCCGCTACCATCTGAGCTTTCTGGGCTTCCACCGGCCATCCTTCTGGAACCTCTGCAATTCCCTTCATATAATCTTCAAATTCCAATACGTTCACCACCCAAACATTTCCAGACAAACTTGATCTGCGCACATCAATCACTCCACGGAATGTATTGTAACTATTCCCAATGCCACTCGTCTTCACTGTCAACAACGTCTTATTCAAAGGAATAAAACGTAGCCAATCATTCACCGATTCGCCTGTGTTTAGACTATATCCGCCATTGAAAGCAGTTGCCGTAATACTGCTACCAGAAACTTTTTTGACTAGTCCTTTGTCACTTCCTCTCCGAATCACAAAACTATCTCCCTGCACTGTAATTGAGTCGGTTGTTGAAGTAATCCCAACCCTAATTGGATCCTTAATTGTTAGTTCTTCTTCAACCGCAAAATTCCAATGCAGACCACTATCATTCAACCAAGTAATACCTTCTGCAACTGGACGAAAGTATTCTGTATATTTCCCTATTTTGTTCGGAGCTTTAATTGTAAATTCAAAACGTCCAACTGCACCTGGCGCAACCTCTATTGAGCTTGCCGTAACTACTCTGTTCTTACTCAACCACGAACTATCTTGGAAAACACTTGATCTATCCAAACTTCGCGCTGTTCCAAGTTTCACCGCATTGAGACCATCGCTCTTCCAAACCGTATTACCAGTATTCTTAATTTCCACCCACAACGTAGCCGTATCCCCCGGTGCCACAGAAACATCTCCCGCAGATTGATTCACCAGTTCAGCAGACCAAATAGCCGGTACCACTTTCATGGTTAGTGAAAACTTTAGCGGTATCCATGCGGTACCTTCCGCCACCAAACTAAATTCTTCCCTGAATGTTCCCGTCTTCTTTGGGGCTTGTACTGTAAAAACAAAATCGCCACTACTCCCTGGCTGAATTGCCGTACCTGCCGATACAACCCGATTCTTACTTAGCCAGCTTGAGTGATAAAAGTTACTTGTCCGATCATACGGAGCACTAGTCCCTATCTTTATCGCTCCCGCCCCACCATTAGCCCAAACAATATCTCCCGTATTCTTCACATTAACGGTAACAGTTGCGCTTTCCTGTGCTTTCAGTTCTATTGTCGAAGTAGACTGACTCACCAACTCTCCCTTGAAAACAGCTGGTTGTACATTGATAGTCAAAGGAATTACAAGATTCAACCAAGCCACCCTTTCCATAACCAATCCAAAGTTATCCGTCACCTTGCCTTTCCCTGTTGCTACTGCAGAGAAAACAAAATGAGCTGTTTCACCAGGCGCAATTGCTGTTTCTTGCATGGTCGCCGGTCGATTATCCCCAATCCAGCCTTGTGTCCAAAATCTACTCTTGTGATCTATTGGCCTAATTGTCCCCAGGTTCAGGGGATTGTTGCCGCTATTGCTCCAAGTCGCAGTCCCAGTATTCTTCACCTCTACCGTAAACTGAACCTCCGTACCAACCTTTGCGGTAACCGGAGAATTAGTCGAAACCAGTTGTGCTCTAAGTTCCGCCCCCTGTGCCAATGCAAAACGAGAGAGAGATAATGGCCCTCCCGCGATTAATACAAAAACCCCCAGAATGGTAATCAGTTTTTTCATAAATCAGCGTTTTTTATTATACCCCAATCTCCATTCTTTCTCCTCCTCTTGCTGGGCTCACCCTGATATCCGATACTATTAGAGATATGTTACGAGATACCTTCTTCACAAAATCAGATCCCAAGGAAACAGACACCTCCTTACCCGAAACGGGTGAGCTAGAACTACCGGTAGATCTTCTTCGGGTTAAAGACAAGCTAATCGCCCGGACACCCATAGTCGGAGTAGATATTAGCCGAGTAAGCGTATCTCTGGGGCAAAACCAACTTACTATTCATAAAGCAGCAGTTTCCCCCACCCTCTTAGACGAACCAGATCGGGTATATAGTGAAGAATGTCACTGGGGAGAATTATCCCGCTCCATTGATCTGCCTATGCCAGTAAACCCAGACAATACCAGAGCGTCTCTCCACAATGGCATTCTTACCGTCATCATGCCGATCCTAAACCCTCAACACTCCAAAATTATCCGTATCAAAAAACCATGAATAAGAAAATGAACAAACTTCCGAAAGTTCGTAAAGCAGTTATTGCCATCGCTGGTTTTGGAACCCGCTTTCTTCCAATGACCAAAGCCTCTCCGAAAGAGATGCTCCCAATCATAGACAAACCGATCGTCCAATACATCGCAGAAGAATTGTCTGGTGCGGGAATAGAAGAAATCATCCTGGTAACCAATTGGCAAAAAAAATCTGTTGAAGATCACTTCGATCCCTCGTTTGAATTAGAAAATATGCTTCTTGCCCAAGGTAAAAAAGATCTTGTAGCAAAAATGAAAAAAATAAGCCGACTGGCTAGCTTTAGCTATATGCGACAGATTGAGGGATATGGTAATGCCCTACCTGCTATTACTGCCAAAGATCTTATTGGCAACGAGCCTTTCATTTACGCCTTCGGTGACGATTTGGTTAAATCCAAGGTTCCTTTCGCCAAACAACTTATTGATGCTTACAAAAAATATGGCTGTAGTGTAATCGGGGTACAGGAGGTCGACAAGAAAGAAATCTCAAAATATGGCATAGTAAAGCTATCAGGCAACACTGCCTTCCTTGAAGACATTATTGAAAAACCATCTCCTGATAAAGCACCTTCTCGCCTTGCATCATTCGGACGCTATCTTTTCACTTCGGAAATCTTCGATGCTCTATCTAAAATAAAGAAGGGCAAGGGAGGAGAATACTGGATTGTCGATGGTATCAAAATACTGGCAACTAAAGGCAGAGTTGCCACCTGCAAGGTAACAAATGGCAAATGGCTTACCACCGGAGATCCCCTTACCTATCTAGATACGCTACTGGACTACGCCCTAGATCAACCAGAACTAAAGCAAATTATCCTTAACAAGGTACGTAGCAAATGAAAAAACTATTCCGTTCCATTACCGTACTACTACTGGGGGGCTTACTGTTAAGCGCCGCTCGTTGCAGTTCACCACTCACTCCTAACCCCAACGATCCTACCCCTACTCCAATAACCAAAGAACCTATTACCCTAGAATACTGGCGGCTGTGGGATGACAGCAGTATTTTTGATGAATACATTAAAAGCTACCAAAGCGAACATCCTAATATTTCCATAGAAGTAAAAAAAATAGAGATAAAGCCTGGTTATGATATCTACAACTACCAAAGGGATGTTATAAAAGCAATTGCCGATGGCGCTGGTCCGGATATGTTCATGATCCACAACACTTGGTTGCCCTACCAAATCAACCAGATCTCACCCATGCCTGTCGGCACCATGACCCTCAGAAACTATAAAGACATCTTCCCTGAAGTCGTCCAGCAAGATTTTGTAGATAACGATAAAATTTATGGTATCCCATACGGCATCGACAATCTTGTCCTCTACTACAACACAGATATTTTCAGCGAAAAGAAAATAAAGACTCCACCAAAAACTTTGCAAGAATTAGTAGAACTGATCCCCAAACTAACCGAAAAAGATAGTAGAGGTAATATAGTCCGCTCAGCTATTCCCTTAGGTGGAACCGATGGCATTCCCAGAGCCGCAGATATTGTGGCTGCCCTTATGATGCAATACGGAGTGGATATGACATCTGCCGATCACAAAACTGCAACTTTCAATCTGCCGGTACCAGGAAGCAATCCTCCGGTAATGGGCGGACAAGAAGCATTGGCCTATTACGCTCAATTTGCCAACCCTGCCTCTCCTGTATACACCTATACCGATGCCAAAAATTCTGCTGGAACCCGTCTCTTCCCTTCGGATGTCCAAGCGTTCATGGAAGGAAAGGCCGCCATGATGGTCAACTATTCTTACCAGATAAAGAACATTCGTAAATTCGCTCCTAAGTTGCGATTCGAAACAGCGGTTCTACCCCAAAGTCAACTCCAGAGCCCAGTAACCATTACGAATTACTGGGGAGAAACAGTTTCTAAAAATAGCCAACATCCTAACGAAGCCTGGGATTTTATCAACTACATGATAAAACGTAGCAACCAAAGCACTTTCACCCGTACTGCTGGATACGTATCTGCTCGCAAGGATCTGCGTGACACTGCCGCCAGCCGCCGCTACTATTCAGCCGTAGCTAACCAGATCCCTTACTCTCAAACTTGGTACCGAAAGAATACTCCTGATATCGAATCCATCTTTGTTCGCATGATAAACAGTGTTGTTCGCGACAAACTTTCGTCTTCTGTGGCAGTAGATACAGCAGTTCGAGACATTAACATTTTATAAATGGGACAAAGTGTTATTGGGCAAATAGTCGACAGCATTAAAGACCTTATCTTTTTTCTTCAAAGCACTGTTTCTAAGGTTGCCTACTCCGTTGTTGTACTGATGATTATAATCGGAGGCATCCAATACATCATGGGACAGAAGGATGCCGCTAAAAAAACTTTAACCGCTGCTATTATCGGCATCATTATCATCCTTCTTGCAGTAGTAATAGTAGTTTCAACTAGAAATCTTTTCTAAGCCTCCTTTTCTTCCAATTTCTGATACAATAAATAAGCAATATATTCACATACTAATATTTTAAAAGGAGTTATCTTATGAAAAATTGGCTTCGCGCAACAACAGCACTAGCCTCCTCCGCCATTTTTATGGTCCGACCAGCTTTTGCTCAGAGTGCGCCTGTAATTGAACCGCTTGCGGGAGGTGGTATAGAAACCATCATCAGTGCTATCCAGAATGTTATTAACTGGATGCTTATGATTGCTGGTGTTCTGGCAGTTGCCTACTTGGTCTATGCTGGCATCCTGTACATCACTGCACCAGGAGGAAAAACTGATGTGGCTAAAAACATGATCATCAATGCCATTACTGGTATTGTCATCATCGTGTTATCCTACGTCATCGTAAACACCGCAATGAGCCTCATGGGCTAAAACATCCATTACTTATAAAACAAAGGCCGCCCTTCTCGGGCGGTCTTTTCTTGGCGGAGGCGACAGGATTCGAACCTGTGAGGGGCCTAAACCCCAACCGGTTTTCGAGACCAGCGCCATCAACCGCTCGGCCACGCCTCCGTATTCATTGTAATCTATCTCTTCCGAAGATCTCGGAAAAACCCTTTCATCAGCTCCGCTACCGTACCATCATCTTTCATTCTCTGACAATTCAACTTGGGAAAAAGTTTTTTCAGTTGCGCCCTAGACATCTTGCTTTCTACCGAACCAAATAATGGATCGGCTAGTAAATAATAAACATTCTTTACTCTTGCATTACCCAATGCACCTAGACACATTAAACATGGTTCGAGTGTTACATACATACTTACCTCGTCCATCCGCCAATCTCCGATTTTTTTCTGGGCTTGCCGTAAAGCTACCAATTCGGCATGCATCAATCCATCCTTTTTTGTATGAGTCTGGTTGAATCCCCGACCAACGACCTCACCTTTTGTATTCACCACCACCGCACCAACAGGAACTTCTTTCTTCACTAAAGCCTTCCGTGCTTCACGGATGGCTAGTTGAAAGTATTGCAGATGAATATCCACCATTATATACCAGTTGGCGGAGAGGGCGGGATTCGAACCCGCGATACCCTTGCGGGTATAACACGTTAGCAGTGTGCCGCTTTCGACCACTCAGCCACCTCTCCTGGCGCGCCCGAAGGGAGTCGAACCCCCGACCTTCTGGTCCGTAGCCAGACGCTCTAATCCACTGAGCTACGGGCGCATCTTTTCTGGCTACAGCTTGAAGAACCGGCCAATCCTATCCACAGTATCTTCTCCCCGACTGGCATCCTCTGGCAAGAACTTTCCTAAAGTCTCCCTTATTTTCTCCACGTCCGCATCGCCTATTTGTAAAGTCAACAATAATCCGAACTTCCTATTTGGTAATAAATTAACAACCCTCGCCTCCTGCCCCAACACAATCCAAAAGGACTTCAGCTTGTTATATGGATATACCTTCCCACCAACCTCCACACCCGTTTCCATAATGCGATGCCAAAAAGTCCTTGGTTGGGTTCTTCGCAAAAGATAGATTACCAGTCCCACCATTACCACCACTGCCAATGTCACCCATTGCCCAACCCATGCTGTCCATATTGCAGCTATTAGCAAGAATGCCAAAGTCCAGCCACTCCAGCCAGTTGTACTTCCCCCAGAAAACTCGGGGGCTTCCCATTCGTATAAAATTTTTTGATCCTCTTGGTCCATGCTATCTATATTATACCTTCTGGCGGAGGCGACAGGATTCGAACCTGTGAAGAGCTTGCGCCCTAACTAGTTTTCAAGACTAGCGCCATAAACCACTCGGCCACACCTCCCTTTCCCAAAGAACACCTATTCTATCCTAAAACCCTACGTGTACAAAGTTCTTATACGTAACCTTCTCTGTCTTTTCTCCAGACAAAACAGAAATTCCCGTTCCACTAAAGATATCATGCATACCATCTAACACGGCATATCCGCCTAGTGTAGCAGAATTTAATGCCACATCGAGTTGAATGTCTCCCGCTCTACCAAGCCAAGAATCATCGGTATATACAAATATAGTAGCGGCCTTACTAAAGACCCCGTTATCTATCGGCAGATCCATAAAATGCCAGTCCTTTTCATCTACTACTCCGTCTTTGTCTGTGTCATCAAAACCCACTCCACCTTCAGCCACTGCCACCGCTCCATTCGGAAAGACATCTAAATCAGCCACCCCATTATCCAAATCATCTTCGGGACTGTAGACAATCAGTTGTCTTACCATAAGGTCTGAATTCCAATCATTTGGTGCTGTTGCTAATTCTGCTGGCATTCGCTCCAAATCCAGAACCAGTTGACGAATATTCTGTCGTGCTTCATATGCCTTCCACAAACGACATTTATTCTTCCTCGATCCTTGCCACCCCACCATGTTTGCTACTTGCATCATTCGGAAGGTCATCTGCAATCCATCATGCAGGGTCTGCATTAATTCTTCATCCTTCCATTCAAGCACCCTACCGCGAGTCTTCTCCCGAACTGCCTTTAGTTTCTCCAACGCATCTTCTGCATACACTACTGTTTGCGCATGAATCCCCGAGTCCAAACCTTGGGTCAACATGATACCCAAGTTGTTTATCATCAGATCCAATGCATTACCCACCTTTCCAAACCATGTTTCGGGATCATCGACAAGTGCCTCCATTTGGTTCCTATATACTTCGCTCTTATCCGCCTGTTTTGCGATACCAAACAATGCCGCACCACCTTCGTAAACTACTTTGCTATCAACCTGCAGTTGTTCATAAATTGGTCTTATTATGTGTTGGCTCGCCACCTCCTGCCAACTTACCTGAACTGGAGCATTGTTCTTCATATCCCCGTCATTATCTTTAAAACATGTCTTCGCCAATCCATTACTTATCCGTCCAATTTGGCTAATCCCCAGCCCTTGTCCGGCTTCATATGCACTCTGCGCATCCAAGGGTTCTTCTGTTTGATCCGCCAGTGCAATCCCGGCAATTTTTATCGCCGCCTTTCGCCTTGTAGCAGAAGGACCATTACTAGTGCTAATTTTTATTCCGATTACTCCATCTCTTTTTTCCCATTTTTCTCCCAAATACTTCAGGGTCGCCATGATCCGCCAGTCCAGATTCATTGTCATTCTCCCATCCGCCTCTCTCCATTCAATATCTTTTTCCAATCCATCCTCAAAAACTAATATCCCGTTGTTCTTTAACCTCATTACTTCTCCTGCCAGAACTTGATGTTCAGGATTTTCGTATTCCATTTCTATTGGGAAAGAACCACCTCCTTCATTGAAAGCTTTATGTGCTACTCCGCCGAATTGGAAGAACAAAGCTATTACGATAACAATGATAAGAGCGATCAGCACTACTATCCAAAAATATGGATTCGACATTACAGCCTTCAGGGCTACCCCTGTCGCCCTTGCTGTTGCTGCCGTTTTCTCAGCCTGCTGCGCCCTCTTCTGGGCAAGACGAATTTTTTGTTGTGCCTGCCTTATTCTGTTAGCAGCATCTTGGACACGTTCGGGACCAGACTGTTTATCCGCTTCTTCTCCCTTTTTCTTCTGTTTTTTCTTCTTCGGCTCTTCTTCCTCTGGCTGTTCTTCTTCCTCCTCTTCTTCTGGTTCTTCATCTAGCTGTCTTTCGACATCGTCCAATTTATTTCGCACCTTACGTTCCAGGCTCTCTGCTAAGTCATCACTCCCCTCATCCCTGTATCTAGATGCCTCTTCCCACTGCTTACCGACTTCATCCAACACTTCCAATAATTTATCCACAACTTTCTGGGACAAATTCTTAGCCAAAAGCAAATCTTTGACTCGTTGTTTCAGGTGGGCAATCTTCTGCCTTAACGACTTCTTTTTTTCTTCAGCCATCTAGATTCTCATTACAAAAATTCCCGTTGTTGTAGCCAACATTAGTATTTTCCCGATCGAACTGTATTCCATCGAGTTTATTTGCAAATTAGTTTCCTGACCTACAAATGGGATCATTGTCCTATCTCCGTTATTTGTATTTATCCGAATAAAAGTCTGGTTTGGCGCCACTATTAAAATGTCGTCTGCGCTCAACCAAGTAATGGCCGTGTTTGCTGATGCCAACTCTCCTTTTTCAACTACCTCCGACTCAGCCGTTGCAAACTCATATGTTTTCAGTTGCATCTTCCCCTCTACTTCTACGACATATGCGAGTTTCGCACCATCCAAAGAAATGGCATACTGACTTCCGGCAACTCTGTCCTGAACTATCTCGGAAATAGATTTCGCTACTAAGTCTGCCAGCAACAATTTCCCCGAAGATTCTATCAGCAAATATCTGTCATCTGCACCCCAGATCATTTTGGGGTTATTCAGTTGAGGAAGATCGACAATTACCCTCTCCCATTCTTCGCCACTGGGGAGTGCTCGTACAAGGGAGTATTCCCCGTCTGCAGTATCGTAGATATATAGTATCTCCGCCCCATCATTGCTGTATGCTACTTGCCTGATACTTTCATTAAGCGCAACTGGCTGCCATCCGCTAGACGTTTTTAGACCGTCGTCAAAGAACCACGTGCTAGTCCCTATATATTTAGAAGCTCCTTGAGTTGGTCGTTCGCCCAAAACAATATATCTCCCCCTAATCTGCCTGTTATCTTGCATGTTTTTCAGTTTCGGCTGACCAGAAAGCTTTACTAACGCTGCTTGTGTCACAGGAGACCAAGTCACATCCCCCACCCCACTAAAACTTCCTCTAAAAATAGAAGCAACTTTGTCCTCTGTAGTACTCGAGGACTTAAAGCTACCGTCTATTGGATCGTAATATGCGACTTCTAGACCATTACGATTCAACCGTGGATAAACAACACTGCCTTCTACTAGTTTATCTATACTAGGTATGGGCAGAAGCTGTAGATTTAATAAAATTTTATCGCCTCGAGCAATCTCAATCGTCTTTTCAAGTTCCAAGAACCCATCTTTTGTTAGACCAAGAGTGTGTTTACCTGCCTTAAGCTTTACAACACATCCCGTGTCGATTGTTCCATATGGCTTATTGTCAATTTTTAACCCAACAGCCCCTTCGTTTAGTTCAAAAGTCAGTTCTCCCGCATTAAATTTCAGCCCTAATAGCAAAAAGTAGCCCGTCCCAAAGACCAAAACTGCAGCAAACAAGCTGATTCCTATCGCCTGCCAATTAATTCGAGTCTGTTTTTTTGGAACACGGTTAGAAAAATTCAGATTTATACCCACTCCTTTAGTAGGAGCAGGTTTTCCCTTGCTCTGTCGCAATAATTCCGCTAATTGTTGTTCTGGCGTTTTTTCGCCCCCAGACTGGCTAATTTGCTCATCTGCCATACCAACCTACAACACTTTTTTGAGTATTTGTAAACTATGACTATTATGCCACCTCACCACTTCCCTTACTAGCTGTATCCCAATCCGTAATAGGGGTTGACAAAATACGATTTTTTTGCTAGAATAAAAGTACAAAAATCAAAAACAAAACCGATGAAGCGCTTCATTAGTTTTATTACCTCTCTTAGAAATATCAAACGCCCACAACTTATTCTGGGTGGCCTTTTGATAACCACAACTACTGCTACAACTCTAATGGCCCTCCCCGCCTATGCTTCTTGGCTTGGGGAAAAAGGTGCCGAACTAACAAGCTCTATATTGATTGGTTTATTCACCTCTCTCGGCAACCTTATCCAATGGGCATCTGTTTTGTTCCTTAGCCTGATTATCAACGTTATCTTGCCGGGCCAAAATAGCCTTATCTTTGGAGAACAATTACACACCGCATGGAGAGCCATGCTTGATCTTACTAATATCATCTTCTTCCTCGCCCTCTTCATCTTCGCTATTTTCATCATCACCCGTAACGCTAGTTACAACTTCAAAAAAGCTGTTACCGCCCTTATTACCGCTATCGCCCTAGCCAACCTCAGCCTTGTAATTGTCCAGTTATTAATCGAAATGGGTGATGCCTTACGAAACTTCAGTAGCCTTATCCCCGCCTTTGGAATGCAGGGAGGAGACACTTCCCAAATGCATGAATGGCTACATGGTCTGGTTCTGCCAAAAGACTTTATGGGTCTTGGAGCTACCCCTGGAGATTCTTGGGATAAAGTATGGATAGCTTTTGAAGTAATGGCCGCACAAGCTATTATCGCCTACGTTCTATTCCGCCTAATGTTCGTCTTAGTCGAACGTGCTATCCGTTTGGCAATCTTAGCTATCTTCGGACCAATCCAAGCTGCAATTAGCGTCCTACCTCAAAAGGAACTCCAGGGATTAGGTGGAAACTGGTTTGGAGATGTCTTGCGTTGGGTCCTAGTCCTCCCCCTCTCCTTTATTCTTATCGGCATTGCCCGTCTAATCATGCCAACCAACAGCGCTGCAACTATTGATATGTTTCTACATCAAGCCCAAACCGATCCAGGCACACTAACTGGAACTGGACAACTGTTTCTTCTAATCATCGGTCTCGGAGTTCTCATTGCTGCATCTTCTGTACCGGCAATGCTAAAAGTCCCAGTCAGTGCTCTTACCAATATGCTCCCCAACTATGTAGGTAAGGCTGGTAGAGATTTTGGTAAAGGTATTTGGAACGACGTTAAGGCTAGGGGTAAGGATGTAGGATTCCGGGTAGGTAGGTATATACCCGATTATCGTTGGGCAGCTGGTAAAATTGCTGATCGCAAACAACAGGTTGAAAATCAAGCCAAACAACGAGCTTCCTTTGCAAACAAAGCTGCGCGAGACCGTGCTGTTAGTCGCTATAACAAAAACAATCAAACACTTGAAGGTAATATTAAAATTCAACTTGAACAAGAACCCGGAGCCAAGGAACATGGTGGCTTTGATGCTTGGTTAGCTGCAGATCCAGAAGCAGCCAAAGCTGCTAAAAACAGAATTAAAGATAGGGCCGAAAAGACTAATCTCGGACTCGCCGTTGATGCAGACAATAAGGCATATATGGCCGCTATTATGGATGAAGTTGATTCTGAAGCCAAGAAGGACCGTAATGCAGGCGAACTACAGAAAGCTATCGAGGAGATAATTGCAAAAATCAAAAGCAATCCGAACGATAACGACGCAAAAATGAAACTATCAGCTATGCTTATACTCTTAAAACGCGAAACTAATAGAAGTAGTGGAGCCGGAAAATATGAAGCCATAAAGGCATTCAATGATGTTATTAAAGATAACGAACTAGAAAACAACGAAATACGTTCCGAACTCGGTATCCATAACAAAGTAAATCTTAATCCAATACCAGGTCGTAATTCAGCCTCAGCCAGAACAACCCCTAATCAACCTACCAGCGAAGACTATATCAAACAAGCAACTCTCAATAATAGAGTTGAACAACTTAAACAATCTACGGGGAATATAAATATCAACATCCGCAATGCTAGCGAACAAGTATTAAAAACTATTTCGGACGAAGCTACCCGTGACGCTTTATCGACCACCAGAGATGGCGATCTCGAGTTGGCAGACTTTAATCGTGAAAAATTAGAAAAAATCATGAACCGTACAGACCTTTCTCCCGAACAGAAAGAAACTGAAATTAACAATATATTTGTTAACGCTCCTGCCATGAGGGGTATCGCCACCGCACTTGCTAATGGAGTCGGTTTTGATGACCTCGCCCTCACTCGCAATCTGGCTATGGAATCAAAAAATAGCAATATTACAACGGGACAGATCAGCAACATAGTTGAACTAAGAGAGCTACAACCCAAACTTGACGAAGCTAAGCAGAAAATTGATAGCATCCCAGTAACAAAAGCTTACGCAGAAATCGCGAAGAATATTAAAAATATTGAATATGGAAAATCCTACGACGCCAAGTTTGTTCAAGATGCAATAGATCGAATAAGTTCCGCCATTGCCAACAATCCAAGCCCCAATGCTAAATTGGGCGAGATGTTAGACCCAGACCTACTGGATCAATTCTCTGGATTTTTCGACACCTCTGGTGTATCAACAATGAACCCCGGCGCCAACCTAAACAGCCGAAAAGGTGTTGCCGATATGGAATTTAATAAAGCATTGGATGTCTTTACTCAAATAAATAAAGGACTTAATACTTAATTCTTATGGCAGTAAAAATACCACAAGACGTTACCCGTGAAGATAAGCTGATTGGTCCACTTACCCTAAAGCAGTTCCTTTATTTGCTTGCTGGTGGCTCAATCATCTTTATCACCTATCAATCCACTATGAGCTGGTTCATATTTATCGTTGTCAGCCTTATCGCTGGTGGGCTAACCCTCTTACTTGCATTTGGAAAGATCAACGGCCGTCCCTTTGGCATATTCCTAATGAACCTACTTCACTTTATCCGTTCATCCAAGAACTTGGTTTGGCATAAAGAACACAGAGCTAAAGTAAAAAACATAAAAGTTAGCGCTTCGGATATCAAAGACACCAAAACAGAACTTGCAGATCGTCGGTCTGGAAAACAAATCAAAATGCAGATCGAACAGCTCGCCCATATCTTAGATACGGGTGGTACAATGAACAATGAACAAACAGAATTTACAGCCACATCAATCAACACTATCACTCCCCCGAAAACTACAGTCGAACCTACCGATGTCGAAGACGTACTTAAAGATGTTGACCAACTCTAAACCAATATGGCACGCAAACAACCAAAATTCAAAAGTACCCAACAGTTCCTTCCCGTCCAAGAAATTCGTGATGGGATAGTGGTCTTGAAGGACGGTGGCTACCGCAGCGTCTTAATGGTCAATGCCATCAACTTCAGCCTGAAATCTGCAGACGAACAACAAGCTCTACTGGAAAGCTACCAAAACTTTCTCAACGGCCTTTCTTTTCCTATCCAAATCGTAATGCAATCTCGCACACTCGATCTGACCGACTATCTCACCAGTCTCGAACAAGCAGCCAACAAGCAGACAAACGACTTGCTTCGTACCCAAACAAACGAATACACCACTTTTGTTCGCGACCTTGTTGGAGTCGCTAATATTATGAGCAAAACCTTTTATGTAATCGTCCCTCACAATGAAACACCCCTACTTGCCGGTGGGTTCCACTTGTTTGGAAAAAAGAAGAGCTCCCCTAGTCGTCAGTTCGAAGAGATAAAAAATGCCATCGCCGAAAAAACTAGCCTTATCTCAAACGGCCTAGCTAGTCTTGGCCTAAACAATGTTCAGCTCAATACCCAAGAATTAATCGAGCTCTTCTATACCAGCTACAACAGTGATTCTGCTCGTCGGCAAAAGCTCTTTTCCATCAGCAATGTCGATGCTTCTATTATCCGTAATGTAAAAGATGCGGAGGCCCAATAATGTTTGGAAGAAAAAAGAAAATTCAAACTGCCGAAGAGCAAGCCGCTAAGAAAGCTGTGGAAAATTTTGAAAGTGGCCTTATCTCTGTCCGTGATCTTATCGCCCCTGCCGCGATGGAGATCAAAAACGATCGCCTACTTCTAAACGGTAAGTTTGTCCGTAGTTTCTTTGTTCTAACCTACCCTCAATACATCGAAACCAATTGGCTCGCCCCCCTTATCAACTACGACGTCAATATAGATATTTCCATGCACATCTATCCCGTAGACAACGCAAATATTATGCGTGTCTTGCGTCGGAAAGTAAGCGAAATGGAATCGTCTCTTCGTATCAACGAGGAAAAGGGAGCCATCCGCGACCCCGAACTGGAAATCGCCTACAACGATGCGGAAGAGTTGCGTGATCGCCTTCAAAGAGGTATCGAAAAGTTCTTCCACTATGCCCTCTACTTCACCATATACGCTTCCACCGAAGAAGAGTTAGATAGCGTAACCAGCCACATTGAAACTACCCTTGGTGGCCAACTGGTTTACACCAAACAAGCACTGCTACAAATGGAGCAGGGCTTCAACTCCAGTCTTCCTCTTGGCCTAGACGAACTAGATGTTGTCCGCAACATGACCACCTCTTCAGTAGGAACTACCTTCCCCTTCACCTCAGTCGATCTCACCACCGGGAAAGGTGTCCTTTACGGTATCAATCGCCACAACAATTCCCTCATCCTCTTCGATCGGTTCGAACTAGAAAACGCCAACATGGTAGTCTTCGCCAAATCTGGTGGTGGTAAATCCTATGCCATCAAACTAGAGGTTCTCCGTAGCATGATGTTCGATACCGATGTCATTGTTATCGATCCCGAAAACGAATATAAGGCTTTGGCAGATGCTGTTGGAGGCAGCTATATTTCAGTAAGTTTGAATAGTGAAAAACGAATCAACCCATTTGATTTACCCAATCTTGGCACCAATGCTGACGGGGAAAAAGTTCTCCGCGCTTCTGTTATTACTCTAATGGGTTTAATGAACCTAATGCTCGGCAAGCTCACCCCAGAAGAAGAAGCTTTAATGGAAAAAGCTCTAATGGAAACCTACGCCCTAAAAGACATTACCGGAGATATCAAGACCCACCAGAATCCTGCCCCAACAATGGAAGACTTATACAACGTTTTGGGCAATATGACCGGAGCCGAAAGCCTAGCTTTGCGTCTAACAAAATATACTACAGGAACCTTTGCTGGCGTTTTCAACCAACCAACCAACTTTGAATTAGATCGTGGCCTAATGGTCTTTTCTATCCGTGACTTAGAAGACACTCTCCGACCAATCGCCATGTATGTTGTCCTAAACTACATTTGGAATAAAATTCGTTTCGACATGAAGAAGCGAATGCTGGTAATAGACGAGGCCTGGATTCTTATGCAATATGAAGACTCTGCCAAGTTCCTTTACTCCATCGCAAAACGTGCCCGTAAATACTACCTCGGACTTACTACAATCACCCAGGACATCGAAGACTTCTTGGGCTCTAAATATGGCAAAGCAGTTGTGGCAAACTCTTCGCTTCAGTTGCTTCTTCGCCAATCCCCTGCCTCTATCGACATAGTTGCAGAAACCTTCAATCTTACTCAAGGAGAAAAATTCCTCCTACTTGAATCAAATGTCGGAGAAGGTCTCTTCTTCGCTGGTACCAACCATGCTGCCATCAAAGTAGTCGCCAGCTACATCGAAGACCGTATTGTAACTTCAGACCCCAGTCAGTTAGCAGAGCTCCGTAACCTCACAGGAGGTTAATCATGCGTCCTGTAAGCGTAATCGGTGTTGTCTTTTGGGGAACAGTTGGGATCCTAACACTAATCGCAGTACTGACTGTTACTTTTACAAGAGAAACTACCGGAATCGAAGAACGTTGGGGAAGCCGAACAGCAGAAGAACGCAAAACAGACCTCCTCGACCCGATCTTCGCCTTAGCCAATAGCAAGAACTATCAATCAAATGTTAGTGGGAATAACAGCATTCGCCCAACTGGCTCGTCTGATCACGACAACGACGGTCTTACTAATGATAGAGAAATCGCTCTAGGAATCGACCCCACCAACCCCGACACAGATGGAGATGGAGTATTAGATGGCATTGAAAAAGAGCGTGGAACAGATCCCAACAATCCGACAGAAGGCGGACTTGCCCCAGTACCAGAAACCACCACACCAGGTTCCACCGCAAACCAACTTGTTATTACCCGTCTCTCCAAGACAGCCATTATCGGTGGTCAACCAGTCCACTTCGTCACTCTTCCCGTAGAAAGTACTATTCAATTCCGTATTAGAGCGGAAGCAACAAACTTGGGCGGAAGTCATACCCTAATCCTTGAGGATAAAATCCCCAACTCTTTCCACGACTTTACCGGGACTATTCAAGTAAATAACTCACAAGAATCTAGACTAACCGCAAGTTCTCTTGGCCACTATGTAATAAAGGTTAGTCCCACTACCCAGACAGTTGTTGTGGAAATCAACTTCTCGGTTACCGCTACCGCCGTTGGCAATTGGGAGAATATTGCCAGCATCTACGAACCAAATGAGTTAGATGGTCTATCTGACAAAGTATATATCCGCACTACTACTCCTGAAAGCTCCCTAGAAGACTCTATGGATGCTACCCAGCCTCCAGCTAGTTGTACTATTTGCAACCTCTTCTTACTCGGTCGTGCCAACGAAGATGAAGCATGGGGTACTCGAATATTTGCGCCAAAAAATGCCCAACTAGATTTCTATATCTCCATTGAAACATCCAATCTTGAAAATGAAACCAAGACCTTCTCCGTAAAAGACATATTGCCCTCCAACCTCAAATATGTCTCTGGCAGTGGCAAGATCTTCTATGATAACCGCTCTACTCCCCAACCACTCCCAGACGCCTGGGTAACAGGCCACAATCTCACCCCTAAACAGAAAACTAACCGATTTGAACTCTACTTTTCTGCTACAGTAGAAACAGATGCCCCCTTCGCCCTAACCAATAGCGTCGAGGCAATCAGCTGGGACAATACATCTTACACATCTACTGTAAAAATAAACTCTAAATAACATGACCGACCAAACCCCTCATTCTAACAGTGAAGACAACGCTCCAATGGAGCAGTTTGTAACCAATCTTCAACGAAAGAAGGAAGAGGAATATACCCAGAAGAAGGCGTCTGAACTAAACCTCACTTACCAAAACATGGTTGGCTTCCAACCCAATCCATCTGCCGTTAGCATTGTTCCCAAAGACCTCGCCCATTCCGCCAACATTTTTGCCTATGAAAAAGATGGGATTAAAATCTCCCTCGCACTTTCAAACCCAGAAGATCCCATGACCATAGATGCCCTAAAGAAGCTTTCTGCACTAGACGAATTTGAATTCAAGCCAGTACTGGTGTCCCCCTCCTCAATGAAATATCTACTGGGAGTCTACGACACCTTTTCCCCTACCCAAACTAAAGTTGACGATATAAATATCGACACCAAACTACAGGAAAAATTCTCTAAACTGACCAACTTAGAAGAACTTCAAACAGCTCTCACTACCGCCTCAACCAGCGAGCTAACTGAAACTATTTTTGCTGGCGCTATTGGCCTGAGTGCTTCAGACATTCATATCGAACCTACCAAAGAAGGTGTCCGTATACGCTTCCGACTAGACGGTGTTCTCCACGACATTACCAACCTTCCCTTGGATCGGTTAGACGCTTTGACCAACCGCATTAAGATGTTGGCCCAACTAAAACTCAACCTCACCGAAACTGCCCAAGATGGACGCTTCTCCATCCACACTCCCAAAGGAACCTACGACATCCGCGTTTCAATCCTCCCCACACAATATGGAGAATCTGCTGTTCTACGTCTGCTCCCCCAAGAAGGAAGCTTTATCAACTTAGATGAGATCGGTTTCTCACCTGAAGTAAAACAATGGGTAGACTCTGCAATCCACGAACCCAATGGCCTTATCCTAAACACCGGCCCTACCGGTTCTGGTAAAACCACCACTCTTTACGCAATCCTGAATACTATCAACAAACCAGATTCAAAGATTATTACCGTAGAAGACCCTGTAGAATACCGCCTCCAAGGAATTACCCAAACCCAAGTCAACGCAGAAGAAGACTATACCTTCGCCAACGCCCTTCGTTCTATCGTCCGCCAAGACCCAGACATTATTCTAGTCGGAGAAATCCGGGACAAAGAAACTGCCAATATTGCGGTAGATGCCGCACTAACTGGACACCTCGTCCTCTCCACCCTGCACACCAATGACGCTGCAGGCGCTATTCCCCGACTAGTAGAACTCGGTGCCCAACCCAAGCTATTCTCCGACGCTCTTCGTCTCGTTATCGCCCAGAGACTAGTTCGTCGCCTCTGCCCCAAATGCAAAGAAGCCTACTCACCAGAAGGTGTGGATTTAGAAAAAATCAAATCCATCTCTCCTTCTGCTCTCCCCAAAACTATCTACCGCCCCAAAGGATGCGACGCTTGCAATGGAACAGGATACCATGGCCGCATTGGCATCTTCGAAGTGTTGCGGATCACTCCGGAAATAAAAGAAAAGATTAATGGAGGTGGGAGTGCAACCGAACTTGCCCAATTAGCCATTTCTCAAGGAATGATTACCCTCGCCCAAGATGGATTAGCCCGAGTACTGGAAGGCACAACCTCTCTAGATGAGCTACTTCGGGTTGTCGGAGGAAACGAAACCGACTAAGTGCTATACTGAAATCAGAGGTGAAAGGGGCGGAATCTCAACCGCTTTTCTTTTATGCCAAAGCTTCGTCACTTATTTCTAACCATGATTTTTCTCGGCCTTATCGTTGCCGAGGCTGTTCCTGTACTAACCAAACTCTCCTCTCCCGCCCAGTCTGAGCGCCAACTTACCGCAGAAGAACAAAACACAATCCTCTCTATCTTACAGAAGCCAGAAGATAGCTCATCTTCTACTTTTACTGGAAAATTTCTAGATATTACTTGGCCACTTGATCCAAACCAAATCAAAAAAGATGCCATCATGTCTTCGACTATGATGGGAAGTCCCCAACCAAATCAGACAACCTCCCCAGCTGAAACCCCCGACGACAGCCTTGTTGGTATCCTCCCTCCAATCAACAGCGACCTATACTACGCCTACCAAGATGGAGGCAGATTCTGGTATGGCCAAGGTAGTAATATCCTAGTCATCTTCCCCAATGAAAGTATCCACAGCTTCAACAAAGCAACTGGAGCAGAGACTATGTGGATGCAAGATCGTCTTGCCTATCCCCCAATCAGTGACTCAATGGCCTACACCAACTACCAGCAAAACTACCGTGCATTAATTGTTGCCGAAACCACCCAATGGGTGCTAATGGAATTCCCTTCTGGAGGAATAGTCAAAGTCTACAAACCCCAATACACCGCCTCTGGCGGTAGTGGTATTGTTTCCTCTCTTCCCAACTTCTTACTCAATTTGGTCGACTAGTTGGCCAATTCGCAGTTATTACCTCTCCGTCATAAAGCTCTTGCCATACCGCCTCTGTAGCAAACGGCACGAATGGGTGTAATAAGATGAGAGAGTTTTTTAGAATATGGTGAAGTACTGCTCCGGCTGCTTTACTTCTGGCGTTATCATCCAGCTGATTCTTATACTCCTCAATTATCTTGTCGCAGAACGTGTGCCAAAAATATTCATAAATAAGTTCACCTGCCTGACCAAACTGATAGTCTTCCATCAGCTTGGTAAGGGTACCCACTACCCCACCAAATTCTTTCAGCACCTCTTTGTCTCTTTCATTTAGTTCTACTTTATCTATAGCCACCCCCTTGGGTTGTTTAAGTGTCACAAACCGTGCTGCATTCCAGATTTTATTGGCAAAGTTTCGGTATGCTCGTATCTTGTCTTCAGAAACATTGGTATCGTTTCCTGCAGCTGTCCCGACAATAAGGCCCATCCTTAGGGCATCTGCCCCATATTTCTCAACCATTACCAGCGGGTCCACAATATTCCCCTTCGACTTGGATATCTTCTGGCCCTGACTATCTCTCACTAATCCATTGAAAAAGACCATACTAAAAGGGACTTTCCCAGTACAGTACAAGCCCATCATTATCATCCGCGCTACCCAGAAAAAGATAATATCATATGCGGTCTCCATCACTGTTGTCGGATAAAAGTATTTGAAGTCAGGAGTGGATTCTGGCCAACCTAAAGTAGTAAATGGCCACAATGCCGAAGAGAACCATGTGTCTAGAGTATCGGGATCTTGTTCCACTGGCCCTCCTAAAGAAATCTTTGCCTCCTCCGCACTCTCTGCTACAACAAACTTTTCTTTGTCCGAAACTAGATAGTACACCGGAACCCGATGTCCCCACCAAACTTGTCTACTAATATTCCAATCCCGAATATTATTCATCCAGTTGAAATATATTTTTTCAAAACGTTCTGGAATAAATTTGATCTTTCCCGTCTTCACCGCCTCAATAGCTGGCTTAGCTAAAGGCTCTATTTTTACAAACCACTGTCTTGAAACAAACGGCTCCAACATTGTTCCACACTTTTCGCAGTGCCCTACACTATGTATATGCTTCACCTGTTTTTCCACTAATCCAAGCTTCTCTAAGTCAGCCAACACTTTTTCCCTGGCTTCCGCTGCCTTCATCCCTGCGTAAGGTGAACCAACTATCTCCGCCATCTTCCCTCTCTCGTCGATAACCAAAATCTGTGGAAGATTGTGTCTTCCCGCAATTTCAAAGTCAGTTGGATCATGTGCCGGTGTAACTTTTACCGCACCAGTACCAAAATCTTTGTCCACCACTTCATCCGCAATTACTGGTATCTCCCTTTCAGTCAGAGGAAGCTTAAGAGTTTTTCCAATCAGGTCCTTATATCTTTTATCGCTTGGGTTCACCGCAACTGCAGTATCTCCAAACATTGTTTCTGGACGAGTTGTTGCAACTACCATAAACCCAGAACCATCGACAAAGGGGTACTTCACATAAGTAAGCGTTCCTTCTACCTCTCTGTGATCTACCTCCAAGTCCGAGAGTCCAGTCGCACACTTACTACACCAATTTACAATCCGTTCCCCTCGGTAAATCAATCCCTCGTCATACATTTTCTTGAAGGTGTAATACACCGCCTTACTTACATCTGGGTCTAGGGTAAACTTCTTCCGAGTCCAATCACAGCTAGCACCAAGCTTGCGCAATTGGTTCTCCATTACTTCACGAGTAGCTGTCATATGCTTATGCAATTCATCCACAAATTTTTCTCTACCCAACTCAAAGCGGCTGATTCCTCTTTCCTTCTGCAATAGCTTTTCGAAAAAGACTTGGCTCCCCAACCCCGCATGATCTGCTCCCGGTAGCCACAACGTGGGCTCCCCCTTAAGCCTGTGGTAGCGAACCATAATGTCTTCCACCGCCACAAACAACGCATGCCCAATATGCAATTGGTCATATGCATTCGGGGGTGGCATTGTAATCACATATGGCTTTTTCTTTGGATCTATTTTGGGCGTAAAAGCCCCCACCTTTTCCCACAGGCGATAAATTTCTGGCTCTAGTTCAACAAAATTAAAGCTTTTTTCCATATTCTAATCTGTTACCACATTGGCATTGTACCACTTGTATTTCTCTCCTTTTAGAGAAGAGGTTCTGGAAAGAGCCGCCATCCCAATCATTGCCGCATTGTCTGTACAATATTTAAACTCTGGAATAATTAATTTTACCTTCCTCTTTTCCGCCAATCCCGCCACCTCATCTCTAAGTCTTCTATTTGCCGCCACTCCCCCGCCAATAAGTACCGTCTTAGCCCTATACTTTTCAACCGCAGCAAAAAGTTTACTAGCTAGTAGCTCAGCCACTGCTTCCTGGAACTCATAAGCAATATCTGCAGGTTTTCCATTCAAGCGAGTTACCGCTGTTTTGAGTCCCGAAAAACTAAAATCAAAATTGTTTTCATCAATCATTGGACGTGGCAGTTTTATCTTCCCCCTCTTTCCCGTTTGAGCAATTTTAGATACAGCCGGCCCACCCGGATAACCGAGGCCAAGAGTTCTTGCTACTTTGTCAAAAGCTTCCCCAGCAGCATCATCCCTCGTTCCGCCTACATATATATATTCCCCAGTATGTTTTGTTAAAATAATCTCCGAATGTCCTCCACTCGTTACCAAAGAAACCAAGGGATATTCCACCTTCTCTCCCCCCAGCCAACCAGCATAGATATGTCCCAGCAAATGGTTAACCCCAATAACCGGCTTGTTCCACAAATACCCTAAGGTCTTAGCCGCACTCACCCCAACCAACAAAGAGCCTAACAGTCCTGGGTTGGTCGTTACCGCAATAGCATCAATTTTCACCACCGCGAGCTTGCCTTTTTTTAATGCCAACTCGATTAGCGGATAAATAGTCTCTAAATGTCTTCTCGATGCAACCTCGGGAACTACTCCGCCAAAACGAGCATGTAGTTTTTCTTGCGAAGCAACCAAACTAGCTAGCACTAAAGCCCTTTCGCCTCCACCCTTCAGTACCGCCACCGAAGTATCATCACAAGATGTTTCAATAGCTAAAATTTTCATTTACCAGAGCATTATATCACTAAAAACAATAGTCCTGAAGCGCATTTTTTGGTAAAATCCTAGGTATGAGGTTAGCCGTTGCCACACCTACCGTTTGGGACTCCTATCTCACCAGCAGCCCATCTGGTCATTTTTTGCAAAGCTGGGCATGGGGAGATTTTCAAGAAAAACTTGGCAACAAAATATGGAGACTAGTAGTTGAGGACAACAACGATATAGTGGCCGAACTTCTAGTAATCAAATTAAGCTTAGGATTCGGACAATCTATCCTCTACTCTCCTCGCGGACAACTTATAGACAAAAGTCAGCCCCTATCTATCGCTCAGACAGCTGCCTCTATATTACTTGCAGAAATACAAAGGATTGCGAAAGAAGAAAAAACTATTTTCTTCCGGATAGATCCGCCCGCTAAGATCACAGACATTGCTATAGAGCGTTTTTATACCTCTCAGAAATTTATACACAACCGTAAAAATATCCAACCACGCCACTCATCCATTCTCGATCTCTCTCCTAGCCCCGAACAACTCTTGAACCGGATGAAGTCTAAAACTCGGTACAATATCCACTTGGCAGAACGTCATGAAATAACCATAAATAAATCAGACCACCCCGAAGACTTTCAGACGTTTCTAAAACTCACTCGCGAAACATCTACTCGCCAAGGGTTTTCTCCTCACTCCGACCACTACTACCAACTCCAATACTCCATATTGCACCCTATCGGTATGCAAGATCTCTGGGTTGCTCGTCGTAACAATGAAATATTGGCTGCAATTCTAGTAAATTATTTTGGCAAATCTGCAACCTACGTCCACGGTTCTTCGGACAATCGTTACCGCGAACTCATGGCTCCCCACCTACTCCAATTTACCGCTATAAAAGACGCTCGCGAACGTGGGTTTAGCAACTACGACTTCTGGGGAATAGATCCTAGTCCCACCCATCCTTGGGCCGGTTTTACTAGATTTAAACGTGGATTTGCCGGAGAAGAAATAGAGTACCTTGGAACACTTGAACTTCCCACCAATCCTTTTATATACAAACTATATCGTCTTTTTAGTAAATAATATGAAAAAACTTATTAAAAAAATTCTCGGCAAAACCTTCTCCCCCTCTTCTCCACTGTATGAAACCTACCATAAAACACGCGGGATAGGAGCAGCGGCTCTTGCTGGATTCCCCTCTCGAAAAATGGTAGTTATTGGCGTCACCGGAACAAACGGCAAAACTACGACCTGCAATCTACTTGCCAATATCTTAGAGGAAGCAGGAGAAAAAGTAGGGCTCGCTACTACTGTAAACTTCTGGTTGGGGAAAAACCGCTGGATTAATGAAACTAAAATGACCACCTTCAGTCCCTTCCAGCTCCAAAAGCTCCTTCGCAAAATGGCTTCTGCAAAATGTCGCTATGCCATCCTAGAAACCTCCTCCCACGCCCTCGCCCAACACCGAGTCATTGGAGTAGATTACGACTTGGCTGTATTCACCAACCTAACCCCAGAACACCTCGACTTTCACATTACCTTTGAAGACTACAGAGATGCCAAGCTCAAACTTTTTCAAAAGCTTTTCCTTTCTCGTCGCAAAACCAATACACCGAAGGTAGCAGTAATTAACTCAGACGATCCTTCTGCTCAATTCTTCACTCAGATTGCCGCCGACAAAACCTACCTCTACTCGGTAAATGAATTTTTAGGCACTACCACCACTAGCAACACCGTCTCCGCAAAAATTGTTAGCGAAGATGAAACAGGGACTGTCTTTGATATATCAACACCGCTCGGAGATATTACGATTCACCTTCATCTCCCAGGCAATTTCAATGTGCAAAACGCCCTTGCCGCCATTAGCGCAGCACTAGCTCTAGGTATTACCCTCGACAATATAAAGCAGGGATTAGAAAAAGTTACTACCGTGCCGGGAAGAATGGAACGTATTGATGCAAAACAACCTTTTACTGTCATCGTAGATTACGCCCACACCCCAGACGGCTTCACCCAAGCGCTCTCTACCGCACGTACATTTACCAAAGGCAAATTAATTTCCGTATTTGGTAGTGCTGGTGATAGAGATAAACTTAAGCGCCCTCTTTTGGGCGAAGTAGCTAGTAAGTACTGCGATACCATCATCCTCACCGAGGAGGATCCGGGTAGCGAAAACCCTTTAGATATTATTGAATCGATCAAAAAAGGTATTCCACCCAACTTCCGGGAAAGCGTTAATCTCTTTACCGTGCCCAACCGCAAAGATGCTCTAGTAAAAGCCTTTCAGATAGCCAAGTCCCAAGATACCGTTATGCTCCTAGCGATGGGAGCCCAGACTAAAATGGCCACCAAAAAAGGTCTTATCCCCTACAATGAGCGCCAGTTTGCTCAAAATCTGCTAGAATCAATTGTTAGACATACTACTTAAGAAAACTACCTATGATTGAATTTGACCAAAATCTCAATCCAGTCGAACCCCAGCAACCTGGGACTAGCTTCACTCCTCCTCCAGCACCGCCAGTCACCCCCAAACCGTCCATTATTCTTCCTTCTGGCAACCGAAACGTTGGACTAACCCTCGCCATACTCATTCTCGTTATTGCCGCTGCAGGTCTATTTGCCTACGGTTCTCGCCCAGTAACTACTGGTCAGATGGAAGGACTCACTGTCAATGCCGACTCTACTGTATATGCCACACCGGACATTGCCAAAGTTAATGTGGGTGTAATGAAGACCGGTAAAACTGTTGCCGAAGTAGAAAGCCAACTATCCAGCGCTTCGGACAAGATTACGGCTGCTATTCTGGGAACCGGCGTGAAAGAAGCGGATATCAAAACTGTAGATTACAACATCTATCCAGATCAAACTTACTCCTCTACAGTTGGAACTCGTATAACCGGATATACCGGTCGCCATAGTCTTGAGGTTACCATTCGTGACTTAAACAAGACCGATGAGGTATTAAGCGTGGTAACTGCCGCTGGAGCAAATGAGGTCGGGCAACTCCTCTTTACTGTTGAAAATCAAGACGACAAGGTTGCCGAAGCCCGTAAAGAAGCAATTAAAAAAGCCAAGGATAAAGCTAGGCAAATGGCCGAGGATGGTGGTTTCCGTCTCGGTCGATTGATCTCTATCAACGAATACAACCAAACCCCTGGCCCATTATATGGCTACGGTGGTAGAGGTGGTGCGGTAGATAGCGCCCCAAACACCCAATCTGGAAGTCTCGCCATCCAAGTGAATGTCACTCTGGTCTACCGAATCCGCTAACCCAATCTAGTCTTGATAAATAAACCCCGACCCCGCGTCGGGGTTTATAATATACATATGGCAAAAAAGAAATTGGTATTAATAGACGGCAATTCGCTTGTGCATCGAGCATTTCACGCCTTCTCTCGTGCCGAGCTCACTTCTCCTGGCGGACAGCCTACCGGTGCTATTTATGGGTTTGCTGTGATGCTTATAAACATCTATACCAAACTCAAACCGGATTACATTGCGGTCGCTTTTGATACCGAAGCACCAACCTTCCGTCACAAAGAGTATGTCGAATACAAAGCCACTCGCATCAAAGCTCCACAGGAACTCTACGACCAAATCCCCGAAGTCCAAGCACTACTCGAAAGTTTCAACATTCCCATCTTTCTTAAAGACGGTTTTGAAGCAGACGATATTATCGGCACATTAGCCAAACAAGCACCAACCGAAATTGATACCTACATCGCTACTGGAGATATGGACGCCCTTCAGCTTGTAAACAACCACACCTTCGTTTACGCTCCCCGCAAGAGCTTCTCAGACATCACCACCTACACTCCCGAAGAAGTTTTCAAAGTTAAAGGAATTAAACCAGGACAGGTTATCGATTTCAAAGGACTGCGCGGCGACCCTTCGGATAATATCCCAGGTGTCGCTGGTATTGGCGAAATTACCGCTCTAAAGCTTCTGCAAGAGTTTGAAAATCTTGAGACTATCTACAAAAATTTGGATAAAATTTCTCCAACCATTGCCGAAAAACTAAAGAAGAATGAGAAGAATGCTATTAAAAGCCAAGGGCTAGCCACTATCCACACCAACGTTCCGATCAAACTAGATTTAGAAAAGGCAGAGGCAATTACTTTCGACAAATTCCGTGTTGCCGAGTTCTTCCGCCGAATGGGTTTCAGAACTCTCTACGAAAAAATCCCTAATGGCACTCTGACCACGGGAGGACAACCAACTTTTTTTAATAAGTCCCAGCCACAGAAAATAAAAACTGTCGCTGGGAACAACAAGCTCGCCAAAGACCTCGATAAAAAACTCGACCCCATTCTCCGCAAGATGGAGAGGGCGGGTATTTGGCTAGACATTAAACTACTAAACAAGCTAAACGAGCAAATCACCGAGCGCACCCAGAAGCTCCAAAAAAATATCTACAAATATTCAAAAAAGGAGTTTAACATCGGCTCCCCTGCCCAGCTCGCAGACTTCCTTTTCAAAGACCTTAAACTCTCCACCCTAGATATTGGCAAAACCAAAAAAGGTTATTCCACAGGTGTTGCTGAGCTTGAAAAAATCTACCGCGAACATCCTGTCATCAAACACATTCTGGAATACCGCCAGCTTACCAAACTCCAAAATACCTACCTCGACACCTTACCGAAAATGGTGGACAAGAATAATCGTATCCACACCACCTACGCACAAGACACCTCTACAGGAAGGCTTTCTTCTAAAAACCCCAACCTCCAAAATATCCCTATTCGGTCAGAGCTTGGTGCTGAGATTCGTAAAGCCTTTATCGCTCCAAAAGGCTTTCGCTTAATCTCCGCCGACTATTCCCAAATAGAACTTCGTGTCATTGCTTCCCTCGCCCATGACGAACGAATGATTCGTACCTTCAATAAAGGCGAGGATATTCACACCACCGTTGCTGCCGAAGTAAATGGGGTCAAACAAAAAGATGTTACTAAAGAGATGCGACGCAACGCCAAGGTTATTAACTTCGGCATCATCTATGGCGTCTCCCCTTACGGGCTTGCCGCCCGTACTAATATGACTATCAACCAAGCAACCAACTACATCCACAAATATTTCGAGCTCCATCCCGAAATCAAACAATATATGGAAGATACTTCCGCTTTTGCAAAACAGCATGGCTATGTCGAAAGCTTGTTTGGTCGCCGTCGGTATATCCCTGAAATCAAATCGCACATTCCCGCCGTCCGAGCTGGTGCCGCCAGAGCCGCTATCAATATGCCTGTTCAAGGTACTGCCGCAGACCTCCTGAAGGCCGCTATGCTCTCCATTGCCAAGGAGCTACCCAAAGTCAGCCCTAAGAGCCAAATACTCCTGCAGGTCCACGACGAACTAGTACTGGAAGTCCCGACCAAAGATATTAAAAAAGTCGCCAAACTCGTCAAAGACAAAATGGAAAATGTCTATCAACTAGATGTCCCTATCCATGTGGATATCGAATCTGGCCCCAACTGGGGTGATACTAAATCTGTAAAGTAGTGCCTGAACTCCCCGAAGTCGAAACAGTCGTCCGAGGTCTCTCCCGACACATTGTCGGGCAGAAAATTAAACATGTCGAAATTCTTTCGGCTAAAAGTTTTCTATGGAATCCTAAACTAACCAAGTCCAAAAAAGTCGGCGGCAAAACCGCCTACCCCATACCCCAGGAAATCCTGAGACGCACCATTAAAAAAATTTCTCGTCGCGGCAAAGGCATCATTATTGATTTAGATAAAGGCTACTCGATTTTGATTCATCTCAAAATGACCGGTCAGCTCATCTATATTCCCAAAGACAAAAAGCCTGGCCGAACCACTGGCGGCAAGCGCCTCAACTACGGCCATCCCGATAAGAACTTTTCCCAGGCCATGCCCTCCAAACACACCCGGGTTTGGTTCGAATTATCTAAAGGCAATCTCTATTTCAACGACCAGCGTCGCTTCGGCTGGGTGAAACTCACCCCCACCCAAGATGTTTTTAAAGATAAGTTTTTCGCCAAACTCGGACTAGAACCCTTCGACAAAAAATTCACTCCCCCCTTTTTATGGAGTGCTATTCAGCGCCACCCCAAAGCCAACATCAAAGCCATCATCCTCGACCAATCCTTGATCACCGGCATTGGCAATATTTATTCCGACGAAGCGTTATTCTATGCCCGCCTAAAACCCACCCGCCTCGGCAGATCCATCACCAAACCAGAGGTCACCAAACTCTATGCCGCCATCAAAAAGGTCTTAGAGAAAGGCATTAAATATTCCGGCACTAGCATCAATACCCACCGCACTCCCGAAGGCTCGATGGGCAAAATGCAAAACTACCTCGCCGTCTACGAGCGCGAAGGTCAGCCCTGTCGTAGTTGCAAGGGCATCATCACAAAAATCCGCGTCGCTGGAAGGGGCACCCACTACTGCCCTATGTGTCAGCACTGATTAAGTAACAGGTACGCTGATTTTCCCGCCCTCAACTATAAAGACCGCCGGGCTATCAAACAACTTCTCAACCGTTTCATTACTAGTAGTAATAAACACCTGCTCGTCTTTAAGCACTCCTGAGAGTTTCTTTCTGCGCTCCTCATCCAGCTCGGAAAAAATATCGTCCAACAAATAAACTGGTGACTCGCCAACCTTGTTTTTCAGTATCTCCGCTTCCGCCAACTTCAGTGCCATTACCGCACTTCTAAACTCCCCTCT